>DASXHF010000140.1:0-53764 GCA_036488775.1 Gemmatimonadaceae bacterium | reverse complement strand
TTTTCATTGCCCCTCCTGGGATCGAACCAGGACTCTCCTGATCCAGAGTCAGGCGTGTTGCCAGTTACACCAAGGGGCACCAAAACCCGCCGCACGAGCACACCCGTGCCCATTCGGCGGAACGAGTGTAAAATAGCTCTGGGAGGAAGCTGCTTCAACCCCTCGGATCCACCCCGAGCCTCACGGAGTCACGCCTGCCGACGTCACACCGCCGGACCAGCTTCCTTCGCGCGCGACCGCCCCTCTCGCACGTGGCGCTCGCCTCCTTGTTGCTCGCCGGCACGAGCTGCCGGGAGGGCTTCAGTGGCTTCGGCGCCGGACCCCGTGCGCGCGCGAACGCGGTGGAGCTCTTCGGGGCGCTCGCCGACCGGCATGCCGAGAACACCCGCAACGCCAAGTACGAGTACGCGCGGCGGCAGATGAACAAAGGCGCGCTCTCACCATCGCACGTGTTCGACGACACGCTGGTCTGGACGAGTGCGAGCGCCGACAAACGGACGCTCGAGGTCTTCGGCAGCCTCGTCGACGGCCGCTACAACATGGCGGCGCGTCCCAACGTACCGCCGCCGCAACGGCCGGCCGACGGACGACACGTCACGACCCTCACCCATCTCGTGGACAAGGAGTACCGCTGGGACACGTCGGTCGACTTCGCGATCGGCGGCGTGCGTCCGGCCGACGTCGCCGCGGTCATCAATCGATTGATGGCGTCGGGCGAAGCACGGACCGAAGCGCAACTCCACGCCGACCTCGCCGCCAGCGCACCACGCTCGGCGGCGGCGCTCAGCACGCTCTTCTCGCTCGACACGCTGCGCCCCACCGTGCTCGCCGACGGCACGACGCTCGTGACGCTGGACGCGACCGTGCACTCGGACCGTCTCAAACGGCGGCTGCCCGCGCTCTCGGACTTCGTGCACAAGTACGTCGACCCGGCGCGCTTTCACTTCATCATCGCGGACCGTGCGGGCGCTCCTTTCGTGGACCTGTCGCAGCGCGACCGCGCGATCACGATCAAGCTGCGCACGCAGCACGGACATCTGGTCCCGTTGTCCGGGCCACCGCGGCCGCTCCCGGACTCGCTGGTCGTGCTCGGGGAATTCAACGTCAAGATCAAGATCTTCCACGTCGGCTTTCACGATCTCCTCATGGAGATGGTGAACTCGTCGCGCGATCGCGAGCACGACTGGACGTTCGCGGCGCGACGCGAGCCGCAGTGGGACCTCCCATTCATCGTCGGACGTCTGATCCGCGCACCTCTTCGCCGGCCCTTCGCGGGCGAGGGGTCGCTCTTCCGAATCGGCATCCGCGCCGGCGAGGGATCGACGCCGAGCGTGATCGCCCGCCAGACGCGGCTCTACGTGCAGGAAAGCGCGATCCTCAACTTCCTCAACTCGCTGAGCAGCACCGCCGCCGAGGATTTCGGCGGGGCGGTGGAGCGCGAGGAGAATGTCTGGCTCCGCGAGCTGTTCATCGCCGTCCGGGACGACGCAGCGGCGGCGCTCGAGTGAGATCTAAAGGTCGAGTCCGCTAGAGCAAGGCGCGGGGCTGGCCCACCGGCGAGGGTATGCGGACGGATTGGAAAAGGACCCGAACCAATACCACACACCGGGATTGTTCGAGCTGCCGCTTCAGCGTCCCGACAGCAACAAAGGGCTTCCTCCGTGTTCTCCGTGTTCTCTGTGGTCAAATGCTCTTGAAGAGCGATTCTACCACAGAGAACACAGAGAACACGGAGAACTACCACTGCAACTACAACAACAAAGACCTTTGGGGTCGCGGGGTGGGCTCGGTGCGCGGAGGTCGACGCCAAGGAAGGCCGTTTCATCTGGCCGATCGGCATACCCGTTGGTATCAAGCAGACGACAAATAAAAACGCCGCGAGCTGTAGGCATCGCGGCGTTCTATATGTCAATCGATTGGTGGTTCGGCCCCCGATCGTGCCACGCGCGCCGTCATTGGAACTCTCCGTCCTACCGAGCGGCGGCGGGCAGTCAAACCGGGATTGGCGAGATACGTGCCAATCGAACTGAACATCGATGGAGCTGAGGGGGATCGAACCCCTGACCTCTGCAGTGCGATTGCAGCGCTCTCCCAGCTGAGCTACAGCCCCGCGATCTGCACCGACGTCGAAGGTGTTACCCTCGGACTTCCGCCGGGTGCCAGACGGCAACGGCCCCGCAACCGTGCGGGGCCGCCAGCATGAATCAATCTAGCCGGCCACCCCACGCTGTCAACTAGACGCACTGCCGCACGCGTGGTAACACAGTCGTCGAAACCCCGTGCGAAGCGGTTCCCCTCTCCCCGATTCGGCGTCACTTTATCCCCATGCTGCCGACGTCCGCCGATGTCCTCGCCGCATCGCAGCGCCTGCGCGGTGTGGCGGTCCGCACGCCGCTCGCCCGCTCCGCCGTCCTCACCTCCCGACTCGGCGCCGAGGTGTTCCTCAAGTGCGAGCAGCAACAGCGCACGGGATCGTTCAAGCTCCGCGGCGCGTACAATGCGCTCGCGGTGCTCCCGGCGGAAGCACGCGGTCGCGGCGTGATCGCGGCGTCTGCAGGCAATCACGGACTGGGTGTGGCCTACGCGGCACGGTCGCTCGCGATCCATGCAAAGATTTTCCTTCCAGCGACGGCCCCCGAAGTGAAGCGCTCGGGCATCGTGGCGCTCGGCGCGGAGATCGACATGACGTCGCCCGACTACGACGCGGCGCATCACGCGGCGGAGCTGTACGCCCGCGAGCACGGCATGACGTTCGTCGACCCGTGCAAAGGCGCGCCGCTGCTGGCGGGTCAGGGTACGGTGGCCGTCGAGATCCTCGATGTCCTGCCGCACGTGCGCACGCTCATCGTGCCGGTGGGCGGCGGCGGATTGGTCGGGGGCATCGCGGCGTTCGTGCGCACCGCCGCGCCGGGTATGCACATCGTCGGCGTGCAGAGTGATCGCACCAACGCGATGGCGGCTTCGCTCGCCGCGGGACATCGGGTCACCGTCGCCGTGACCTCGACGCTCGCCGACGGCCTCGCGGGCCAGATCGACGACGACGGCTACGAAATCGGCCAGGCCGCGATCGACGAGATGGCGACGGTGAGCGAAGAGCAGATCACCGACGCGATCGCCGAGCTCGCGCGCGACCACGGCACCCGCGTCGAAGGCTCGGGCGCCGTCGGCGTCGCTGCCGTGTTGAGCGGCCGCACCGGCACGCTCACCGGTCCCGTCGCCGTCGTATTGAGCGGCGGGAACATCGATGAGGAGCGGTGGAAAGGCATCGTCGGAGGATAGGACGGCTGTTTCGTGGGTGAGTCGGTGAAACAGTGAATCGGCTGGTGCGTCGGTGACTCGAAAACCGAACGGCCACAACCAGCATGGAGACCTTTCGCAGGACTCTCCACGCCAGTTCGTGGCCATTGCTGTTGCCCTACCGAAGTCACCAGCCGATGAACCGACTCACTGATTCACCGGCTCACCTCTCTCCCTACGGTCTCTCGACGTTCGTCTCTGCCGGCGCCGTGCCTGCGCGCTCGCCGCCGAGTGAGTTGCCGCTCTGCCGTGCGGTGCTCTGCGCGGAGCCATTCGCCATCTGGGCGCCGTTGGTGCCGCTCGCCAGACCGACTTCGCGATCGCTGCTGAAGCGCGGCGCCGACGGTGCGTTCGACTGCTGCGACGACATCGAGCCGCTCGACGTGTTCTGCTGCTGCATGCGCGCCGCGCGATTCGCGCCGCGTGCTTCGCCGCCGCGACGACCGATCGCGGCCATGTGCTCGCGATTGCGGCTCACCGTCACGCCGCCCTTGCGGCCGGCAGCGCGTGCTTCGCTCGAGTCGAATTCGTGCGCGGTGCCCTTCTGGTGCGCGGCGCGGCCGCCCTTGCTGGCGATCTCACGCTGCTTGCCCCGATCCATCGACGCGAAGCCACGGTTGCTACGCGCACGCGCGGAGCCCGAGTCCTGCCCCCCGCTCGTACGCTCGCTGCTGTCGGCGTTCCCAGTGCGCGCCGAGCGACCGCTTTCACTGGACACTTCGCGCTGCCGTTCCCGGTCGGCGCCAAAGCTGCGCTCTTCGTTGTTCGGTCGGATCGCCATTCCCTCTCCTCCTAGAAGTGTTGGGCCCCTCTCCGGTGCGGCGCCCCCACCGCTCCGAGATCGGCGCCATCCGCTTCGGCCCCCCTGAGAGCCGCGACGCCATTGCATTGTGCAAAGTGCGGACCCATGTATTTATCCACCATCGTCATCACCACGCGATATTCGTGATTCTGACGCAGAACTCCGACATCACTGACCACGCCCTTCGTGATTCCCCGCACACTACTTCGCGATTCCCCGACTCACGCGGCGCGCTGCTCGCCGCCGAGCAGCGTCAGCACCTCACCAGTGATATAGCTGCTGTCGACGTTCGACGCGAAGAACACATAAGCCGGTGCCACTTCTTCCGGCTGGCCCGGACGCTTCATCGGGGTTTCCTGCCCCTGCTGCGCCGCCTCCTGTGCCGCCTTGTCCGCGACGTTGAGCGGCGTCCAGATCGGACCGGGCGCGACGCAGTTGACGCGAATGCCGCGATCCACGAGCTGCTGCGCGAGCGACTTCGTGAAGGCGTGAATAGCGCCCTTCGAAGCCGAGTAGTCTAGAAGCGCGTTGCTCCCTTCGAGCCCGGTGATCGAGCCGGTGTTCACGATCGCGCTTCCCCGCCCCATGTGTCGCAGCGCCGCCCGAGCCATGTAGAAATACCCGAAGATGTTCGTCGCGAAGGTCTTCTCGAGCTGCTCGTCCGTGATCTCCATGATGCTGCGGCGGTGCTGCTGAAACGCCGCGTTGTTCACCAGCACGTCCAGCCGTCCGAGCTGCGCCACCGTCTCGGCGGCCGCGGCCTCGCAGAACGCCGAGTTGCTCACGTCGCCGGGAAGCAGGATGCAGCGCCGCCCCTCGGCCTCCACCGCGCGCTTCGTCTCCTCCGCGTCCACCTGCTCGTCGGCAAGATACACGATCGCGACGTTCGCGCCTTCGCGCGCGTACAATACCGCGACCGCACGTCCGATCCCGGAATCTCCACCGGTGATCAACGCCACTCGCCCCGCGAGCTTGTCGGCGCCTCGATACTTCGGCGCCTCGTAGCGCGGACGCGGCCTCATCTCCGCCTCGAGTCCTGGTCGCTCTTGATGCTGCGCCGGAAACGGCGGCTTCGGCTTCGGTGTCTGCCGCCGTGACGTGCGCGTCTGCTGCGATTTCCTACGCGGCTGTGCCTTCTGTTGCGTCTTCTTCTTGGTCTGCGCCATTCGCCCCACGCTTGAAGTATGTTCGGCCAGGCGAAGGCGGCAAGGCGTGGGCCGCGGCGAGTATATTCCCCGCCATGTCGCTCGCCCTTCGCCTACTCGGCACATCCGCGTCCCGGCCGACCGTGGAACGCAACGTCGCGTCGATCGCCGTGGTCCGCGAAGGGGAAACCCTGCTGTTCGACTGCGGCGAGGGAACGCAGCGGCAGATGATGCGGTACGGGGTGTCGTTCGGCCTGCAGGACATCTTCTTCACCCATTTTCACACCGACCATCTCCTCGGCGTGATCGGGCTGACGCGGACAATGGCGCTGCAGGGTCGAACGGAGCCGCTGCGCCTGTGGGGACCGCGCGGGGCGGCGCGGATGCTCAAGCGCGCGGTGGAGTTCGGGATGGACCGGCTCAGCTTCCCCGTCGAAACGCTCGAGCTGGAGCCGGACCAGCGGGTCGAGCGTCAGGATTACGCGATCGTCCCCTTTGCCGTGGACCATGGCGGCGCGCGTGCGGTGGGCTACGCGCTCGTGGAGGCGGATCGCAAAGGACGGTTCAACCCGGAGCTGGCCCGTGAGCTCGGCATCCCGGAGGGGCCGCTCTGGGGAGAGATCCACCGCGGTCGCACGGTGACCCTGCCGGACGGCCGGATGATCGAGCCATCGGTGCTGGTCGGCGCGCGGCGACCGGGTCGGAAGCTCGTCGTCACCGGCGACACACGTCCCTGCGCGACGACGATCGCGGCGTCGACCGGCGCGGACGTGCTCGTGCACGAGGCGACGTTCGGCGAGGAGGAGAGCGCGCGGGCGATCGAGACGGGACACTCGACGGCGCGTGAAGCGGCCGAGGTGGCCGCCGCCGCCGGCGTCGGCTCGCTGGTGCTCATGCACTTCTCGGCGCGCTACTCGCGCGACGCGACGGATCTCGGACGAGAGGCGAAGGCGGTGTTCGAGCGGACGATCGTGGGCAAGGACGGGCTCGAGATCGAAATACCGTACCGGGACGACGGTGAACGGCGAACGGTGAACGGTTCACAGTGAACGGTTCACGTTCCGTCACCCCCGCACCGGCTCCGGCGTTCCCTCGATCGGATCGGCGCGACTCACCGGCATCGATCGGCTGAACAGGCGGGCGATCTCCTGGTCGTCGAGCTGCTTCAGCACGTCATCAGGAGCGAGGCGCGAGGTGACGCGGAGTGCGCCGGGGCTCCGGCTGAGCACCCAGTTGTACCGGTCGCGCCGGGAAGTGCGGCCGTCCGGATGGCGGAAGACGATCATCGCGTTGCTCGAGCCGGGCGATCGAATGGCGACACCCCAGAGCGTGCCGTCGGGCGCAGTGTAGGTCTTCATCTCGTGATGTGGGATTTCAGCCGACGAGGGTCGGCGACAAAGGCTGGCGACTCGCGTAGCCGGCATCCTCGTCGTGCCAGAACTGCACCGACGGTTCGCCAAGGCGCCAGCACAGAAGGACTCGGCGACCCTCCAGCCGGCTCGGGAAATCGATCAGACCTATCCGGCGATCCTTGAGCTGGATGCCGAGCTTCGAGAGCTCTTCCTGAAAGGCGTCGATCTCACGCGCGATCGCCTGGATCTCGCGCTCGAGCGCGACGGCGCGAGGGTCGGGCTGATCGGCGCGCGAAGCGGTGGCGAGCAGATCGAGCTCCACGATGGCGTCCTGCCACCGCCGGTGCTCGCGCACGATGTCCTCGACGATCCGCCGCACCAGCGGGAGGGTCCGATTCGCTTGCTCGACGGTGAAGTGCTGCATGTCGCGGAATCTAATGTCTGAGGACGAGGTGGGGACAGCGGCGTCGACGGCCATCCCAGACCGGAGTGGCGGCCATCTGCGACTCAACGCCGCTCCGCGAGCTGTGCCTCGCGTCGCTTCGCCGCCATGTCGTTCAACAGCCGATCCTCGGACGTCTCGAGCCGCAGCGGCGGAACGGGTGCCGGCTTGCCGTCGTCGTCCAGGTGCACGAAGGTGAGCCAGCACTCGTTGGTGTGCCGGCGCTCGCCGGTGGCGATCGTCTCGGCGTAGACGTCGGCCACGACCGACAGCGACGTCCGGCCCACGTGCACGACGCGCGACCGCACTTCGACCAGCTCGCCCACGTGGATGGGCTCCTTGAACAGGATGCGATCGATGGAGAGGGTCGTGCACTGGCCGGCGCTGTGCCGCATGGCGCTCAGCGCGGCGCAGCGATCCACCATGCTCATGATCACGCCGCCGAACACCGACGGCCGCTTCAACCCGTTGGCATGATGCGGCATCATGAGATCGGCGATGATCGCTTCCGACTGACGGGGCGTCTTGGCCTGCTCGGCTCTGGTGTGATCGGTCGGGACGCTCCGGGGGCGTGCGGTCATGCCCGGTGCGGGCGGGAGGGCGAATGGCTGCGGGTCAGCCGGTGGCGCGGGCGGGCGGACGTCGAAGCATGGCGGCGTGCGCGCCGCAGCGGCGAGGGAGCGTACGACACCGTGCGTACGGCATCGTCGTACAAGGAGGACTCGCGGAAGGCGCGGTCGAGCGCGCGACGCGACGCGGAATCCAGCGCCGGCCGATCGAGCCAGAGGATGCGCGACGCCGGCGACGGAACGCGGCCGAGCTGCCACTCGCGCGACGTGCTGTCGCGGAGGAAGAGCTGGCCGGCACCGCTCAACGAGTCGTACCGCACCACCACCTCGTAGGCGTCATGACGCCACACGTCGCGCCCACCGTCGGCGGACGACACCGGGAGTCCGTCCGCCGCATCCGACCACCACACGGGTTCCCCGATCGGGATCGGCTCGAGGGCGAGCAGGTGACCGGCGTCGCCGTCGCCGGCGCCCGGAAGCGCGTACGCGACGGCGGGCGCTCCGTCGACGGTGGTGATGGAGAAGCTGGCCGGATCCAGCCGATAGTACGGCAGCATCGCCGCGGCGCGTGCGCCGCGGTCGTCGCGGCTGGCGCGCACCGAGTCGAGCGTGGACCGGAGCACGAAGGCGCGCCGCCGCTCGACGTCTCGCCGTGCGCGGCCGGCCACCGACGCCAGGGTGGCGATCCGGCCGGTTCGGATGTCGAGCACCCCCCGCCGGCTGGTGTGCCAGAGTGGTGCGTCGTCGCGCTCGACGTCCGTGTGCAGGGTGTACGACACGAACGGTCCCGCGACCTCGCCGAGGTCCAGCGTCGACGTCGCCGTCCAGAGCGGATCACTATTCGGGTCATCATTCGGCCGCAGCGGCTCGTCGTCCGGATGGAGACGCTGGTACAGACGGGCGAGACGAGGGACGATCGTGTCCTGATAGACGAGCAGCGAATCGCCGGTAATGAGGTCGCGGCGGTAGACCCGCTGGCCCACGAGGATCGCGTCGCCGAACGAGCGGTCGTCGTCGGTCACGTACAGCTCGTAGAAACGGCCACCGACGCGCGCGAGCTCGAGTGGCGCCCCGCGAAGCAGAAGCTTGCCCGCCGTGCTGGTGACCCAGAACGACGAGTCGCCCGCGGACAAGACGAACTCGGCAGGAGGGGGCGGGGAGGCGGCGGCCGACTCGCGCGCCTTCCCATGGCAGCCCGCAAGGGCCGCGAAGGAGACGAAGGCGAGCCGGAGGGGGCGGGTGTGGAACAGCACAGGCATTGCCGGGAATATACAGCGACTGCTGACCGGCTGGCCCGCGCGAGCGGCGGCCGATTCGGTACATTTCACGATTCCCATTCCTGGATGCTCCTGATGGCCCGTCGCTCGTCCACTCACGTCCTTCTGCTCCTCTCGCTCGCCGCCGTCGCCGCGTGCACCACCGTGTCCGAGCGCGCCGGCAGCACCTCCACGACGGAGGGCGGCTCCGCCGGCGCGAGCACGTCCTCTACCGCCACAAGGCGGGACGCGTTGGCCGGCGGCACCGTCACGTCGACGAGCGCGGGAACGGTGAGCGCGACCTCCGATACGGTGACGCCGGCGCCCACGCGCGGCACGGCCCGGATCGACGTGAACAAGGAGTTCCCGGTCGTTCGCGCGCTGTACGTGAACCGCTTCGCCGCGCAGAGCACCAGGCGGATGAAGCAGCTCATCGCGATCGCCGACTCCACCGAGATCAACGCGCTGGTGATCGATCTGAAGGACGAGTTCGGGCTCAACTACCATCCGTCGAATCCGGAGTTCGCGCGGAACGCGGGCAAGGCGGGGGTGATCCGCAACCTGCCGGCCCTCCTCGACACGCTGCGCGCGCACAAGATCCTGCCGATCGCGCGACTCGTCGTGTTCAAGGATTCGGTGACGGCGCGGGTCCACCCCGAATGGACGATCCGGCGTCAGGATGGATCGATCTGGCGCGACAAGAAGGGGCTCGCGTGGGTGAACCCGTATCACCACGAGCTGTGGGACTACAACATCGGGGTCGCGGAGGAGCTCGCGAAGATGGGGTTCGGCGAGATCCAGTTCGACTACATCCGATTCCCCGAGCCGTACCCGTCCCTGCCGACGCAAGTGTTCCCGGACAACAAGGGGGTCGCGAAGCCGGAGGTGCTGGCGTCCTACCTCAAGGAGGCGATGTCGCGGCTCGACAAGCTCGGCGCGCGCACGACGGCCGACATCTTCGGTCTCGTGACGACGGTCGGCGGCCCGCTCGAGGTCGGACAGTGGTGGGAGAAGATCTCACCGAACGTCGACGTGGTGCTGCCGATGGTCTACCCGTCCCACTACCCGCACGGCGACCTCGGACTCAAAGTGCCGAACGCGGAGCCGTACAAGGTGATCAACATCTCGCTCGCGCGGGCACGGAAGCGCGATGAGAAGCTCGGCATCACGAAGCCGGAGCACGTACGTCCCTGGCTACAGGCATTCACGCTGGGCAAACCACCGTACGGACCCGCCGAGATCGAAGCGCAGAAGAAAGGCGCGTACGACGCCGGCTATGACGGATGGGTCCTGTGGTCGCCTGGCTCCAAGTATGAGCCGTTCTTGCCGGCGTTGGAGAAGACGCTGGTTTCGCGGAAGAAAGGGGCCGCTGACACTCACGACTGATACTCACAGCCGATACTCAGAGCTGACAGACGACAGTGCAAGCTGACAGCCGACAGTGTGAGCTGTGAGCTGACAGTAAGGCAAAAGGGCACACCGACATCTGCTCGGTGTGCCCTTCGTCGTTCACTGTCGGCTGATCGCTCCTACCGAAAGCTGTCAGCTTGCACTGTCATCTGCCGACCGAGAGATCTCTCACTGCCGTGAGCAGTCTGTCAACTTCATCGATCGTCGTGTAGGTGGCTGCTCCGGTGCGAACGAAACCGTCCGCGCCGCGCCCCAGACGTTCCGCCACCGTCGCGGCATAGAAGTCACCATTGGACGCGTAGATGCCGTGCGTCACCAGATGGCGCGCGACGTCTTCCGTGGAGTGGCCGCGTAGCGTGAACGCCACGGTCGGCGTGCGCGGCGTGCCCGGGGGCGGACCGTAGAGCGTGACGCCGTCGATCGCCCGCAGCCCTTCCCACAGGCGCGCCAGGAGCGCCGTGCCGCGGAGGTGCAGCGCGGCAAAGGCGCGGGCGAGCCGGTCCCGCCGGGTGCCGGCCGTCTCATCTCCCGCCAGGCCGGCGAGGTATTGGACGGCCGCGGCCGCGCCGATGATCCCCTCGTGATTCTGCGTCCCCGTCTCCAACCGCTCCGGCGCATCTTCGGGGGCCGGATCGAGCTTCGGTACGTCGAGTCGCTGCGCGAGGTCGCGCCGCGCGAACAGCACGCCGGCGTGCGGGCCGTAGAACTTGTACGACGAGCAGGCAAGGAAGTCGCAGCCGATCGCCTTCACGTCCACCAGCTCGTGGGGCGCGAAGTGCACGGCGTCCACGAACGACAACGCCCCCGCATCGCGGGCGATCGCGCACGCCGCGGCGACGTCGGTGATGGTGCCGAGCGCGTTCGAGGCGGCGCCGATGGCGACGAGTCGAGTGCGCGGGCCCACGAGTCGCGCGAGGGCGTTCGCCTCGTGACGAAAGGTCTTCACGTCGAGCGGCACGGTCCGCACCACCAGCCCGCGCTCCTTTGCCACGGCGCGCCATGGCGCCACGTTCCCGTGATGGTCGAGCTCCGTGACGACGATCTCGTCGCCTGCGTTCCAGCCGCGCGCGAGACCACGCGCAACGTGAAAGGCGATCGTCGTCATGTTGTTGCCGAACGACACGTCGGCCGGCGATGCATTGAAGAAGTCGGCAAAGGCGCGCCGCGCCTCGTCCAGCATGGCATCGGTCTCGGCACTCGACGGATAGGCCCAGTGGGTGTTCGCGTTGTGGTGAAAGAGGTAATTGGTCATCGCGTCGGCGACGGCGCGCGGGACCTGCGTTCCACCGGGCCCGTCGAAGTACGCCACCGGCTGCCCGCGCTCGCGCCGCTCGAGCGCGGGAAAGTCACGACGGATCTCCTCCACCGTGCGCACGTCGCCGGCGCGCTGCGCGGCCGGCTGGCTCGTCGCGGCGGTCATGCGATCTCCGTACCGGCCCACTGCTCCACCACCTTCACCGCTTCCACGTGATCGGCTTCCTCGCCGAGCGCGGAATGCGCGAGGCGGAACATCTCCGCGGTGAGCTGGAGCAAAGGCGCGGGGACCTTCTGCTCGCGCGTCACTCCCGCAGCGATGCCCACGTCCTTGTCGAGCAGCGCGAGACGGAAGGTGCGCGGAAAGGCGCGCGTCAACACGCGCTCCGGGAACAGATTCATCGAGGCGTTCGAGCGTCCGCTCGACGCGTTGATGACGTCCAGCGCGACGTCGGGTCGGACGCCCGCCTTGGTGAGTGCGGCGAGCCCCTCGGCCGCGCTCCAGATGTGCACGGCGAGCAGCGCATTGTTGACCGCCTTGAGCGCGTCGCCCGAGCCGACGGGGCCGCAGTGGACGATCTTCTTGCCGAAGGCCTCGAGCACGGGCCGGACGCGCGCGAGCAGCGACTCGTCGCCGCCGACCATCACGGTGAGGATGCCCTGCTCCGCGCCGATCACGCCGCCGCTCACCGGCGCATCGAGATATCCGACGCCGCGCTCCGCGAGCCGCGCCGCCATGCGCCGCGACGTGACTGGGTCGCCCGACGTGCAGTCGACGAGCGTGCTGCCTCTGGCGAGCCCCGCGAGCAGACCGTCCGGTCCGTCGAACAGCCCTTCGACGTCGGAGGACACGGGGAGACAGGTGATGACGACGTCGGCCCCCGCCGCGCGCGCCGCCTCGGCGGGGGTGGCCGCGAGCCGCGCACCATGCTCCTTCGCGAATGCCTTCGCTTTGTCGGACGACCGATTCCAGACCGTGAGGGCGATGCCGGGTGCGTGCGCAAGGCGAGCGGCCATGGGGCGACCGATGGCGCCGAGGCCGAGGAAGGCGACGGAACGTGGAGAGGACATGGGGACGTGGATGACGGTCGACAGCTTCGATGGAGCGCACAATCTATATTCCGGAATGATCACGCGTCTGCGCATCGCCGGAATGAGCTGCCAGCACTGCGTGCAGGCAGTCTTCACCGCGCTGACACCGGTGGACGGCATCGTGTCCGCGGAGGTGACCATCGGCGCGGCGACGATCGAGCACGACGGCCGTGTGTCGGTGCCGGCGCTGCGCGACGCGATCGCCGTGTCGGGCTACGAGGTCACGGTCGCCGAGGAGGACCGGAAGCGGCTGCCGATCGTGTAGGAGGGGAGAGGGGCGCCTGGGGGGGCGGCGCCAACACCTGATGGCTTCCGGGGTAAGTCTCGGTAATGGCAAGACCTTCACCTCAGGAGCTCATCATGACTTTCCGGCTCGTTCCCATCGTCGCCGTCGCGTTGCTCGCGGCGTGCAGCCACAACAACCCGAACTCCACCCTCTACCCCGGATCTGCCTCCGCCAGCACCTCGGGCGACGGTGGCGGTCGTCGGGGCCCCGGCGGGCGCGGTGACGAGATGCTGCTGCGCGGCATCACGCTGAGCTCGGACCAGCAGCAGCGCGTCGAGGCGATCCGCTCACGCTATCGCTCACAGATGGAGCAGATGCGCCAGCAGAGCGGCGGCGACCGCACGGCGATGCGCGACCAGATGCGGTCGACGATGGAGAAGCAGATGTCCGAGATCCGGGCGGTGCTGACGGACGATCAGCAGCGGCAGTTCGATCAGAACGTCGCGGAGATGAGAGCGCGTCGAGGCGGGCAGCGATAAGGGACCGCACGAGAAAGCGTGAGAATGGAAAGGCCGGATTGAACGGAAAGGGCCGGATCAAGCAACCATTGGGGTTGTTGATCCGGCCCTTTCCGTCTTCATCCGGCCCTTTCCGTTCTCACGCTTTCTCCTCGGTCCCCGGTCTCTTTGTTGTTGCGGCCGCCGACATCGTATACTTTGCCGTCTCGCCCGCCCGTCTCCGCCGAGGACGTGCCATGACGCCTGCGCACAATCCCGAGGAGCGGCCGGTCGGCGCGCTCCTCGCGCCCGACATTCTCGCGCTGCTCGACGAGTCTCCCGGCCAGATCAGCGCCGAGACGGAAGAGCTGCATCCGGCCGACCTCGCCGACGTCGCCGAGGCGCTGCCGTTCGAGAAGGTCCCCGTCTTCCTCGCCGCGCTGCCGCGTGAACGCGCGGCGCAGATCCTCGAGTATCTCGATGAGGAGCTGCGCGCCGAGGTGCTCGAGGCGATGACCGCGCCGCAGGCGGCCGCGCTCGTGTCCGAGATGACGCCGGACGAGCGCGCCGACCTGCTCGAGGAGCTCGACGAAGCGCACGCCGAGGACATCGTCGAGGAAATGCCCGCCGAGACGCGGCGCGAGACGGAAGCGCTCCTCGTCTACGATCCGGACACCGCCGGCGGTCTGATGACCACCGAGTTCGTGCAGGTGGACGGGAACACCTCCGTCGAGGACACCCTGCACCGCGTACGGCAGATCGCGCGCAGCCCGAAGCGCGAGGCGATGCACGCCATCTACGCGATGGACGACGAGCGGCGGCTGTCCGGCGTGCTCTCGCTGCGCGAGCTGCTCGCCGCACCCGAAGGGGCAAAGGTCTCGGACATCGCGTGGACCGACGTCCAGAGCGTCTCGCCCCACGCCGACCGCGAAGAGGTCGCTCGCCTCATCCAGAACTACGACCTCGTCGTCGTCCCGGTGGTGAGCGAGTCGCATCACGTCATCGGGGTGATCGCCGTCGATGACGTGATCGACGCGATCCAGGAGGAGCAGACCGAGGATGTGCAGAAGTTCGGCGGATTGGAGGCGCTCGACGAGCCATACACGCAGATCGGCTTCTTCCGCATGATCCGGAAGCGCGCCGGCTGGCTGACGGCTCTCTTCCTCGGCGAGATGCTCACGGCCACGGCGATGGGGAAGTTCGAGGCGGAGATCGCGCGCGCCGTCGTCCTGTCGCTGTTCATCCCGCTCATCATCAGCTCCGGCGGCAACTCCGGGTCGCAGGCGACGTCGCTGATCATCCGTGCGCTCGCGCTGCAAGAGCTGCGGCTCGGCGATTGGTGGCGCGTCGCCCTGCGCGAGCTGCCGTCCGGGCTCGCCCTCGGTGCGATCCTCGGCCTCGTGGGCTTCACGCGCATCACGCTCTGGCAGCACTTCGGCTGGGCCAATTACGGCTCGCACGCCGGTCTCGTCGCCACGACCGTCGGGCTGGCACTGGTCGGTGTCGTGACCTTCGGCTCGCTCACCGGCTCGATGCTGCCCTTCCTGCTCAAGCGGCTCGGCTTCGATCCGGCGAGCGCGTCGGCACCGTTCGTCGCCACGCTCGTGGACGTGACCGGGCTCGTGATCTACTTCACCGTCGCGCTCATGGTGTTGAGCGGAACGCTGCTTTGAGCGACGTCCGCACGACGCGCGCAACGCTGCTCGTGCTGTTCAGCGCGTGCTGCTTCGGATCGATCTCCACGCTCACCACGCTGGCGACGCGAACCGGCGTACGATTGGTGGACGTGCTCGCGTGGCGCTACCTCATTGCCGCCGCGCTGCTGGTCGCCGTCGCGGGCGGTGTACGGGCGGTGGTGCAGCCGGGCGAACGGGCCGTGCGGGTGCTCGTCCTCGCCGGCGCGGGTCAGGCCGGAATCGCGTTCGTGAGCCTCTCGGCACTCCGCTACATCTCCGTCGCCACGCTCACGTTCCTGTTCTACACCTATCCCGCGTGGGTCGCCGTCATGTCGGCCGTGCGTGGAACCGAACGGCTCACCACGAGACGCGCTGTCGCGTTGGCACTCTCCCTCCTCGGTATCGCGCTGATGGTGGGCACGCCGGGCGCCGGCGGGCTGCATCCGCTCGGCGTTCTGCTCGCGCTGTCATCCGCGCTGCTCTACGCGGCCTACATACCGATGATCGACTATCTCGGCCGCGGCATGTCGCCGGCCCAGACGTCGACGTATGCCGCCGCCGGCGCGGCACTCATCCTTGGCGGCGTCGCCATGGTGCAAGGCGGCCTCGCGATCCACATGGCGCCCATCGCGTGGACGTCGATCGTGTTGCTAGCCGTCGTCTCGACCGTGCTCGCATTTCTCGCCTTCCTGCGAGGCCTCGCGACGATCGGCCCGGTGCGCACTGCGATCGTGAGCACGATCGAGCCCTTCTGGACGGCGCTCCTCGGCAGCGTGGTACTCGGACAGCCGATCGGCCCGCGCACCCTCGCCGGCGGCGGCTGCATCGCGGCAGCGGTGGTGCTGTTGCAGATCGGACAGCGCGCGACGGCGCCGGCGCCAGCGGCCTGACACTGACACTGATCCTGAACACCGACACTGGTAGCTGACAGAGGACAGTATCAGTCCTCGGTGTCAGTGCACAGTGTCAGTCCCAGTGCCGAGCGTCGGCTCACGCCACCCCCGCCCGCTCGCTCGGCCGTGCGCGCCGGATCGACGCGTCGCTCGGCTGCCCCTGCGCCTGCGAATCGTCGAGCAGCCCGACGATTCCTTGCTCGAGCCACGCGTGGTCGCCCGCGAGGACACGCTGCGACACCTTGTACATCGCGCGATCGTTGCTCCCATAGAAGCGGCGGAAATTCTGCTTGATGCGCTGGCGCGCCTCGCGACAGAACAGATCCGCGAGCTCCGTCGCCTCGTGATTGCCCTGGCTCGCGAGCATCTGTGCGCGGATGCACGCGGCCGTCATCGCGAACAGATCGGCGCCGATGTCCACGCCGCGGAAGAGCACCATCTGCCGGCGCTCGAGCTTGGGACCGAACCGCGCCATCGCGTGAAAGAGCATGCGGCCCAGGTGCCGCGTGTGTCGCTCGGCCCAGCGCATGTGACCCGCGAGCCGGCCGAACTCCCCGTACGTCGCCGGAATGTCGCCCTTGCCGAACCAGCGCGCGAGATACCAGCCCGGATAGAACTTCAGCACCCGGCCGAACGCCGAGACCTTTTCTTTCCGGGATGATTCCTTGTCCACCAATGCGAACGCCGTCTTGAAGTGATGGTCCACCGCTTCGCGGGCGATGAACAGCCGCATCACCTCCGACGTCCCCTCGAAGATCAGATTGATGCGGAAGTCGCGCATCGCGCGCTCGACCGCGATCGGCTCTTCGCCGCGCGCGCGCAGGGAGTCGGCCGTCTCGTAGCCGCGCCCGCCGCGGATCTGCAGCGTGTCGTCGACGATGCGCCAGCCGGTCTCCGTGTTCCACATCTTGGCGATCGCCGCCTCGAGGCGGATGTCGTACTTGCCACGCTCGCTGAGCGCGACCGTGAGCTCGGCGATCGCCTCCATCGCGAAGGTATTCGCCGCCATCATCGCCAGCTTCTGCGCGATCGCCTCGTGCTTCCCGATCGGCTGGCCCCACTGCACGCGCTGCTTCGCCCACGTGCGCGCCACCTGCAGCATCGCCTTGCCGCCGCCCGCGCAACTCGCCGGCAGCGTGAGCCGCCCGGTGTTCAGGGTGATGAGCGCGAGCTTGAGGCCCTTCCCCACACCCCAGACGATGTTCTCGCTCGGCACGCGCACGTTGGTGAAGCGCATGTAGCCGTTCTCGATCGCCTTGAGCCCCATGAAGCGGCAGCGGTGCACGACCTCGACGCCGGGCGCATTCGCTTCGACGATGAAGGCCGTGATCTGCTTGCGCGCCTTTCCGTTCACGACGACGTCCGGCGTTCGCGCCATCACGAGGATCAGCTCGGCGCGCGTACCATTGGTGCACCAGAGCTTCTCGCCGCTCAGCGTCCAGTATTTCCCATCCTCGCTCGGCGTCGCCATCGTGCGCATGTTCGCCGGATCGGATCCCGCGTCGACTTCGGTGAGCGCGAAGGCCGAGATCGCGCCTTTGGCGAGGCGAGGGAAATAGCGCTGCTTCTGCTCGGCCGTGCCGAAGAGCTTGAGCGGTTGCGGCAGACCGATCGACTGATGCGCGCTCAGGAGCGCCGTGATCGAGCCGTCCTTGCTCGTCACCATCGCCATCGCGCGGGTGTAGCTCGCGTACGAGAGGCCGAGCCCGCCGTACTCGGTCGGGATCTTGATGCCGAAGGCGCCCATCTCGCGGAGCTCCTCGACGTACTCCTCGGGAATCTCGCCGGTGCGATCGATCATGTCGGAGTCGACGCGCTCGAGGAAGGCGCGCAGTCGGGCGAAGAATGGCGCGGCACGCGCGGCCTCGGCGGGGTCTTCGTGCACCGGGTGCGGGTGGACGAGGTCCAATCGGAACCGACCGAGGAACAGTTCGCGAACGAAGCTCGGGCCGGACCACTCGCTCTCGCGCGCCGCTTCCGCGACGTCGCGAGCTTCCTTTTCGGTGGCCGGTCCTGTGGTGTGCTCAGCCATGACACGCTCGACGTTGGGGCTGATGAAAGCTAGCGCGCGGAACCTGCACAGACAGTGAGTCGGGCCGGCCGCTAGCCGGCTCGCGGACCCGGCGAACGGGGCGAACGCTCGCGAGCCACCACGGCCCCCGCCCCGACGATTGCGATGAGCGCGAAGCTGAACCACTGGAACGCGTAGCTCCGGTGCGGGCCCTCGTCGAGCGCGGCTGGCTCGCGACGCACCGGGTGCTTTGCACCGGCGGTATCCGACGTGTACAGCACATAATACGGCGCCACCGGGTACGGCAGCTTTGCCGCAACTTCCCGCCGACTCGCCCGTCGTACGACATGCGGATCGCGCGCCATCGTCGGCGCGCCCTCGCCGTCCGCCGTATAGAGCTCGACGTACCCACCGACGTGCGCCGAGTCTCCTTCCTGCCAGCGCGCCCGATCCACCGTCGAGCCGTCCGGCGCGTACACCCAGCCTCGGTCGACGAGCACCGCCGTGTCGGTGCCCGCCATGCGTACCGGAGTGAGAAGCTCGACGCCCGGCGCACCATCATGGGTGCGACTCGTGAGGACGAGCTCATTCCCGTAGTCGTACACACCGGTGACGGTCGTCGGCCGGTAGCGCACGCTCGCCGTGTCGTGCGGAAGCGCGCCGACCGGCACTGGCGCGGCATGCTGCCGCTGCGCCACGATCGCGTTGCGAGCTTGCCGCTCGTGCAGACGTTGGAGCTGCCAGAAGCCGAGCCGAACGAACAGCGCCGTGGCGACCAGCGCGAGCGCGCAGAAGAGAAGTGTGCGTCGAGACATGGGAGCAAGCTAGCGCGCGGGGGCGCTGACTCGCCCACTCGTCGAGCGATCAGCGCGCCGCCACGGCGTCGATGTCGAACGCTGCGGTCCGCACCCGCCCATCCGCGCGAAGCTGCACCCACACCCGATACTCACCCGGCGACGGGAACGCGTAGGGGAAGCGAATCTCCTCGAGCGACGCCGGCGCGGCCATGTTCATCGCCGCGCTGTCGAGCTGCAGGCGGCCGTCGCTGGTCGTGTCGCCCCGGTCGCGCAGGGCAAACGCGAGTTGCGACGCCGTCGACTGTGTCCCGCTCGGATGCAGGTGGACGAACACTCCACCGTCGCGTCGCATCACGACGGCGTGGCCCAGCATGCCGAGAAATGGCTCGACGTGCACGGGCCGGCCGTACGCGTCGTGCAGACCGAACAGCAGCACGCCGACGGTCCCGACCGTCACGGGCGACGAACCGAGCCACCGCACCGCCAGCCCGTCGCCGAGTGAGCTCTCGGCACCGCTGCGCTCGACCTTCGTCGCGGGAGCGGTGAACCACGTGTCGTCGGGGCCGAGTCGGCCCTCGCCCGTACGGCGCAGCGGCGCGGGGAGAGTGATGGAGTCCACGAGGGTGCGCTGAAACCCCGTCTCCTGCACGATGTCCGCATACACCCGATAGGTCCCGGCCGGCAGCGCAGGAAGCGGCGTCGCAAGCGTCGCCCGATCGGGCATGGACGGATGCAGGTGCGCGAACACGTCGAGCGAGCCGGTACGCGCGAGAAAGAGATGCGCGAGCTTGCCATGGTCGGGCATCACCGGCGACGTCCTTCCCGCGCGCCACGTGGAGTCGGTGATCGACATGGTGAGCATTGGTATGCCCGCCGAATCGCGCACCGCGGTGCTGGTGGCGACAGGGCGATAGAGCGTTCGCTGATACCGGGCCGCTTCGGCGCCCCACCAACGGAATCCGCTGAACACGATGATCCCGACCACCGGCATCGCGATGATCGTCGCCATGTCAGCGTGACGGAGCCGCGTCGGGGGGATCTTCTCGCCTGGTGGGACGAGACTCTCCCCGACCGCCGAGTGCACCGCCGCCACGAGCCCCGCGATGAGCAGCATGCCCAGCACGCCGAGCAGCACCTTGAGTCCCGTGCCCAATGGCAGTTGGCCGGTCGCCACGGCGGCGATGGGTACGTCGACCGATCCCGTGCCCGCATCGCCCGACACGGTGACGTTCACCGCGTAGGCACCCGACGTCATCAACCAGAGCTGACCCAGGTAGGCGCCGCGCACGCCGTCCACCGGCTTCGCGTCGTCTCCCGCCGGCGCGCCTTTGGTGCCGGCACGCCAGAAGACCGGCCGCACCACCACGTGGCCGACGCCGGCCGGATCGTGCACGAGGACGTACACCTCCGCGATGCCAGGCACCACCGTCGGCGGACGCACGGCGACGTCAATCGAGTAAGGCCCCGCCTTGCCCGAATAGAACGCGTCCGGACTTCCGACGTGGGCGGCGAGCACGACACCCAGCGAGAGTGCGGCGACGCAGCGAAGCGGTGTGGCGAGACGCATCAGCGCCGCACCTTCGACATCCACCCGCCCCACGCCATCCCGACCGCGCTCGCGAGCGACGCGTACGCCAGCGCCAGCAGGAGATGCACCGCCAGCGGCGGATCGCCGGCCGGCGGCGTTCGCCAGATGAAGTGCCACTTCTCGTACTGGGGCGGCTGCCAGTACACGAAGTTGTCGGTGTGGAAGAACCAGTTGCGTCCGTGCGTCATCAGGAACGACGCGAACGGCCACTGCACCAACGCGAAGGGGACGAGAAACGCTGCCCCCATGGCGACGGCGGCCTTCCACCACGGCCATGCGCGTGCGCGCCGCCACGTCAGATCCATCACGAACGCGGGGACGATGAGGAGCAGAGGAAACTCGAGCGGCACGTAGTGGGTGATCGGCTGATAGATGGGACCGAGCTTCGGCGTGGCGGGAAAGAGCATCAGGATCCAGCTCGTCACCGCCATCAAGAGCGTGTACACCGCGGCCGCCGTCGTCGCCGGCCAGCGGCTGCGTCCGGCCACGGCGACCGCGGCGAGCAGCAGCGGGAATCCCTTCGCCATGGCGCGGTAGAAATCGCCCGAGTGCATCGCGTTGCGATTGGACCACTCGAGCATGAGGATCCCCAGCAGCGCGAGCAGCAGGCCGGCCGAGACGTCGAACAGCACGGCGGCGCGCGCCGCGCGAGCACCGCCGCCATTCTGGAGCGCCAGCGATCGCAGCAACGCGCCGAGCACGATCGACATCATCCCGATCAGCAGCAGGACGTGTGGCGGGCTGACGATGCGCACGTCGAGCCCGTAGGCGTTGTGCCACCAGTCGTCGAACGGCGCCGAGGTGAGCATCGCGCCGCAGCCCCACACGCAGACCCACGCGCCGAACGGCGCGCGGAATCCCCAGAACCACACAGCGCTCGACCGCTCCTCCGGCGTGCCGCGGAACGTGACGTACGCCGCGAGCGCCCCCGACGCGAGACCGGCGAGCAGCCCGCCCGCCTGCAGCATCAGGTGCGCCGGCGTCCAGAAGGTGTCGCGGCCGATGGACATGTGCCACGAGATGTCCCAGATCAGCCCCGTCACGACCAGCACCGCAGCCAGCACGACGACGTACGCATGCCAGGCGAAGTCGCTCGCCCCTCCCTCTCCCCGCACCCGTTCGCGCGGGTGTGGTTCGGCGAATGCACCGGCCATCGGAGTGCCCATCGTCGTGGTCATGCGTGGCGGGGTGGGTGGAAGTCGATCGATCTACTGGAACAACGACATTTGTTCGCCGAGCGCTTCCGGATCCACCGGCGTCTGCCGGAGCGCGCGCTGCAGCTCGCGCGCACTCTGCGGCGAGTGGCCGGCAAAATGGTTGTTCACGTACGTGTATACCATGATGCCTTTGAGCGCGAGTGGCCAGAGGACCCCGGCCCACTGCTCGATCTCCTGCGTGCGGTCGAGCTGAATGCGCGAGTAGTCGGCGATGTCCCGGTTCGCGCCCATCAACCGCACGTATACGAAGCTGCCTGTCGGGCGCGCGGCGAGCGAGAGCATCTGCCGGCGCGGGATCCACCGGGCATCGCTGAGCGTAAGCCCGACGCCATGCTCCGCGAGCAGCGCGATCACCCCGTCCGTGATCCACCCACGATGCCGGAACTCGACGCTGAAGCGGATGTCGCGCGGAAGCGTCGGCAGGAGGTTCGCGAGCGCGGGCAGCTCCACTGGTCCAAAGTCGGGGGCAAGCTGGATGAGCACCGGCCCGAGCTTCTCTCCCAGCTCCCGCGCGCGATCGTAGAACAGACCGGCGACGTCGTCGCTGTCGCGCAGCTTGCGCTCGTGCGTGATCTCCTGCGGCATCTTGAGCGCGAAAGTGAAGCCCCGCGGCGTGCGGTCGTACCAGCCGCGCACCGTGCGCACGGGCGGGATCGCGTAGAACGTCGAGTCCACCTCCACGGTGTCGAACGCGCGCGCGTAGACGGCGAGGTAGTCCACCGGCCGCGTGCCGCTCGGGTAGAACGGACCCACCCACGCGTCGTAGTTCCATCCCTGGGTGCCGATGTGAATGCGCGCGGTCATGAAGGGAATGGGCTGCACCGCTGAGTCCGTGTCAAGCTGGTCGATACCCGGTCCCGAACTTGCCCCCACCTCAGTCGGCTCACTTTCACTCAGGGGGACGACATGCAGAATCGTGACCGCATCACCGACTCGACGGACGGGCGCATCGAGCGCGCCAAGGGCGCCGCGCTCGGCAAGCATGACGACCATCCCAGTGTGGCCGACGAGGTCGGAGAGGCCGCGGGCGGAATCAGCGGCGTGCTCGCCGGCGCGGCGATCGGGTCGGTCGGCGGGCCGGTCGGCACCTTGATCGGCGGCATCGCCGGGGCGCTGGGCGGATGGTGGACGGGACGCGCGATCACCGAGGCGGTGAGTCAGCTCACGCACGAGGATGACGAGTACTACCGCAGTGCATACATGGACTCGCCCAACCAGCTCGCCGACCGCGCGTACGACGACATCCGGCCGGCGTACCACCTGGGCCACGTGGCGGCGTACAATCCCGACTACCAGAACAAGAACTGGAGCGACGTCGAGCAGGAGCTGCAGCGGGGATGGGGATCGGAGCAGAGCCGCCGGTACGGCAGCTGGACGACGGTGAGCGGCTACGCGAGCGAGGGCTTCGAGCGCGGACGCTCGCTCGCCGACCGCGAGCGCGAAGCGGCGACACGCAACCTCGATCAGGTATCCGGTCAGACTGGACGCACCGACGACCGCTGACGGGGCCCTCAGCGGTAGGTCTCGAAGAACCCCGCTCCGGTGCCCGAGAGCGGGGTTCCTCGTATCCGGCCCGCGATCGTCGCGGTGCCCTTCATCTGCACGAAGTACGGACGGCGGAGCCGGCGCGCCGCAAGCCCTGCACCGTCGCCGCGCTCGACGAGCGACGCGCGCGTGTCCGTGGCGCTCGCGTCCTCCACGTGCAGCGTGACTCGCAGCGTGTCGCCATCGCGGACGTCCACCATCTCGGCCGACGCGGGCGTGCGGACGGCCCGGCCATTCACCCTCGTGGTGCGCGCGTCATTATATCGGATGTCGCGCGGCCGGAAGACGGCGAGAAAGCCGGCGGAGTCCACGAGATAGACGAACAGGGGCTGCGCCGTCGCGACGCTGTCGGGCGGCTGCACACGTCCGTAGAGCAGCGTGTACGCGCCCGCGCGCGCGGCGCCCCACTCCCACGTCACGCCGCGCCAGGTGCCCCAGTTGTGATCGTGGTATGCCTGCGCGCCGTCATAGTGCGTGCATGAACCCGCGACGCAGACCGCTCCCGTCGCATCGGCACGTAAGGCCGGGACGACGTAGCCGCTCACCAACCCGCTGGTGAGCGCAGCGCCCGGAAAGTACGCGCCCGGCGCAGGCGTCACGTCGAGATCCACCGTGATGGGAGCGCCCGTCGCATCCTCGCGCGCCACGGCGTGCACACGGTACCGACCGTCTGGCTCGACGTTCACCGACGACGCGGCGATGCCGAGGTTCGCGTCGCTCGTGGAGTAGCGCACGGCCGAGGGAGGAGCGGAGGAGGTGAAGCGCCGCTCGCCCCGTCCCTGCTCGTGCAGCGTGACGAGCACCTGGCCGCCCCACCGCTTCGCGTGGTCCCCGACCGCGCCGGCCAGCATGAATGTCACGAACACCCAGTGCTTCCGGTCGGGAGAGATGACGTTGAAGTAGTGCCACTCCGCCCAGCTCGGATCCCCGGCAACCTCCGGCGGCGGCTCGTGAAAATGATCGATGTCCGCCTCGAACTCCGCCGCAGTCGGCGCGCGCCAGCGCCGGTCGGTCGAGTCATCTGTCCATAGCCCCGCCAGCACGTTCGGAGCGGCACCGACCGCCGCGGTGAGCGACGGAATGTCGGCCGACGCACGCACCGCGCGCTCGCGGCCATCGGCCGTGCGGAGATAGAGCAGCTTCCCGTCGATCTGCGGCGCCGCGGCGGATACGAGTCCGCGCAGCCGCGGCGCCGCGAGCAGCTGCTGATGGATGAACCGCGCGTGATCGATCGAGAAGAACAGACCGCCCAGCCCACCCGTCTTCAGCACCTCGACGTCGATTCCCTCGGGCAGCACGGTGATCGTCCCGCCGCCAACGAGCTTCTCGTCCTTCGCCTGATCCAGCAGGGCCTCGCCGATGGAGAGCAGGACGATCATCACGGCGACGCCCATGCTGAAGCCGAACAGCAGAAACACCGTGCGCCATGGATTGAGGAGCAGGTTGCGCAGCGCGAGCCGGTGGATCATCGCACGCGCTCGTCCCGCAGAATTCGGCCGTCGCGCATGTGAATCACGCGCTTCGCCGCGCGGGCGAGCTCCTCGTCGTGCGTCACGACGATGATCGTCGTTCCGTCCGCATTCAATCGGCCGAACAGCTCGATCATCTCGGTCCCCGTGCCGGCGTCGAGCTCACCGGTCGGCTCGTCAGCCAGCACCAGCCGCGGCTCGTTCGCCAGCGCGCGCGCGATCGCGACGCGCTGCTGCTCGCCACCCGACAGCTGAGACGGGCGGTGCCGCTCACGGGCGCGCAGCCCGACGTAGTCGAGCAGCAGCAGCGCGCGGTCGCGGCGTGCCCGACCGCGCAGGCCCGCCTCCGCCATCGGCAGCTCGACGTTCTCGCGCGCCGTGAGCGCCGGCATCAGATAGAATCGCTGAAACACGAAGCCGATCGCACGCAGCCGGAACTCGGTCGCCCGAGCGTCGGGCAGCCGGTCCACCCGCTCGCCGTCGATCGTCACCGAACCCGCCGTCGGCCGGTCGATCACGCCGAGCAGATTGAGCAGCGTGCTCTTGCCGCAGCCCGACGGCCCGACGATCGCAACGTACTCACCCTCGCGCACGTCGAAGCTCACGCCTCGCAGCGCGTGCACGGGATCCTTCCCCATCCGATACTCGCGCACCAGATCGTGCACCTGCACGAGCGGTCGCGATGCCGCCGGCGACTCGGTCGCGGCCCGCGCGCCGACGGCGCTCATCCGACCGCCTCGCGACGCAGCGTCGCGGCGATCGGCAGCGAGGCGCTGCGCCACGAGGGATACACCGCCGACAACACGCCCGACACGGCGAGCAGGCCGAGCGCAGTCCATGCGGCGCGCGGTTGAAAGAGAAAGAAATCCACGCGCTCGGGCAGCCCGGGGAAGCGAGCGAGGATCGAATCGAGATAGCGCGCCGTGACGAGTCCGAGCATCAAACCGAGCGGCATCGCCACGAGCACCATCGCCGCCGCTTCGGCGGCGATCTGGGCGACTACCCGCCACCGGCGCACGCCGATCGCGCGCATGACGGCAATCTCCCCGATGCGCTCGTTCACCGACACGGTCACCAGCGTCGTCACGAGCAGAAAGGCGACGACCAGACTCACCGCGCCGAGGATCACCGCGAGCTGCCGGAAGTAGCTCAGCCGTTCGTCCACCTGCTGGATCGCCTCGGCAATGGAGATGACGTGCGCACGCGGGACGAGATGCTCCACGAGCGCCCGTGTGCGTTCGACGTCAGCGCCGTCGCGCAGCCGCACCATGGCGAGCGACATTCGCCGATCCGCATCTCGCCCCTTCATGCTCCGCAGTGTTCCGAGCGGCAACGCCGCTCCACGCTGCTCGGCGGCGAAATAGATGAACCGCACGCGCCCCACGATTCGCAGCGCTCGCGTCCCCGCCATGGCGCGGAGCTGTGGATCGTAGTCGGCGGCGGCGGTGATCGTGTCTCCCACTCGCCGGCCGATGGCCGCGAGCAACGCGTCGTTTGCGACCAGCTCGTCGGCGCCGGTGGGATGCCGGCCGGCCACCAGCTCGTAGTCTCCCTGCACCGCGGGCTCGATTCCCAATGCGGCCGTCGTGACCGCGCCACGTGCCGTCATGATGTGCAGCTGCCCACCGAGGACGGGGCTCACCCGTTCGACTTCGGGCCGCGCGCGGAGGATGGCAACGATGGAGTCCGCCCCGGCGATGGTCGCCTCGGTGTCGAACGGCAGCGTGCCCTTGGGCGCGAGACGAAGCTGGAATCCCTGTGACAGCAGGAGCGATCCGAACGACTCGCGCATCCCGGTGGCGAGCATCACCATGTCGAGCAGCATCGCCGCCGATACCGCGACGCCGAGGATGGCGAGCATGGTGCGCGCGCGATGGCGAAGGAGCGAGGCGGCGGCGAGCGAGAGGATCATGTCAGCGGCCGAACAAGGCGAGCGGCGCCGTGTGCGCGAGTCGCCGGGCGGCGAGCCAGCCCGCGGCGATGCCGAGCACCAGCGACAGCGCGACGGCGCCGAGCACGATGTCGCTCGTGACGATGGAGAAGCGGAGAGGCGTGCGGTAGACCGCCTGATAGTGCAGGTTCACCAACCACGACGCGGCCCCCCCGACGAGGACGCCGACCATGCTGCCGAGCGTCGCGATCGCCGCAGCCTCGAGCACGACGCTGCGCGTGACGGTACGTGCGGAGATGCCCATGAGACGGAGCGCGGCGACGTCGCGCCGCCGTTCCTCCACCTTGAGCAGCATGATGCACAGGAGGAAGATGGCGCTCGCGACGATCGTGATCACGCCGATGGCGCGGTGGAAGCGCGATACGACGGCGAATGTCTGCGACGTCCCCACGGCAATGTCGGCCGACCGATGGGCACGGAATCCGAACGCGGCCGCGTTGATCCGGGCGAGTGCGGAGTCGGTCGCCCCGGCCGAGCGGGTCTGCACCGCGAACCGGTCGACGCGGTCGCCGTAGCCGAGGAGCGACTGTAGCTGCGCGAGGTGCAGACGGATCCGGTATTCACCGCGCGCCACCTCTGCCGGGTCGGCGCCTCGGCGCACGATCGCCACGATGCGCACCGTATCTCCGGGCGCGTCGGGCGTCGCGGTCAGAACCACTCGGTCGCCGAGCCGAAGGCCGGCGTCGGCGGCGAGGCGCGAGTCTATGGTAATTCCGCGCACGTCCTGCGGGTGCGCGGGGGTAATGCCGCGTATGTCCGGCGGGTGCGCGGGCGTTATGCCGCGTATGTCCTGCGGGTGGGCGGCCGTTATGCCGCGTACGCTCTGCGCTCCTGCCGTAGCGCCGCCGAGGAACAGCAGCAGCGCGATCGCCGTGCGCCGTCCGCTCAGCGACCCGCTGATGAAGTCCAGTGTGTGGCGTCCTTCAGCGAGCCGCGCGTCTCCACCATCGAGTACGACGGCCGGCGATACACCGACGCGCCGCGCTTGATCAGGTAGGTGCCGAGCCACAGCTCGAGCAGCCCCGTCACGATCGCACCGAGCCACATGTGCCCGCGCGCGATCTGGCCGATGAGCGTCACGAGCATGATCGTCAGCGCGACGAGCATCACCACGCCGGCGCCGAACGCGAGCGCCATCCACAGCGCCCCCTTCCCCGCGCGGTGAATGCTCTCCTTCACCTCCAGCTTCGCGAGCTGCAGCTCGTCGACCATGAGGCGCTTGGAGTCGTCGCCAAGGCGACGAACGAGATCGGGAATCCCGGTGTCGGGGTCGGTCATGATCGGACGGGCAGTCACGCACTCCTCCGGAGGTCGGCCGTGAACGGCGCGGAGGAGGGCAAGGAGCGTTCCGGCGTCGCGTCGTTATTCCGTCCCTCCCACCCCAGCCCCCGCCCCCGTCGCTCCGCCGGCGCCTTCCACGAATACCTGGGCGGCGAGCGCCACGCCGATCGCGCGCGACGCTCCCTCCACCCACAGCGTGATCGGTCCGTCGAAGGGCGCCTTGTCGAGCACACGCACCAGAGCACCCGGCCGAATGCCGAGCTCGGCCAGGTAGCGCAGCCGCGGCGCATCTTCGTCCAGCACCCGCCGCACCCGCACCTGCTCGTCGCGCCCCGCCTCGGCCAACGTCCGCAGCATCGGCTCTTCCACGCGTCCGTCGCGGGTGGGGATCGGCGCGCCGTGCGGATCGTGTACCGGATCGCCCAGCGCCGCCGCCATCCGCTCGATCAGCTCCTCCGACGCCGCATGCTCGAGACGCTCCGCCTCGACATGGACCCCGTCCCACGCGTAGCCGAGCACCTCGGTGAGATAGCACTCGAGGATGCGATGCCGGCGCAGCGTGCGCAGCGCGGCGCGGCGTCCGTCTCCCGTCAGGCGCACGCCGCGGTACGGCTCGTGGGTGATGAGGCCCAGGTCCGCCAGCCGGCGCACCATCCCGCTCACCGATGCCGGCGAGATCGCCAGCCGGTCGGCGATGTGGTTGGTGAACGCCGGTTGGCCGACCCGCTCCAGATCGTAGATCACCTTGAGGTAATCCTCGACCGGACCGCTCAGCGTCTGCGGCAGCGGACGGGCCGTCATGCCGGGCGCGTCATGCGGGGCGCAGTCGGCGCGGCACGCCGCGCACCATCAACACGGGAACGGTGAGCCGGTGCCGCACGTCGTTCGCCACGCTGCCACGCAACAGATCCTGCATTCCGCGATGGCCGTGCGTGCTCATCGCCACCAGGTCGCATCCTTCGCGCGCCGCCGCCGCGGCGATCTCACTCGCCGGATCGCCGCCGGCGAGAATGCACTCGACGTCGATCCCCGCTGCTTCGAGCGCGTCGCTCCGCTGTTCGAGATACTCGCGGTCGTCGCGCATCTCGGCGCTCTCGCGCAGGGCGAGCTGATGCTGGTTCCGCGCCGCCCACCCGTCGGCGACGTGGATCAGCACGACCGACGCGTTGCACAGTCGCGCCAGCTCGCGCACGTGATGCATGATCGCGTCGTCGTAGTCGGAGTGCTCGAGCGGAACGAGGATGCGCCGGTACATGAACGCTCGTGAAACGTGGGACGAACCGTGAACCGTGAACCGTGTGCGTCAGGTGAGCCAGCCGTTCACCATCTCCACCAACAGCCAGGCGTTGAGCGCCGCGATCAGGACGGCCACGCTGTACGCTGCCACCTTGAGCCACCGTGGGTTCACGAACTCCCCCATCTTGAGGCGGCTCGACGTGAACATCACCAGCGGGAAGACCGCGAACGACAACTGCAAGCTCAGGATGACCTGGCTCAGGATCAAGAGCTTGGCCGTACCGGATTCGCCGCCGATCGTCGCGACGATCACCGCCGGCACGATCGCGATCAGCCGGGTGATCAACCGCCGCAGCCAGGGCCGGATACGGATGTTGAGGAATCCCTCCATCACGATCTGGCCGGCCAACGTGCCGGTGAGCGTCGAGTTCTGGCCCGACGCGAGCAGCGCGAGCGCGAACATCGTGCTGGCGCCCGCGCCCAGCAGCGGCGTCAGCAGCTTGTAGGCGTCCTGGATCTCGGCGACCTGGTGGTTGCCGGTGCGGTGGAAGCTCGCCGCGGCGAGGATCAGGATGGCGGCGTTGATGAACAGCGCCAACGACAGCGCGATCGTCGAGTCCACGAACGCGTACCGCACGGCCTCGCGTTTGCCGTCGGCGCTCTCTTCGTAGCGGCGTGTCTGCACGATGGACGAGTGCAGATACAGGTTGTGGGGCATCACCGTCGCACCGAGGATGCCGATCGCGATGTAGAGCTTCTCGCGGTCCGTCACGATGTCGAGCGACGGCAGGAATCCCTTGGCGACACCGACCACGTCCGGCCGCGCCAGCACGAGCTCGAAGGCGAAACAGAGACCGACCGTCGCCACCAACGTGATCACGAGCGCCTCCAGCACCCGGACGCCCTTGTTCTGTAGATAGAGCAGCAGGAGGACGTCGAGCCCGGTGACGATGACGCCGATCGGCAGCGCGAGTCCGAACAACAGGTTGAGCGCGATCGCCGATCCGATCACTTCCGCGAGGTCGCACGCCGCAATCGCGATCTCGCACAGAAGCCAGAGCGCCCACACCACCGGCGTGCTGAAATGGTCGCGGCAGGCCTGCGCCAGGTCGCGTCCCGTGACGATGCCGAGCTTGGAAGCAAGCCCTTGCAGCAGCACCGCCATCAGATTGGAGAGCAGGATCACGCTCAGCAGCGTGTATCCGAACCTGGATCCGCCGGCGAGGTCGGTCGCCCAGTTGCCCGGATCCATGTACCCGACGGCGACGAGATAGCCGGGTCCGGCAAAGGCGAGGATCTTCCGCCACTTGTTCGGCGCCGTCACGGGAACGGACCGATAGACCTCGGCGAGGCTCGGGGCCACGCGGGCGCGGCGCCAGCCCGTTTCGGGCTGGAGATCGGTGTCCGGCGGTGTGACGATCCGGCGGGCAGTCATCCAGGGCGGTCTTGTTGCAGGCTCGACATTATGTTTAGGACAACCTAAACCTAAGTCGAGCCTACCATTAACGCAAGACGCCCTTTGCCCTCGACTGACCGACCAGCGAGCGCAGCCGCTGACTGTACGTCCGGCTCGACGTCAGCTTCGACCCGTCGCGCATCGTCAGCACGAACTCCCCATGGAAGTACGGCTCGACCGAGACGATCCGCTCCACGTTCACGATCGCCGACCGGTGCACCCGCACGAACAGTCGTGGGTCCAACCGCGCCTCGACCGCCTTTAGCGTCTCGCGCACCAGGTGCCGCTTCCCATGGGTGTGCAGACGCACGTAGTTCCCATCCGCCTCGATCCAGTCGATCTGCTCGGAATGCACGAACGAGATCGCGCGAGGCAGCCGGACCGCGAAGCGCCTCGCGTATCCATTCCCCGCGTCCCGCTCGGTCCGCAGCACGTGCAGCAGCTCCCGCAGCCCCTCGTCCACGGTTTGCGCGCCGCCCGGCTGTGAGAGTCGCTCCTTCGTGCGCGCGAGCACCTGCGTGACAGAATCGGGGACGATCGGCTTGAGCAGATATTCCTGCGCGCCGGCCTCGAACGCGCGCACCGAGGGCTCGTCGTCCGCCGTCACGAATACCACGGCGGGCAGCCGCTCCTCACCTTTCAGATCGACGAGGCCATCGAGTACCTCGAACCCGTCCAGCTCCGGCATCTGCATGTCGAGGAACAACAGCGACACGTCGGTCTCTGACAACGTCGACAGCGCCTCGGCGCCGTCCTCGCACTCGGCAACGACGTGCACGTCCGGATCCTCCGCGAGGAGCGTGCGCAGGCGCTCGCGTGCCTGCGGCTCGTCGTCCACGATGGCAACCCTGAGACTTACAGATGACCGTCGCATCATTCGTCGTGATCTCCGCTCCTGCAATGGTCAGCGCTCACCGCGTCGGGCTTACATCGCTCAACGATCGGCGGCGTGTGTTTGACACCACGAACCCCTCCGATCGTTTAATACGAGTATTGTCCCGACGTTGTGTCGCTCTTTTTTTCGGCGGACGAGTGCGCATCTCCACTGCGCGCCGCGCATGCGCGACGTCACGCAACGATCATGGGACGAGTGGACCCATGCGAGGGACGAACCGTCTCAGTCGATCGACTCGCCCTCTACTGCCGCGCCTGCGTACTCGAGGAATTGGCGAAGCACGCGCTCGGTGAGACCCCACACCGTGTAGTCGCCGTGCTGGAACACGGTGACGCGTCGTTCGGTGCCGCGTACGTGCACGAGTCCCGTTCCCCACGCGGTCTGGCGGCGCAGCGCCGAGAGCGGTACCCAGAACGCTTCGGCCACTTCATCGCTCGGCACGATCTCGACGTCGGCGCGCACGAGCGCGACGTATGGCCTGATCACGAGCGGCGGAAGATGCGTCGAGCGCGGACGTAGCTCGTCGAGCGCACCGAGCAGCCGTCCGTCGCGCTCGATGTCGACGCCGGTCTCTTCCCACGTCTCGCGCACCGCGGTGACCGCGAGATCGCGATCGCCGGGTTCCATGCGCCCCCCGGGACAGGCGATGTGCCCGCTCCACGGATCGCCTTCCGCCTCGGCGCGCTTGATCATCAACAGCTCGGGCTCGCCGTCGGCGCGCGCGCGGAGAACCAGCAGGATCGCAGCGCGCCGGACCGGTCCTTCCACTTCGACCGTCTTTCCCGGACGCTCGGCAAAGGAGCGCAGCAGTCGCGCAACGAGCGGATGCGCGGCGAGGCGGTCCATCTCCTCCCTTACAACGTTCATGCGCCCGCCAGCTGCGTCATCCGTCGATGTCTCCGCCCGCCTCGGCCCAACCGCGAAAGCCCCCGGCGAGCGAGCGCGCCTTGTAGCCCATCTGGCGCAGCGTGTCGGTAGCGAGCGCGCTGCGACTTCCGCCGCCGCAGTACACGATCACCTGTGCATCACGCGGCAGCACCGCCTCTACCTTGTTCTCGAGGCTGCCGCGCGCGATGTGCACCGCGCCAGGAATCTTGCCGAGGTTCACTTCGTTCTGCTCGCGCACGTCGAGAAAGACGACCCCGTTCCGCCCGTGGATCGCGAGCGCGTCTTTCGGGGCGACTTCCTCGATGCGTGTCTTCGCTTCGTTGACGAGATCCGTGCCGGTCTTCATGTCGTGAGATGTACTCCGATGTGATGTAGCGTTCCCGATCCGGCGCCCCGCGTCACGGCAGCGCGAGCTGCAGTGTGTGTGCGTCGGCGTCGAGGATGGCGACGGCGCCGAGCGGGATCGTCCACTGGTCCTGGATGTGTCCGATCGGGATCCCCGCGAGCGCGGGCACGCCGGCGACGTCCGCCGCTTCGCCCAGCACCACGTCGAGTGGGCGCGAGGTGGAATCCTTCGGATCCGTTCCGTCGGTGAAATGGCCGAATGCGATGCCGGCCACGCGGCCGAGCGCCCCGCTCAACGTGAGCTGCTGCAGCATGCGGTCGATGCGGTACGTCGATTCGCCGACGTCTTCGAGCACCAGGATCCCGTCCGTGTAGTCGGGCGCGTAGGGCGTGCCGCTGAGCGCGGCGAGCAGCGCGAGGTTGCCGCCGATGAGGCGTCCGCGGGCCACGCCGCCGCGCAGCGTTCGTGCGCCCGGTGCCGCGCCACACGGATCCGCATGGTCCGCGACCGCACGCAGCAGCGAATCGCGCGAGAACGAGCTGAGCGCGCCACGCGCGGTCGGGCCGTGAAAGGTGACGAGCCCCGCGCGGCGTCCGATGGCCGCGTGCAGCGCCGTGATGTCGGAGTAGCCGATAATCGTCTTCGGCCGCCGGCGCAGCGCGTCGTAATCGAGGTCGTCGAGAATGCGCATCGCGCCGTAGCCGCCGCGGAGACACCAAATCGCATCGATGTCGTCGTCCCACAGTGCGCTGTTGAAGTCGAGCGCGCGCTCGGCGTCGCTGCCCGCGAGATAGCCGTCGCGCGAGAGCGCGTGTTGTCCGGCGACCGGCTCCCATCCGAGCGAGCGAGCGTGGGCGACGGCAGCGGCGAGCTCCTCGGCGCTGCGCAGCGGACCGGCGGGCGCGAGGAGCGCGACGTGTGCGCCGCGGCGCAGAGGCGGTGGGAGTCGCATTTCGCGCAACGTAGAGAGCGCTCGGAGCGTGGGCAATGGCTCAAGTGAGCGCGCTCGTGCATGGCGAGCGAACGCGTGCGTTCGAAGCGGAAATGGCACTTTTGATGCGCAAAGAGGGGCACGCTCGGAGCGGCACATGGGGACTCCACGCGCAGGACTCCGACGGACGTCCACAGCACTTTAGGAGGGCAACATCATGGCGGATCGTGACCAGAACACCTCGGGCTCCTCGGGTTCATCGAGCAGCTCCAACCGGGATCTCGGCAGCTCGTCGCAGGGCGACGGGTCGGGGATCGGGAAGAGCGGCACGGCGGGATCGAGTGGGTCATCGGGCGGCCTGAGCGGCAGCTCGTCGGGGGCCGGATCGTCCGGCTCATCCGGTTCGTCGGGCAGCGGGCTGTCCGGCTCGGGGTCGAGCGGCTCGTCGAGCGGGCTGTCCGGGTCGAGCGCCGGCTCGTCCGGCAGCTCGAGCGGGGGGAGCTCCGGGACGTCGGGACGGACGAGCACCGGCACCGGCAATCCGGATAACCAGAGCTCGAGCGGCGGGATGAGTGGATCGTCCGGCTCATCCAGCTCATCGGGCGGGATGTCGGGATCGTCCGGGTCGTCGGGCTCGTCGGGTGGCATGTCCGGCTCCAGCCAGAGCGGACAGTCGGGACGGAGCGGTTCTTCGGGATCGTCCGGATCCTCGGGATCGTCCGGATCCTCGGGGTCGTCCGGGTCGTCGGGGTCATCCGGGTCTTCCGGCAGCTCGCGCTAGCTGACACCGGCGCACGAAGGGCGCTCCGACATCGGGGCGCCCTTCGTCGTTTCGGTAACTTCGGTGGGTGAGCTCTCCCTTTCCTCTCCTCCTCGCCGTACCCTGGGTCGCGGCCCCGATCGTCGTCCTGCTCCGCGCCCGCCGCTCGCGCTCGCTCGACGAATACTCCGTCAACATGGACGACGACGCCCCGGTCGTGTCCGTGGTGATCCCGGCGCGGAACGAAGCGCACAACATCAGTCGCTGCGTCGAGTCCGTGCTCGCGTCGTCATATCCGCGGCTCGACGTCATCGTCGTCGACGACCACTCCAGCGATGCCACCGGCGACATCGCGCGCGAGCTCGCGTCGCGCGACACTCGCCTCCGTGTCGTGGCGCCGCCGTCGCTGCCCGCCGGCTGGTTCGGCAAGCAGTGGGCGTGTCACACCGGGGTGGCGCATGCTCGCGGCCAGGTGCTCGCCTTCTTCGACGCGGACACCTGGCAGTCCTCCGATCTGCTGCCCCGCGCCGTGAACGCGATGCGCGCGCGTGGCTCCGATCTACTCACCGTCGGCGGCACCCAGGAGTTGGGCTCATTCTGGGAGCGGCTCGTGCAGCCGCAGGTGTTCGCCCTGCTGGCTGCACGCTACGGCGGCACGGAGAGCGTGAACGAGTCGCGCCGCACGTCGCAGAAGATCGCGAATGGCCAATGCCTGCTCGTCACGCGCGACGCATATGACGCGATGGGAGGCCATGCATCAGTGCGCGCGAAAGTCGCCGAGGATCTCGCGCTCGCGCAACGGTTCCACGAGGCGGGGCGGCGCGTGACGCTGGTGCTCGGCCTCGGCCAGCTCAACACGCGCATGTACACGTCGCTCCGCGAGCTCGTACGCGGGTGGGGCAAGAACCTGTACGCCGGCGGCCGGGACGCGATGCCCTTCGGGGCGATCGGGCGCGTGTTGTACCCGCTCGCCCTTCTCTTGCCCGGTCTCACCGGTGTCGTGCCGCCGCTGCTGCTCGCGCTCTCGCTGGCGGGCGTGCTCGGTCACGGGGTCCTCGTCTGGTCCGCCGTCGTGACGAGCGTGAACCTGCTGTGGTGGCTGCTCGTGTACGCGTGGCTCGGCCTGTCGCCGCTGTACGCGCTCCTCCACCCACTCGGTGCCGGCGTGCTGCTGTACATCTCGGCCCTCGCCATCGCGCGCGGACGGCGCGTGCGATGGAAGGGCCGAGAGTACGTGAGCGCGTAGGCTATGGCACCAGCGCCTTTCTGACCACGGTGAGCTTGAGCTGCGACGGATATTGCACGGAATGGTGCACGCTGTTGTGCGCCACCAGCCCCGTCGTCTCGTCGTAGTTGTTGCCGCCCGTGTTGAGGTTGCGGTCGAAGCGCGGGAAGTTGCTGCTCGACACCTCGATGCGGATGCGGTGGCCCGCGGCGAAGTAGTTGCTCGTCGTCATCGGCTGGAGCGCGACCTTGTACACCTTGCCCGGCTGCATCATCTCGATCGGCTTGTCGTAGCCGTTGCGGTAGCGAACGCGCTGGATGGTCTCGTCCAGGTTGTACGCGCGGCCATCGGGCTCCACGTCGATCAGCTTGACGGTGATGTCCGTGTCCTTGCGGTCGGACGACACGAAGGTCGTGAACTCGACCGGGCCGCTCACTTCCATGCCTTCCGCGAGCGGCTCCGTCGTGTAGACGAGGATGTCGTCGCGCTCCTCGGATTTCCGCTGGTCGAGCGAGCCGCCGGTGAGGGCGTTCGCCTGGCAGCAGACATTGCCGCCGATGGACATCACGGGATGCATCGGATCGTACGCGAAGTTGTCCGGCACGTCCTTGGCGGGAGGCGTCGGGGTGAGCACGCCGTCGCCATGGAGCGTGTTCGCCTTGCCGCCGCTCGACAGGTAGTAGGTGAGCGGCTGCGCGCCTTTCGGCGGCCAGCTGTCGGAGGCCTGCCACTTGTTGAGCCCCATCGTGTAGTACCGCACTTTCGGCATCGTGTCGAGCAGCGTCGAGCGTTCGCCCTTGAGGAAGATGTCGAACCATCCGTAGGTGAGCGCGTCGTAGTCGTAGCGCGCGTCGCCGACGCTCCGTTCACCGACCACGGTGTTCTCCGTCGCGCGCTTGTACGAGCAGTGGAGTGTGGGCGCGATGATGGCATACTGCTGGTTCGCGACGGCGGGATCGGCCGTCTTCCGCACGTAATTGTACGTCGCGAGGTTGGGCCCGACGGACACGTCGTACCACGACATGAACCAGAGGCCCGGCACGTTGATGCGCATGTCGTCGTTGAACAGGCCGCCGCGGTACCACGCGGCACTGTTCGGCGTGCGCTCGATCATCGCGCCGCCGGTGGCGATGCCGGGGACCGTATCCGCGAAGATGCCGTGCGGTCCACCATGCGCTTCGATCATGTTGGTCTCGGGCAGCGTCCAGAACGCCTTCGCCCAGTCGACCGGCGGCCGATGCTCGGCGAGGTCGAACGATTTCGCGGAGCGCACGAGATCCGCCTGCGACGTGTTGCGAGCAAAGGTGGGCCGCACCTGGTTCTGCTCACCCTCGAGCCAGTCGACGAACAGCAGCTGCACGGCGCCGCCGCGATACCAGTTGCCCTGCTCGTAGTACGGCTTCACCCGTCCCACGCCGGCGCCGAAGCCCTGGGGGATGATCGTGCTCAGCCCCTTCGGGGCCTGCGCGGCGACGGCCATCTGCCACTCCGCGGTCGACGAGCAGCCGATCAACCCGACCTTGCCGCTCGACCACGGACGCGAGGAGATCCAATTGATCTCGTCGACGCCGTCGGTGAGCGGCGGCCCGAGGATGTCGTACTTCCCTTCGGAGAAGAAGTGCCCGCGCTCGTTCGCGCCGACGTACGCGTAGCCGCGCTTCACCGCCTCGAGCTGCGCGCTCATGTCGGCTGGCGCGCCGAGACCGACGTCCCAGTAGTTCATGTTGTACGGCGTGCGCACGAAGATCGCCGGGACCTTCGCGGCGGCCTTTGGGCGGTAGACGTCGAACTGGATGCGCGTGCCGTCGCGCATCGGGATCATGAGCTTGCGGTCGATCACGGCGATCTTCTCGAGCTCGCGCTCCAGGGAATCACGTCGGGCGACGAGCACGGTGTCGCGCTGGGCACGCTGGGCCGCGAGCGGCAGCGGGGCGATGGCGACGAGGATCGAGAGCGCGGCGAGGAGATGCCGACGAGCGCGGGGCATGCTGGCTCCTGAGGGCGAGCGTTAGGCGGGCAATGGGTGCAGCGACGATCTTGGGCGTGGCGAGCGGGTGGTGTCAAGGCGCTGGCGTGCTGGGTGGCGCCTCCGCATCTGATGGAACATCTTCGGCGGCGCCCTCGTTCGCCTCCCCCTCGCCAAGTCATCGCCATGCATCACCGCCCCGCACTCCTCGCCGCTCTCGTCGCCCTCGCGATATCGAGCACCGCCCGCGCCCAACACATCGTCGGCGTGCGCGACGCCCGGGCGCTGCGCGCCGACTCCGTCTTCCAGCGCTTCGACCGCACCGACTCGCCCGGCTGTACGCTCGGCGTCTACCAGGACGGCAAGATCCAGTACGCGCGCGGCTATGGGATGGCGAGCCTCGAGCACGGCGTGGCGCTCTCGCCGCGGTCGGTGCTCGACATCGGATCGATCTCCAAGCAGTTCACCGCGATGTCGATCCTCATGCTCCAGAAGGAGGGGAAGCTCTCGCTCGACGATCCGATTCGGAAATACATCCCGGAGCTGCCGGCGTACGCCGACAAGATCACGCTGCGCCGAGCGCTGAGCCAGACGAGCGGGCTGCGCGATCTGTACGTCATGATGGGAGAGACGGGGCGGACGTTCGAGGGGGACACGATCGACGCCCTTCGCGTCATCACCCGCTCGGCGGAGCCCAACTACGAGCCCGGCGCGCGGTATCTCTACACGAACACGGGGTGGATCCTGGCGGCGCAGATCGTCTACCGCCTCACCGGCAAGACGCTCGCGCAGTTCGCCGACGAACGCATCTTCGGGCCACTCGGCATGCACGACACGCGCTACCTCGCCGACGTCACGACGATCATCCCCAACGGCGCGGAGGGATATGCTCCACGATCGGGCGGAGGCTTCCGCGTCGCACGCTCGACGTACGATGGCGCGATCATGGGCGCGGGCGCGGTACACACGTCGGTCGAGGATTTCGGCCGCTGGCTGAACAACTACGACGCGGCGACCGTCGGCGGGCGCGACATCATCGAGACGATGACGACGCCGACGATGCTGAACGACGGCTCGCCGGCGAAGTCGGGGCCGACGCAGGCGTACGCGATCGGGCTCAGCGTCGGGACACTGCGCGGACTTCGCGTCGTCTCGCATGGTGGGAGCTGGGCGGGCTATCGCGGCCACTTTCTCCGCTTCCCGGATCAGCACCTCGCCGTCGCCACCTTCTGCAACCTCACGACCTCCGGTCCGGATTCGCTCGCGCGCAAGGTGGCGGGGATCTATCTCGGCGACCGGATGCAGCCCGATAGCGCCACGGCGTGGACGGTGGCGTTGGGCAGTGCCCAGCGCGTCGAGATGCCCGCGGCGAGCCTGCGCCCATTCGTCGGCGTGTGGCGCAACGTCGAGCGCGGCGAGGTGCGGCGCACGCAGCTCCTGGGCGACACGCTCGTCGCCATGGGCGGCGAGCGCACGCGATTCGAGCCTCTCGACGGCGGTCGTTTCCGGGCCGGCCCCTGGACCGAGATCCGCTTCGAGGGAGACGCCACCGCCCCATCGCGCATGTTCGTCCGCTCGACGGCGGACACGGTGACGTACATCCGTGCCGAACCTGCCGCACTCACGCCCGCGAAGCTCGCGGAATACGCGGGCAACTACCGGAGCGACGAGGTCGACGCGACGCATACGTGGAAGGTCGAGAAGGGGGAGCTCGTCCTCTACGTGAACGACCGGCGTCTGGGCGTGCTCGAGCCCACGTACAAGGACGGCTTCACGCGCGGCGGCACCACGATCGACGTGCAGCGTGACGCGAAGGGGCGCATCGCCGGCTTCGTGCTCGAGGCGGGACGGGTGCGACATCTGAGGTTCACGCGGGTGCAGTGAGGCTCACGCGCGGCGCCGCGCGCACGGCGCCGCTCAGCCCTCGCTTCTCATGTGGTATCGCCTGGCTGCCGATGCGGTGCTCGTCGTCCACCTCGCCTTCGTGCTGTTCGTGGTGCTCGGCGGGTTGCTCGCGCTGCGATGGCCGGGCCTGGCGTGGGTGCACGTGCCGGTCGCGCTCTACGGCGCGGTGATCGAGTTCGTCGGCTTCGTCTGCCCGCTCACGCCGCTCGAGGTGCGGCTGCGTCGGCTGGGCGGCGAGGCCGGTTATCGGGGCGGCTTCATCGAGCACTACGTCACGGCGGCTCTCTACCCGAACGGACTGTCGCGCGAAGTGCAATTCGCTCTCGGTGTCGTCGTGCTGCTGGTCAATGGCGCCATCTACGTCGTGTGGAACCGGCGGCGGGCAGCGGGGGCGCGTGACGGTGCCGCCTGACGCAGCGTCGAAGCCGACGGACGCGTGATGTCTCGCATGAGCGGCGGCGACCAGCGTTCGTTCGTCGCTAGCTTTCGATGATGAACGGCTTCCTCACCGCCGATTACGCCTTCGATCTTCCCCCGGAGCTCATCGCACAGACACCGCTCGAGCGGCGGGATGCGAGCCGGCTGATGGTGGTCGATCGCGCGACGCGGACCATCGCGCACCGCACTTTCTCCGATCTGCCGGAGCTCGTGACGCCCGGCGATCTGGTCGTCGTCAACCGCTCGCGCGTGGTGAAGGCTCGCCTCCTCGGCACACGCGTCGGCTCGGGCGCGCCTGCTGAAGTCTTTCTGCTGAGCCCACTCGGCCACGGCCGCTACGAGGCGATGGTCTCGCCCGGCGGAAAGCTCAAGCCAGGCCGCGTCGTGGAGTTCGGGCCCGGATTCACCGCCGAGATCCTCGAGGTCACCGACCGACGGACGCGGGTGGTGCAGCTCCGCGTCAGCGCGCCCTTCGCCGACGTCGAGCAGGCGATCGAGCGGTATGGTCACGTGCCGCTGCCGCCCTACATCGCCCGGAACGACGCGCCGCCCGACGTCGAGCGGTATCAGACCGTTTACGCGCGCGAGGCCGGCTCGGTTGCCGCGCCGACCGCCGGCCTGCACTTCACCCCCGAGCTGCTCGCCGCCCTCGACGCGCGCGGTGTGCGACGCGGCGAGGTGGTGCTCCACGTGGGCGCCGGAACCTTCAAGCCGGTCGAAGTCGACGATCCGGCCGAGCATCTCATGCATGAGGAGCGATACGTCATCCCCGACGCGACGGCGCAGGCGGTGATCGAGACGCACGCTGCGGGCGAGCGGGTGTGGGCGGTGGGCACGACGACGGTCCGCACGCTCGAGAGCGCCGCCGAGTCCGACGGGTCCGTGCGCGCCGGCGGCGGGGAGACGCGTATCTTCATTCGCCCACCGATGCGTCCTCGCGTCGTGGACGCGCTGATCACCAACTTCCACCTTCCCCGTTCCACCCTCATCATGCTCGTCGCCGCCTTCGCCGGATACGAGCTGACGATGCGCGCCTACCGCGAGGCGATTGCGCAGCGGTATCGCTTCTACTCCTACGGCGACGCTATGGCCATTGTATGACCCTTGTATGACCATCGAAGGGCGCCGGAACCCATGAGCAGCACCTTCGACTTCACCCTCGAGACCACCGCCGGCGCAGCGCGCGCCGGCCGCTTCACGACCCCCCACGGCGTCGTGCAGTCGCCGGCGTTCATGGCGGTCGGCACCCTCGCGACGGTCAAGGCCCTCGACCCCGACGATCTCCGCGCCATGGACGCGCAGATGATCCTCGCCAACGCCTATCACCTCCACCTGCGTCCGGGCGACGAGTTGGTGCGCGAGCTCGGCGGACTGCACGAGTTCATGCAGTGGGACGGCCCGATCCTCACCGACTCGGGTGGGTTCCAGGTGTTCTCGCTCGAAGGTCTGCGCACGGTGGACGAGGACGGCGTCGACTTTCGCAGCCACCTCGACGGCTCGCTCCGCCGGTTCACCCCCGAGAGCGTCATGCGCATCGAGCGCAACCTCGGCGCCGACGTCATCATGCAGTTCGACCACGTGATTCCCGGTCAGAGCGACGCGGCGCGCGCCCGCGACGCGAGCGAGCGCAGCATCCGCTGGCTCGTCCGCTGCGCCCGCGCCTTCGACGAGCTCGATCGCAGCGATCCCATTCCCCATCGGGCGGCCCAGGCGCTCTTCCCGATCGTGCAGGGAGGCATTCACACGGAGCTCCGCCACGAAGCGGCGCGCACGATCCGCGAGCTCGGCGACTGGAAGGGCTACGGCATCGGCGGACTGTCGGTCGGCGAAGCGAAGCCGGACATGTACCGCATCCTCGAGGAGGTCGACGCCGAGCTGCCGGCCGACCGGCCGCGCTATCTCATGGGCGTCGGGTTCCCCGAAGATCTGGTGGAGGGGGTGCGGCGCGGGGTGGACCTCTTCGACTGCGTCGCGCCGACGCGGATGGGCCGCAACGGAGCGGCGTTCACGGTGGAGGGGCGGCTCAACATCAAGCGCGCCGAGTTTCGCACCGATCGCCGGCCCCTCGACCCGGAGTGCGGGTGCGCCGCGTGCACCCGCTTCAGCCGGGCGTATCTGCGACACCTGTTCCTGGCGGACGAGATCCTCGGCCTCCGCCTCCTGTCCCTGCACAATGTACATTTCCTCGTATCGCTCATGCAGCAGGCGCGCCGTGCGCTGCTCGGCGGTACCTTCGACGCCTGGAGCGACGGCTGGCTCCGGCGTTACCACTCCCGCACACTCCCGGCTTCGGTATGATTCCGTTCGGCTACCACACGCTCGTCGCGCTTCAAACGGGCGGCCTCAGTTCGATGACGCCGTTCTTCATCCAGCTCATCGCCATCTTCGGGATCTTCTACTTCCTGATGATCCGCCCCCAACAGGCGCAGAAGAAGAAGCACGAGGAGGCGCTGCGGAACCTCAAGCGCGGCGATCAGGTCGTCACGTCGGGGGGCATCGTGGGCGAGGTGATCCACGTGCGCGAGCACGTCACCGAGGGAGGAACGGCGCGGCCGATGGAAGATCACATCACCATCAAGTCGGCTGAATCGCGTCTCATCGTCGAGCGCGGGCGCATCGCGCGCATCATCGGCGGATCCGCGGCGGCGACCAAGGACTGAGCGCGGACGCGTGAGCATCCTCGACATCCGCGTGCTCGGCGACCCGATTCTTCGCCAGCCGACAACTCCGGTCCCTGCAATGACAGAGTCATTGCAGGTTCTCATAGCCGACATGTTCGAGACGATGCACCACGCGCGCGGCATCGGACTCGCCGCACCGCAGGTGGGACGCACTGAGCGCCTCGCCGTGGTGGACGTGGACGACAATCCACTCGTGCTGATCAACCCGGACGTCGTCGAGCGCGCCGGCCGGGCGAAGGGCGAGGAAGGGTGTCTCTCCATCCCCGACATCTACGCCGACGTCGAGCGGCCGAAGACCGTGACCGTCCGCGCGCTCGACCGCCACTTCACGCCGTTCGAGATCGAGGCAACGGATCTCCTCGCGCGATGCCTGCAGCACGAGATCGATCACCTCGACGGCAAGCTGTTCATCGACTACCTGAGCGTGCTCAAACGCACCGCCGCGCTGGCGAAGTGGAAGCTCGAGGCGCCGAGCTATCCGGGCTACATCCGTCGCGTATCGCTCGAGACACCCGACGATCGGCGCGGACACGAGCATCCCGAGGAGGAGCTGTAACGAGTGCGCGTGCTCTTCTGGGGCACGCCGGCGTTCGCTACCGCGCCGCTGCTCGCACTCCTCGGCGAGGGGTTCGACGTGGTCGGCGTGGTGACGCAGCCCGACAAGCCGGTCGGCCGCTCGCGGTCGAAGGTCGAGCCACCGCCGGTCAAGAAGGTCGCCCTCGCCGAGGGACTTCCGCTCCTTCAGCCGCTCAAGCCGCGCGGAGACGAGTTCATCTCGGAGATCGCGGCGCTCGAGCCGGACGTCAGCGTCGTCGTCGCGTACGGCCACATCCTGCCCAAAGCCGTGATCGACCTGCCGCGGCTCGGTACGTTGAACATTCACGCCTCGCTCCTTCCCGCGCTGCGCGGTGCGGCGCCCATCCAGGCCGCGATCCGCGACGGGTTGGGCGAGACGGGCGTCAGCATCATGCAGATGGTGCCCGCGCTCGACGCCGGTCCGGTGATCCTCACCGCGCGCACCCCGATCCTCGCCGACGAGACCGCTGGCGAGCTGGCGCTGCGGTTGAGCGAGCTCGGCGCCGCGGCGCTCATCGAGGCGCTCGCGCTACTGGACCTCGGCCTCGCGCGGCCGGAGCCGCAGGACGACTCGCGCGCGACCTACGCGCCGAAGCTCACGCGCGAGAGCGCGCTCGTCGATTGGACGGGCACCGCACACGAGGTCGGACGTCAGATCCGCGCGAGCGACCCGAAGCCCGGCGCGTGGAGTCGCGTGCGCGGCAACGAGGTCAAGCTGTTCGGCGCGCGCGTCGCGCCGCGTGGGACGGCGCATGTCGCGGGCGACGTGATCGCCGTGGATTCCGACGGGATGATCGTCGCCTGTGGCGGGGGCGCGGTGCGTGTGACGGCCGTCCAACCGGCGGGCAAGCGGCGCCAGTCGCCCGCCGAGTGGGCGAACGGCCGCGGCGTCGCCGTCGGCGATCGGTTCGGATGATTCCGCTCGTGCACGTCGTCACCAACGACGAGATCATCGCGCGCCCGGACTTCATCGACGTCGCCTGCGACGTCATGGGCACGCTCGGCGCGCGCGGTGCGCTGCACCTTCGCGCCGCGCATACCTCCGGCGCTCGCCTGCAGGAGCTCGGCGAGGGGCTCGCCGCCGCGCAGGCGATCACCGGCGCGTGGCTCGTCGTCAACGACCGGGTGGACGTCGCGCTCGCCGTGCGCGCCAGAGCCGCCCAGCTCACCAGCCGCTCGCTCACCGTCGACGACGCTCGGCATGCCGCGCCGTCGCTCGCCATCGGCGCGAGCGTGCATTCGTTCGAGGACGGGCGGGCTGCCGTGGAGTCCGGCGCGGATTGGATGGTCGCCGGCCACGTGTTCGTCACGCCGTCGCATCCCGGCGAGGAGGGGCGCGGCCTCCCCTTCGTGCGCACCCTCAGCGCGGCGAGCACGGTGCCCGTCATCGCGATCGGCGGGGTGCGTCCGTCGCACTGGCCACGGCTGCGCGAGGCCGGGGTCGCAGGCGTGGCCGTCATCCGGGGCATCTGGGACGCGCCGAATGCCGAACGCGCGGCGAACGACTATCTTTCAGCGTATGACGACGCCCGTAGTCCATGAGGCGTCAGCCCTCGCGCTGACGGTCAACGGCGAGCGGCACGACGTGGCCCCCGGCACCACGCTCGCGGCCTTCCTCGCCGAGCTCTCGCTCGATCCGCGCATGGTGGTGGTGGAGCTCAACCGCAAGATCCTCCGCGACCGCGACGCCTATCCATCCATCGCGCTCGAGAGCGGTGACGCGCTCGAGATCGTTCACTTCGTGGGCGGGGGTTGATCGTGGCGACCGCAACGCACGAGACGCTCGATCTCCCCTTCGTGATCGCCGGACGCGAGTTCCAGTCGCGGCTGATGGTGGGCACCGGGAAGTACGCGTCGAACGAGCAGATGATCGCGGCCATTCAGGCGTCCGGGGCGGAAGTCGTGACGGTGGCCGTGCGCCGCGTCAACCTCGACCGCACGAAGGAAGAGGGCGTCCTCTACCATCTCGACCCGCAGCGGTTCTTCCTGCTCGCGAACACCGCGGGCTGCTTCACGGCCGACGACGCAATCCGCTATGCGCGGCTCGCGCGCGCGGCGGGATTCAACGAGTGGGTGAAGCTCGAGGTGATCGGCGATCAGCCGACGCTTCTGCCCGACGCCGCCGCGACGATCGAAGCGACTCGCGTGCTCGCCGCGGAGGGTTTCAAGGTGATGGCGTACACGAACGACGATCTGATCAGCGCGCTGCGTCTGGAGGACGCCGGCGCGGTGTGCGTGATGCCGCTCGCTTCGCCGATCGGATCGGGCCTCGGTCTGTTGAACCCGTTCGCCATCCGCACGATCAAGCATCGTCTCTCCGTGCCGATCATCGTCGACGCAGGGGTCGGGACGGCGAGCGACGCGGCCGTGACGATGGAGCAGGGCGTCGACGGGATTCTCATGAACACCGGCATCGCGGCGGCGTCCGATCCGGCGCGCATGGCGGCGGCGATGCGACTCGCGGTGGACGCGGGGCGCCTCGCGTATCTCGCGGGCCGGATGCCGCGCCGCGAGGTCGCGGTGCCGTCGTCCCCCACGACCGGGATGCTCGACCGGTGACGGGAGTGGGTCCCGGGCATCCCGCCGTGGCGGCACGCGGCGCCGTGACCGACGCGCGCACCGCCGCCGCCGAGACACTCGCCGATCTTCGCGCCGGCGAGCTGCTCGACGGCAGCTTCGAGCGGCGCACGAGTCGTCTCGAAGCACGCGATCGGCGGTGGACGCGCGAGCTCGTGTACAGCATGCTGCGCCGCCGCAGCTGGCTCGATGCCCTGTTGGCGGAACGTGTGAGCGGCGGCCTCGCCCGCCTCGACGCCGACGTGATCGACCTGCTGCGACTGGGCGCCTATCAGCTGCTCGCGATGGGAAGCGTGCCGCCGTACGCCGCCATCGGTCAGACGGTGGAGCTCGTGAAGCGACGCCACGGCATCGGCGCGAGCAAGCTCGCCAACGCGGTGCTCCGGCGGCTCGACCGCGAGCGCGCGGCGCTCGACGTCGCCCTGCCGGCCGATCCCGTCGACGCGCTCGCGCTCGAGTACTCCCATCCGCGGTGGATCGTCGCGCGCTGGCTCGCGCGGTTCGGTGAAGAGGACACCAGGCGTCTGCTCGGCGCGAACAATCGCGAGGCGCCGCTCGTCGCGCGGCCGTATCACGTCGTCCGCGAGCAGCTGGAGGCGATGCTGGAAAGCGCCGGCGTCGTGACCGCCGACGCGCCGCTCGTCGCCGACAGCATCGTCCTCACCGGGGGCGTGGGCTCGCTCACCGAGCTCGGCGCGTTCAAGCAGGGGCTCTTCCACCTGCAGGACCCCGCCTCCACACTCGTGACGCGGTACGCGTCGGTGCCGACCGGCGCCGACGTGGCGGATGTGTGTGCCGCGCCCGGCGGGAAGACGCTCGAGCTCGCGCGCACCGCCGGCACCGTGTACGCGGCCGACCTGTCGCGTACGCGTCTCGCCCGCGTGCGCGAGAACCTGAAGCGACTGGACGTCGAGAACGTCGAGACGCTGGTCGCCGACGCGACGAAACCCACCCTCGCCAACATGGACGCCGTGCTCGTCGACGCACCCTGCACCGGCACCGGAACTTTCCGCCGCCATCCCGACGCGCGGTGGCGGCTCAAGGCGAGCGATCTCGCCGTCCTTCCCGCGCTGCAGCGCGCGATCCTCCGCGCGAGCGCGGACGTCGTGCGCCCGGGCGGACTGCTCGTCTACAGCACGTGCTCGCTCGAGCTGGAGGAGAACGACGACCAGGTGACGACCTTCCTCGCCGATCATCCCGACTGGAAGCTCGAGGCGCCGCCCGAGGGCGTGGTTCCCGAGACGGTCCTCGATCGGGGAATGCTGCGCGTGCTTCCGCAGCGACACGCCACCGACGGCGCGTTCGCCGCTCGCTTCCGCCGCCCGCGAATCGGAGTGGCCGCGTGAGTTGGCGCGGCCATTTCCGTACGTCGCTCGTGTACCTCGTCAGCATCGTGGCGGGATTCGCGCTCGCGTGGCTCGTCGTCGCATTCGTCGTCTTCCCCGCCGGCGTGGTCGCGCGCGACGTGAAGGTGCCGAACGTCACCGGCTTGATGTACGACGAAGCCGAGCAGCGTCTCGCGCAGGCTGGCTTCAAGGCCGAGCGCGGCGAGCAACGCTACGACAATTCCGCGCCCAAGCTGACGGTGCTCGAACAGTCCCCGCCGCCGGGCGCCAAGGAGGGCACGGGCGCCACGGTCACGCTGGCCGTGAGCGGCGGCCAGCGCATGGCGACCATCCCCACCGTCACCGGCATGACCCGCATCGAAGCGCAGGTGCTGCTCGAGAAGGACGGCTTCGACGTCGGCGACGTGACCGAACAGGAGAGCAACGCGCCGCGCGGCACGGTGATCGCCACCCGTCCCACCACTGGCTCGCAGGTCAGCGTGCCGAGCACCATCACGCTCGTTCTGAGCCGCGGCACCGTTGCGACGCAGATGCCCGACCTGATGGGCCGCGACGTCGACGCGGCGCGGCAGGTGCTCACCCAGCTCGGCGTCCGCGACGTGCAGATCATCTACGATCCGATGGCGCTCGGCGCGCGCGGCGTCGTCGTGGGCCAGTCGCCGGTGCCGGGCGCCACCGTTGCGCCTGGCGCCGCGGCGCAGCTTCGGGTGGCTGGCGAAGGCGCGGCGCGACCATGACGACCGTCCGCGTCGCGCCGTCGATTCTCAGCGCCGACTTCGCCTGCCTGCGCGACGAGATCGCGATGATGGAAGAGGGGGGCGCCGACATGATCCACGTGGACGTCATGGACGGACGCTTCGTTCCGAATCTGACCTTCGGCGCCAAGGTCATCGAGACGGTGCGCGCCCACACTCGGGTTCCGCTCGACGTCCATCTCATGGTCGTCGAGCCCGAGCGCTACTTCGACGACTTCGTCGCCGCCGGCGCGTCGGGGCTCACCATCCACGCGGAAGTCTCGCCGCACCTGCATCGTCAGCTCGTGCGCATTCGCGAGCTTGGCGCGCTGGCGGGCGTGGCGCTCAATCCATCCACCCCGCTCTCGGCGGTGGAAGAAGTGCTCGACGATCTCGATCTGCTCCTCGTGATGTCGGTGAATCCCGGCTTCGGGGGGCAGACGTTCATCCCCCACTCGCTCGACAAGATCGCTCGCGCACGCCGCATGCTCGACGCCGGCGGAAGCGACGCGGTGCTCGAGGTGGATGGAGGGATCAATCGTCAGACGATCGTCGCCTGCTGGCGCGCCGGCGCGGACACTTTCGTCGCCGGCAATGCCGTATTCAGCGCCGCCGATCCGGCAGGCGAGATCGCCGCGCTCCGCGGGCAGTGCGTGCAGACGGTGTGAGGACCTCGTGACCGCGCGTCAACAATGGTCCATCGTGCTCGGCGTCGTCCTCCTGCTCGCCGCCGTTCTCGGCGCGGCGACGCACTATCTCGGCGACGAGCTCTTCCCCGTGTCCGTGGGTTCGCAGGCCCCGCCGCTCTCCGCGACGACGCTGGACGGTACCAACCGCACGAAAACGCTCGACGACTACAAAGGAAAGGTCGTCCTGCTCAACGTGTGGGCCACCTGGTGCGAGCCGTGCAAGGTGGAGATGCCGAGCATCGAGAAGCTGCATCGGGAGTTTGGACCGCGGGGACTGGCCGTCGTCGGCGTGAGCGTCGACGACCCCGGCAGCGAGGAGCGCATCCGCGACTACGCGAAGGAGCTCGGCCTCACCTTCGAGCTGCTCCACGACCCCGCGCGCACGACGACGGCGCGCTATCAGATCACCGGATATCCCGAGACCTTCGTCATCGGGCGCGAAGGCACCATCCGGAAGAAGATCATCGGCGCAGCCGACTGGAGCTCCGACGCGAATCGTGCGTTGATCCGCGAGCTCCTCGGTGCCGTGACCGCCGCGCGCTGATCGGCCGATGTCGCCGCCCCCCTCGCACCGCGGCTCGCCGGTTCCGTACGAGCGCCGCGGCTGGAAGGCACACGGACGTGCCGCGCTCACCGAGCGGCTCGGTCTCAAGGCGACGGCGCTGCTGATCGCCGTGCTGCTCTGGCTCGTCGTGAGCGCGCGGCAGCCCACGGAGAGCTACGTCGACGTGCGGGTGATGCCGGAGCTCGACAGCTCGCTCGCGCTGCTCGACCAGCCGCCGCACGTGCGCGCGCTCGTGGCGGGCCGCGCCGCCGACATCGTGAAGCTCTACGCCGCACCGCCGGTCGTGCACCGCCGCATCGACGCCGACGCGCCCGATACGCTGGCGCTCGACATCTCGCCGGCCGACGTGCACCTCCCCGCCGAGCTGGCGGGCGACGTCCGCGTGCTCGAGGTCCAGCCGCGCGTGGTCATGCTGCGGTTCGAGTCCAAAGCCACGCGTCGGGTCGCCGTCCAGAACGCGCAGCGCGTGAGGGCGCTCGTCGACACGACGAACGCCTCGCGCACGCCGTCGCTCCCGACGCGCGGCGTCTCGCTCCATTTCGCGCCGGAGACCGTGCGCATCACCGGCTCGCGCGCCGCCGTGCGTCGCGTGTCGTCGATCCGCCCCGTTCCGCTGCTCATCGCTTGGGGAGACACCATGCCGCACCTTGTCGATCTCGACACCACCGGACTTGGCGTCCGCGTGCACCCGGCGCAGGTGAAGGTCGTTGCGCGGCCGGCCTGCTTTGGCGCCGACAGCACCGCCATCCGCTGCCCGTGACGCGCATCCTCGGCATCGAAACGTCGTGCGACGAGACCTCCGCGTCCGTCCTCTCGGGCGACGGCGACGTCGCGACGCTCGAGTCGCTCGTGATCCTCTCGCAGGACGTGCATCGGATCTTCGGTGGCGTCGTCCCCGAGATCGCGTCGCGCCAACATCTCACCGCGCTCGTGCCGGTCGTCTCGCGCGCCCTTGCCGACGCGAGCGTCAGCCTATCGGACGTCGACGCCGTTGCGGTGACGAACGGCCCCGGTCTCGTCGGTGCGCTGCTCGTCGGCGTGAGCTTCGCCAAGGCGCTCGCGTTTGGCCGCGGCCTCCCGGTCCTGGGCGTGCATCACATGGAAGGCCATCTGTTCGCGACCGCGCTCGAGCACCGCGACGCCGTGCCTCCCTTCACCGCACTGCTCGTCTCGGGCGGACACACGATGCTGGTCGACGTCGCCGCGTGGGGCGAATATCGCCTGCTCGGCCGCACCCGCGACGATGCCGCCGGCGAGGCGTTCGACAAGGTGGCCAAGCTGCTCGGCCTTCCCTATCCCGGCGGTCCGCCGGTGGAGAAGCTCGCCGCCACCGGCGATCCATCCACGTTCCGGTTTGCACGGCCGATGCTGCGCCGCAATCAGCAGCCCGGTGACGACGATTACTACGACGTCTCCTTCAGCGGATTGAAGACCGCGGTGCTGCACGCCGTGCAGGGCGCCACGCCGCGCGACTACGCCGACATCGCGCGCGGATTCCACGAGGCGCTCGTGGAGACGCTCGTCGAGAAGACGGCGCGCGCCGTCGACGAGTTCGGACGGCACCGCGTGGTGCTGGGCGGGGGCGTCGCCGGAAATCGGACGCTCGTCGCGGCGATGCGGGAGCGTGTGCGACGCCTGGGGGCCGACGTGTTCGCGCCGAGTGCGCGACTCGCCACCGACAACGCGGCGATGATCGCGCGCGCTGGACTCTTTCATTACGAACGCGGTGTTCGGTCGTCGCTCGATCTCAACGCCTTTGCGTCGCTTCCTCTGCCGGGCCTCGTGACCGCATGACCCTCGCCTTGCTCCCGCACCCGATCGTCCATCACCCGTTCGCGTACGGGATCGGGCCGGTGCAGATCACCGGCTTCGGCATCGCGATCCTGTTGTGCTTTCTCGTCGGTCAGGTCGTGGCGCAGCGCGAGCTCGCGCGGCGCGGCTACGATCCCGAGCCGGTGTCCGACCTCGTCTTCGCCGCCGTTGCCGGCGGACTGCTCGGCGCCAAGCTGTATTACGTCGTCGTGCTCGGAAACTGGGATTCGATCTTCGACCGCAGCGGGTTCGTGTACTGGGGCGGCTTCATCGGCGGCGCGATCGCCGTGCTGATCGTCGTCCACGCGAAGAAGTTGGGTATGATGCGCATCGCCGACGTCGTGGCGCCGGCGTGTGCCGCAGCGTACGCCGTCGGCCGTACCGGCTGCTGGGCAGTCGGCGACGACTACGGCAAGCCGTGGCATGGCCCGCTCGCCGTGGCCTTTCCACACGGCGCGCCCCCGAGCACCGCGGGCGAGATGGCGCGCGCCTTCGGGATCGCCGTTCCGCCCGGTGCGAGTCCAGCCACCGTGCTGTCCGTGTATCCCACGCAGCTGCTCGAAGTCGCGCTCGGGCTCGTGATGTTCGGCGTGCTGTGGCGACTGCGCGATCACGAGCATGCCGAAGGCTGGCTCTTCGGGGTGTACTTGGTGCTCGCGGGACTGGAGCGGTTCGCGGTCGAATTCCTACGAGCGAAGGATGATCGGCTCGTCGCCGGGCTCACCTATGCGCAGCTCATCGGCCTGGCGATCGTGGTCGTGGGCGTGGTGTGGATGCAGCTCCGCTCGCGCGTCGGTGAGGGACGGCCAGGGATCTACGCCCCGCAGTCGAGCGTTCAATCGACGGCGTGAATCGAGTCGCAAGCGAAGGCGAACTACCGACTCGCCGTCTCCCGACCGAGCGCCTCTTCCACCGCGGCGAGGCGACGCCGTAGCTCGTCGTTCTCCGCCCGGATTCGCGCGAGCTCGGCAGCCGCGCCACCATTCGACGTCTGGGCGGGCATCACCGTCGGCAGCGTGACCGACCGTTTTGGCCAGAACGTCTTCAGCACCGCGAACCCGAACAGCAGCAGCAGCGTCAGCTGGGCCAGCACCCCCTGCCAGCTCGGGTACAACCCCATCCACTCCACGTGCGGGAAGCCGCGGATCGCGGAGAGCGGGATGAGATTTCCCTCCTGCAGCTCGCGGATGCCCTTGCCCATGAACACGAACGCCATGTAGTACAGGAGGACACTCGTCACGGAGAAGAAGGGGCGCAGCGGGATCTTCACTCCGAAGCGGTAGAACAGGACGAAGATGATCGCGAGCGCACCGAAGCCTGCCGCGATGCCGAGCGAGAGCGGCAGCGCGACGTTTGGTCCTTCGTTGAACAGCGCTTGATAGAAGAGCGCCGTCTCCGCGCCCTCGCGATACACCGCGAGGAAGGCGACGAAGGCGAGCGCGCGGCCGCCACCCTGCTCCAGCGCCGCCGTCACCTTCTCCCTGATGAACTGCTGCCACTTCGCCGCTTCGACGCGCGAGATGAGCCAGTAGCTCACCGAGAACAGCACCGCGACCGCGAGCAGCAGACTCGCGCCTTCCACGAACGGCCGGCTCGCCGGGACGGCGGCCAGCGCCGTCTTCATCACCACCGCCGTGACGCCGCTCGCGAGCACTCCGGCCACCACACCCGCCCAGATGCTGCGCAGGCGATCTCGGTGACCCGTCTTGATCAGGAAGGCGACCACGGCGCCGATGACGAGGATCGCTTCGAACCCTTCGCGGAGGATGATGAGGAACGACTGCCAGAACGCTTCCCATCCGCTTCCGGAAGGTGCGGTGAGCGCCACCACCTCCGGCAGCGTCGACTCGATCGCGTCGCGCGCCTGCTCGGCGCCGCGGATGTCGTTCGCGCGCACCGCCGACTTGAAGTCGGCGAACTGGCGCTCCATCGTCGTCACGAGCCCGGGATTCTTCGCGCGCGCCGGCGCTTCGATCGGCTCGAACGCGATGTACGCGTCGAACGCCTTGTCGCCGGCGTCGCCCGGGCGGCCGCTGCGCGCGGCGGCGAGCGCCTGTTCGAGCTGCGCGATGACGTTGCGTGCGACCCACTGCGCGCTCGTGCTGTCGCTCGCGGCGGCGACGTTCCCGTTCCTGTCTCTGGCCGGCAGCGTGCGTATGTACGCCACCACGCTCGCCGCCTGCTCCGGTGTCAGGTCGCGGGCCGGCGGCATGGCGCTTCCCGGAATGCCGTCGCGGACCGCAGCGGCGATCTCCTCGTCGCTGTGCTCCGCCTGCCACGCCACCGATCCGAGCTCCGGGGGAAGCGTCGTCAGCGAGCGCGCCAGCGCGCCATCGCCCGTCCCGACTGCGCCATGACACGACGCGCAGCGCTGGAGGTACAGCCCTTCTCCCTCGAGCAGTTGCGTGCGCGAGCTCCGAAGCGAGTTGACGTACGCCACGACGTTCCAGCGCTGCTCGGGAGTCAGGGTGCCGGAGAATCCAGCCATCGGCGTTCCGGCGATGCCCACCGACAGGATCCGGTAGGTCATCGCGGGCGAGATCCCGTGCATGTGGGTCTGCGTGCCGATCGCCGGGGGACGCGGATTCATCGTCGCGCCGGCCGGCCCGTCGCCCAGCCCCATCGCGCCGTGGCAGCTCGCGCAGGACTTCCCGAAGATCGTTCGCCCTTCGGCGAGATCGAGGGGACGCTTGGGCAGCTCCAGCTTCGCCTCGTTACCCAGTAGCGCAGCGAACCGAGTCTCGAGCGAGTCCAGCGCGGCGGGAGGTCGCTTGGCCGTGACGGCCGCGGTGATCGAATCGAGGAGGGCGCGGACCGACGTCGCGGGCTGGCCGGACAACCGATCGGCGGCATGGCGCGCGTCGGTCAGAAAATCGTTCGTCTCCTGATATTCCTGCGCACTGATCAACCGACCGCGCGGATCGACCGCCTTGCCGTACTCCTCCACCGCAACGCTCACGATGTTCGC
>DASXHF010000082.1:0-8842 GCA_036488775.1 Gemmatimonadaceae bacterium | reverse complement strand
GGCGTCGTGCCGAAAGTCGCGCGCACGCTCGTTGAGGCTCGGGAGCTGTCGAGCGCGCAACCGCCGCTCGTGCTCATCGTGGATCGCACGCTGGCCAGCGACGCTGGCGCCGAGCTGCTCGGCACGCCGGTCGCCGCGGGTGGAGCGCGGCTCCTCTACCGCACCGCCTCGACGCCACTCGCTCCGCTCCTCCCCGCGCTGCAACGCGCCGTCCTGGCTGACCTCACGCTCCCGCTGGAGCGCCACCGCCTCACTGCACTCGTCCAGTCGGTCCGCGAGCGGGCCCGCGCGACGGGACGTACGCCGAGGCACACGCCGCCGGAGACGCGATTGTTGTAGTGGCTCGGTCGGACGAGTAATTGACCGGCTGACTAATCGACTGGCCGCAGAAAAACGGGGTTGCCGACCGCCATCAGAGGCCTCGTCCCCGCCCGACGCAGCCGCTGTTGCTCGGGGCCGGTCACAGCATTATCTATAGAGAGCATCACAACTGTCATCGTGGCGATTTAGGCAAATTGCGGCCACGTTAATCCCCTGCTAAAGCGCGAGCCCCACGCCGATCGCGTTTGGGCTCTTTTTCGTTCGGGAACTCCGCATGTCAGGTCCGCGTTCGTCGTCCATCAGCCGGCACCCTTACCTCCGCGCCCTCGACGATCGCGTCCTCGTCTACGACGGGGCGATGGGGACGAACATCCAGCGGCACCATCCGACCCCCGAGGATTTCGGCGGCAAGGCGCTCGAAGGATGTAACGATCACCTCGTCCTCACGCGGCCCGACATCATCCAGTCGATCCACGAGTCCTTTCTCGCCGTGGGCTGCGACGTCGTGGAGACGTGCACCTTCCAGAGCACCCCGCATCGGCTGCGCGAGTGGGGGATCGAAGAGAAGGCGCGCGACCTGAACGTGCAGGCGGCGCGTCTCGCACGCGCGGCGTGCGACAAGTACGCCACGCCCGAACGGCCGCGCTTCGTCGCCGGATCGATCGGCCCCACCGGGATGCTCCCGTCCAGCAGTGACCCCGCGCTCTCGAACATCACCTTCGAGGCGCTGGCCGAAACCTACTACCTGCAGGCCAAGTATCTCGTCGAAGGCGGCGTCGACGTGCTGCTCGTCGAGACGGCGCAGGACATCCTCGAGGTGAAGGCCGCGATCGCCGGATTCGAGCGCCTATTCGCCGAGCTCGGACGCCGCGTCCCCGTGCAGACGCAGGTTACGCTCGACGTGAGCGGCCGCATGCTGCTCGGCACCGACATCGCAAGCGCGCTCACCACGCTGCAAGCAATGCGCGTCGACGTGGTCGGGCTCAACTGCTCCACGGGTCCCGAGCACATGCGCGAACCGGTGCGCTTCCTCACCGAGCACGCCTCGCTCCCGATCTCCGTCATCCCCAACGCCGGCCTGCCGCTCAATACCGGCACCGGCGACGCGGTCTATCCGCTCGAGCCAGAGCCGATGGCCGGGATGCTGAAGGAGTTCGTCGAAGACTTCGGCGTGCGCATCGTCGGCGGCTGCTGCGGCACGACTCCCGAGCATCTGTCGGCGATCGTCGCCGCCGTGCGATCCACCGCGCCCGCCGAGCTGCCGGCGCACGGCCGCGAAGCGCTCGTGTCCTCGGCCATGCGTGCGACCGCGCTGCGCCAGGAGCCGGCGCCGTTGCTGGTCGGTGAGCGTGTGAACGCGCAGGGCTCGCGGAAGGTGAAGCGCCTGCTGCTCGCCGACGACTACGAGGGAATTCTCGAGGTCGCGCGCGAGCAGCAGGAGTCGGGCGCTCACGTGCTCGACGTCTGCGTCGCTCTCACCGAGCGAGGCGACGAGGCCGATCAGATGGCGAAGGTCGTCAAGCTGCTCTCGATGAGCGTCGAGACCCCGCTGATGATCGATTCCACCGAGGCCGCCGTCATCTCGGCGGCGCTCGAGCACGTGCCGGGCCGCGCGATCATCAACTCCATCAACATGGAGAATGGGCGCAAGCGGATCGACGACGTCGTCCCCCTCGCGAAGAAGCACGGCGCCGCCCTCGTGGCGCTCACCATCGACCCCGTCGGGATGGCGAAGACGCGCGAGCGAAAGCTCGAGGTCGCGCGCGCCATCTACGACATCGTCGTCGGCGAGTATGGCCTGGCGCCCGAGGATCTGATCTACGACGCGCTCACGTTCACCCTCGCCACCGGCGATCCCGAGTGGATCGAGAGCGCGAAGGAGACGATCGAAGGGATCCGTCTCATCAAGCGCGAGCTGCCCGGCGTCTTCACGATCCTCGGCGTCTCGAATGTCTCGTTCGGCCTCGATCCAGCCGCGCGACACGTGCTCAACTCCGTCTTCCTGCACCACTGCGTGGAGGCGGGGCTCGACGCGGCGATCGTCAACCCGGCGCACATCCGACCGTACGCCGAGATTAGCGCCGAGGAGCGCGCGCTGGCGGACGACCTCGTGTGGAACCGCCGCCCCGATGCGCTGCAGCGCTTCATCGACGGCTTTAGCGGCGCGGCATCCGGGCCGGCAGCCAATGAGAAGGAAGACCCCACCGCCGGGATGACGCCGGAGGCGAAGGTTCACTACATGGTCCTTCACCGCAAGAAGGAGGGAATCGAGGACGCGCTCGACGCCGCGCAGGTGCGCGAACATCCCGTGCGCGTCCTCAACGAAGTGCTTCTCCCGGCGATGAAGGAAGTCGGCGACAAGTTCGGCGCCGGCGAGCTGATTCTTCCCTTCGTGCTCCAGAGCGCCGAGGTGATGAAGAAGGCGGTGAAGCACCTCGAGCAGTTCCTCGAGAAAGCGGAAGGCTACACGAAGGGCAAGGTCGTCTTGGCGACCGTGTACGGCGACGTGCACGACATCGGCAAGTCGCTCGTCAACACGATCCTCAGCAACAACGGATACACCGTGTTCGACCTTGGCAAGCAGGTGCCGGTGAACACGATCATCGAGAAGGCGCTCGAGGTCGAGGCCGACGCGATCGGCCTGTCGGCGCTGCTCGTGAGCACGAGCAAGCAGATGCCGCTGTGCGTGCAGGAGCTCGACAAACGCGGCATCCAGCTCCCCGTGCTGATCGGCGGCGCGGCGATCAATCGACGGTTCGGCCGTCGTGCGATGTTCGTCGAAGGCGAGCGGGCGTACGAGTCCGGCGTCTTCTACTGCAAGGACGCGTTCGAGGGGCTGGAGACGATGGACGCGCTCCAGGACGACGAGCGGCGTACGGCGACGATCGAGAAGGTGAAGAGCGACGCGCGCAAGGACGTCTTCCTGCACGGCAACGTGGGCAAGGACGTGCGCGCCGGCATTGCCGGTGGCGAGAAGAGCGACGTGGCGCAGGATCACGCCGTCCCCACCGCGCCGTTCTGGGGCGCCAAAGTGCTCGAGGATGTTCCACTGCCCGAAGTGCTCGACCTGCTCGACATCGACGAGCTGTTTCGGCTGCAGTGGGGCGGCCGTGGCTCGGGCGCGGAGTACGATCGCATGGTCCGCGAGGAGTTCCAGCCGACGTTGGAGCGCCTGAAGGCCGAGGCGATCGCCGATGGATGGGTGAAACCGCGCGTCGTCTATGGATATTTCCCCGCGCAGAGCGTGGGCAATGACCTGATCGTCTATGAGCCGGCGCCGTACGCAAACGACGGCTCGCTCGTGGAGAAGACGCGTTTTCATTTCCCGCGGCAGGAGGGACGCGAGCGGCTGTGCATCGCCGACTACTTCCGCGCCTCGAGCAGCGGCGACGTCGACGTCGTCGGATTCCAGGTCGTCACGGTCGGCGACGAAGCAACGAGGCGCTTCGAGGCCTTGCAGGCCGCAGGCGAGTACAGCGAGGCGTTTTACTCTCACGGCCTGTCCGTGGAGGCAGCCGAAGCGACGGCCGAATGGCTCCATCGGCGCGTACGCCGCGAGCTCGGCATTCCGGGCGGTCGCGGCAAGCGCTACTCATGGGGGTACGGTGCCTGCCCCGATCTCGAGGACCACGCGCAGCTCTTCAAGATCCTCCCCGCCGAGGAAGCGCTCGGCATGGAGCTGACGTCGGCCTACCAGCTCATCCCTGAACAGAGCACCGCGGCGATCCTGGTGCATCATCCGCAGGCGAAGTACTACGCCGTGCGGACCGCCGCGGAAGGCGTGGGCGCCAGTGCGTGACCGCGCCGACGCTTCGTCGCGCGCGCTCGCGCGCTTGTTGGATCCCGAATCGCTCGTGCTGTTCGACGGCGCGATGGGGACGATGCTCTATGCGCGCGGCGTGTTCATCAATCAGTGTTACGACGAGCTGAACGTCCGAGCACCCGACCTCGTGCGCGAGGTGCATCGGGAGTACGTCAAGGCAGGCGCCGAAGTGCTGGAGACGAACAGCTTCGGCGCGAACCGGCTGAAGCTCGCGCAGTTCGGTCTCGCGACGCAGACGCGTGAGTTGAACCAGCGCGCGGCCGAACTGGCGCGCGAAGCCGCGACGGAAGGTCCTGACGTGCTCGTCGCCGGCGCGGTGGGGCCGTTGGGCGTGCGCCTCGAGCCGTTCGGTCCGACCTCGGTCGAAGAAGCGCAGAGCATCTTCCGCGAGCAGATGGAAGGCCTCAAAGCCGGCGGCGTCGACGTCTTCATCCTCGAGACCTTCGGTGATCTGCACGAGATCGGGCAGGCGATCGCCGCGGCGCGCGCCGTCGATCCCGCCATCCCCGTCATCGCGCAGATGACGATCGGCGCGGACGGTCTCACGCCGTACGGCGCCACCCCGGAAGACGTCGCTCGCGCGCTCGACCGGCTCGGCGCCGACATCGTGGGACTCAACTGCTCCGTCGGCCCACAGGGGATTCTCGACGCGATCGAGAAGATGGCGCCCCACACGCGCAAGAAGCTCTCGGCCCAGCCCAACGCCGGCATGCCGCGCGACGTCGGCGGGCGCAGCATGTACATGGCGAGCGCCGAGTACATGGCGAGCTATGCGCGCCACCTCGTGCAGGCCGGCGCGAAGATCGTCGGCGGATGTTGCGGCACGACGCCCGAACACATTCACGCGATGTGCGAAGGGGTCCGGCCGCTCAGCCCCCGGTTCGCGCGTACCGGAGGCGGCGTCGCGACCCCGGCCGGCACCGCGCCGGTGCTGCGAGAGGGAAAGCGAACCCCCGACGTCGACGCCGTACCGCTCGCGGCGCGCTCGCGTTGGGGGGCGAAGCTCGCCGCCGGCACGTTCGTCACGAGCGTGGAGATCGTGCCGCCCCGCGGCGTCGACGCGTCGCGCATGCTCGCCGACGTCGGCCGGCTCAAGCACGCCGGCGTCGATGCCGTGAACGTCCCCGACGGTCCGCGCGCGCAGAGCCGCATGGGCGCGCTGCTCACGTCGCTGCTCATCGAGCAGCGCGTCGGCATCGAGGCGGTGACGCACTATGCCTGCCGCGACCGCAACCTGCTCGGCATGCTGAGCGATCTGTTGGGCGCCGCCGCGGTCGGTCTGCACAACCTCCTGCTCATCACCGGCGATCCGCCCAAGATGGGACCGTATCCGAGTGCGACCGCGGTGTTCGACATCGACTCCATCGGGCTCACCAACCTCGTTAACAACCTGAACCACGGTCGCGATCCGGGCGACAATCCGATCGGGGCGCCGACCCGGTTCGTCATCGGCGTCGGCGTGAACCCCGCTGCGATCGACCTCGAGCAAGAGCTCAAGCGGTTCGCGTGGAAGGTCGAAGCGGGCGCCGAGTTCGCCGTGACGCAGCCGGTGTTCGATGCGACGCAGCTCGAGCAGTTCCTGCGGCGCGTCGACGCCGCCGGGATGCGCATCCCGATCGTCGCCGGAATCTGGCCGCTCGTGAGCGTCCGCAACGCGGAGTTCCTCGCGAACGAGGTGCCGGGCGTCAGCGTCCCGGACTCGGTGATCGCGCGCATGCGCGCGGCCAGCGAGCGTTCCAAGGAGCACGCCGTCGCGGAGGGGATCACGATCGCCCGCGAGATGCTGGCCAGAGTGCGTGGCGCCGTGCAGGGCGTGCAGGTGTCCGCCCCGTTCGGCAAGATCGAGCTGGCGCTCGACGTCTTCGGCGACACGCTCGAGCAGCCGTCTCTTGACGGCGTCGCCGCCCACACGTAGCGTCCACGGTAGAATGCATTCCTCATCGGGTCTCATCGCCGCGCGCTGCACCCGCGCACCCGCCGTCGCCTCGGCGATGGTGGCGATGGACGCATGTTGCTGCTGCCGTGCAGCGACGATGGCCTGCGCGTGTATGTGCGCATGTCCGTCGACATCATTGCGGCCGGGAACTGCGCAGCGAGGATAACTCACGCGCTTCCGCACACGAAGGTGAATACCTACCCGGCCGCTCACTCGAGCGGCCGTTTTTCGTTTCACGACCTCGCAACCACTCCCATGTCTCGCCTCGCTCCGCTGACTCGCTGCACCTGTCCCTGTATGCCGGCATGTACGCCGACGGCGGGCGGGGACGGCATTGTACCGAAGTACGCGGACGGATAGCTCCGAACGCACGGTCGCCGGGCCCGCTCTCACATCGGAGAGCGGGCCCGTTCGTTTTTTCAGGCATCACGATTCACCCAGGATTGCGTTGTGACATCGATACCATCGGACACCCGGGACGAGGCGCAGCCGGCTGCTGCGAAGGAAACCGCCGCACAGCGCGTGGAGCGCATCAAGCGCGAGAGGCCGTCGTGGTCCATCATGGACGACATCCGCCGCTACGCGCCCCAGGGATTCGCCGCCATCCCCAACGACGACCTCACCGTGCGCTTCCGCGCCTGGGGGCTGTACACCCAGGGCGATGGAGGCGGAACGCGCGGCGAGGAGATGCCGTTCTTCATGATGCGCGTCCGCACGCCGAACGGATTGCTCACGTCGGAGATGGTGCGGACGATCGCCGACCTCTCCGACCGGTATGCGCGCAGCAGCATCGACATCACGAACCGGCAGAACTTCCAGCTGCACTGGCTTCGCATCGAAGACGTGCCGGCGGTGTGGGATGCGCTGGAACGCGTCGGTTGGGGAAGCCAGGGATCGTGCGGCGACAACACGCGCACCGTCACGGGATGTCCGGTCGCCGGAGTCGGCCGCGACGAGCTGATCGACGCCTCGCCGATCGCGCTCGCCGTCGACCGGTTCCTGAATGGGCACCCCGACTTCGCCAACCTGCCGCGCAAGTTCAAGATCACGATCACCGGATGCGCGCACTGGTGCACGTATCCCGAGATCAACGACATCGGCGCCACCGCCGTGCGGCGCGACGATGGAGTCGTCGGCTTCCACGTGCGCGTCGGCGGCGGGCTGTCGACGCGTCCGCATCTCGCCCTGCTGCTCCCCGCGTTCGTGCACCCGGACCAGGTGCTCGACGTCGTCACCGCCGTCGCCGGAATTTTCCGCGACTCGGACGAGCTGCGGGTGAATCGCGCGAAGGCCCGGATGAAGTTCCTGTTCCTGAACCACCGCGAGACGCCGGAGTCCTTCCTCGCCGAGGTTGAGCGCCGCATCGGGTACACGCTCGCACCCTCGGTCCCGGAGACGCCGCCCGAAGGCCACTATCGCGATCACGTCGGCGTACATCCGCAGCAGCAGCCCGGGCTCAACTACGTGGGCTTCTCGGTGGTGTCGGGGCGGATCACCACCGAGCAGCTGCGTCATGTCGCGAACCTCGCGGAGCGGTACGGCGACGGCACGATGCGGCTCTCCGCGATGCAGAACATTCTCGTCCTGAACGTGCCCGACGCGCAGATCTCCGCGCTCGTCGCCGAAGCGAGTGACGCCGGGATATCAGTGGGCGCGTCGCCCTTCCAGCGCGGCACCGTCTCGTGCACCGGTCGCGAGTACTGCAAGCTCGCCATCACCGAGACGAAGATGTTCAGCATCCGGCTCGCGCATGAGCTCGAGGACCGGCTGCCTGGCTTCACGGAAGCGATCAAGCTGCACGTGACCGGATGCCCGAACGCCTGCGGACAGCACTGGATCGCCGACGTCGGCCTCCAGGGCGTACTGCTCAACGACGGCGGGACACAGGTCGAAGGGTTCGACTTCTTCGTCGGCGGAGGATTGGGCGCAGGCAGCGGCGTCGCGCGACGAGTGGGATTCCGGGCGCCCGCGACCGACGTCCCCGATGCGCTGGAACGGCTGTTCGAGCGCTTCGCGTCGTCGCGCGACCGCGATGAGATCTTCCGCAGCTGGGTGGCACGAGTCGGTGACGCCCAGGTGAAAGCGATCCTGAATGAGCCGACCGCGGGGGTCGGCGTGGCGGCCGGCGGTATCGCGTGACAGCCCCACTGACGGGAGCAAGGGAGCATCGGGCCGGGACGGAAGAACAGCTCGCGGCCGCGCTTCTCACGTTCGCCACCGCCTTCTTCTGGTGGCGGGGCTTTCGCGCCTTCACCCTCGCCGGCGCCCTCCTGTTCATCGTCGCGCTCATTCAGCTCGGCGTACATCGACGGTACGCCGCCGATGCACGCGCCACTCGCGACGCGCGAACCGTTCGGCTGCTGACGCGGTTCACGTCCCTCGTCGCGCTGATCTTCCCCGCTCTGTTGGCGCTCCGCTGGCTCGGCGTCGCTCCGCAGCCGGTGACGTCCACCAGCGCAGACGTTTGGTTTGGAAGTCTGCTCTACGTCCTGGGGCTGATGGAGTTCGTCGAGCTCGCGACGTTGCGCGCGCTCAACGATCCGTGACGGCCGCGTCGGGCGCTGCAGAGACAACCGTCGGTGCCGAGTCGACGCGTTCCATCGCAGCATACATAAGTAGAGGCAGTTGAAGTAGTTGTCGTCCTCTGTGTTCTCTGTGTTCTCTGTGGTAAGGCATTTGAACCACGGAGAACACAGAGAACACGGGGAACTGCAACGCCAACGATTTTCGATCGCTGCACTGGCCGCTCGGCGCTTGCACTC
>DASXHF010000048.1:0-10676 GCA_036488775.1 Gemmatimonadaceae bacterium | reverse complement strand
AGTGAAACAGGGTCGCGTTCGGCCGGATGTTCGCCGCCAGCAAGGTATCCACGAGCTGCTCGTAGAAATCCAGTCCGCGCGGGTTGACGCGGCCAGTGCCCTCGGGAAAGATGCGACTCCAGCTGATGCTGAACCGATACGCTTGCAGACCGAGCTCGCCCATCAGCTTGACGTCGTCGCGGAAGCGACGGTAGTGGTCGCATGCCACGTCACCAGTGTCGCCGTTCGCGGTGCGGCCGGGTGTGTGCGCGAAGCGCTGCCAGATGCTCGGACCCGCGCCGTCCGCGAGCGGGCTCCCCTCGATCTGATACGCCGACGTCGAGGCGCCCCAGAGGAAGGCGTCGGGAAAGCGATGCGATTCGTTCATGCGAAACAAGATAGCGGCAGGACGGGTGACATGGCCCCATCCGAGCGGTGGGAGCGGGCATGAGCGTTCGATCAGGCGGAGGGACTCCGGCGCCCGTACGGCTCGCCGGCGTGCGCAAGGAGTACGAGAGCGGCGTCGTGGCGGTGCACGGGGTCGATCTCGACGTGCGCGCGGGGGAGTTCGTCGTCCTGGTGGGACCAAGCGGCTGCGGAAAGACGACCACGCTGCGGATGGTCGCGGGACTGGAGTCGATCTCGGCCGGGACGCTCACGATCGGCGGCCGCGTGGTCAACGACGTGCCGCCCGCGGAGCGCGACATCGCCATGGTGTTCCAGACGTACGCGCTCTATCCGCACATGACCGTCCGCGAGAACCTGGCCTTTGCCCTGCGCCTGCGAAAGCGGCCTGCCGCCGAGATCGCCCAGCGGGTGACGGCCGCTGCCGCCACGCTCGGGCTGACCTCGATGCTGGATCGCACCCCGCGCCAGCTGTCCGGCGGGCAGCGGCAGCGGGTCGCGATCGGACGGGCGATCGTGAGGGAGCCGAGCGTGTTCCTGTTCGACGAGCCGCTGTCGAACCTGGACGCCGCGCTGCGCAGCGAGATGCGTCGCGAGATCGCAGCGCTGCACCGCAACCTCGGCGCGACGATGCTGTACGTGACGCACGATCAGGTCGAGGCGATGACGCTCGGCGACCGCATCGTGGTGATGAACGAAGGACGCGTGCGGCAGGTCGATACGCCGGCGAACGTCTACGACCACCCGTACGACACCTTCGTCGCCGGCTTCCTCGGCAGCCCGCCGATGAATCTTCTGCGCGGAACGCTGGCGCAGGACGGCGCGCGCTGGCTCGTGCAGCTCGGCGGTGCACCATCCGTGAGGATCGCGCTTCCGGAGCGGTTATCGCAGGCAGCGTCCGCGGCGGCGTCGCGGGAGGTAATTCTCGGCGTGCGGCCCGAGCATCTGAAGGTGTGCGCCACCGGGGGAGTCGTAGCCGACCAGGGTAGCTTTCCGGCGATGCTCGAGCTCGCCGAGCCGCTCGGCCACGAGCATCTGCTGCACCTGAGAGTCGGCGATGCGGCGCTGACCGCGCGCAGTCAGCCGGCCGCATGGCCGCCAATGGGCTCCACGCTGCTCGTGCGGCCGTCCACCGAACACCTTCACCTGTTCGACGCTGCAACCGGCGTCTCGCTGACCGCGCGGTCGTAGCACCGACGGCCTACGTGCGCAGCAGCGCCTCGATGCGCGCGGCGATGCGATCGGCGTCCGGAAGCACCGCTTGCAGCAGCACTTCGTGATAGGGCATCGGCACGTCGTCCACCGTGAGCCGCTCGACGGGAGCATCGAGCCGCCAGAATGCCTCGCGCGCCAGCACGGCGGCAATCTCGGCGCCGAAGCCCGCGGTCGTCGTGTCCTCGTGCACGATCAGGCAGCGGCCCGTGCGGTTCACCGACTCGAGCACGGCGTCGCGGTCCCACGGCATGATCGTGCGGAGATCGAGCAGGTCGACGTCGCCACTGAATCGATCGGCTGCTTCGATGCACCGGTGCACCATCGCACCCCAGGTCACGACGGTCACGGCGCTTCCATCGCGCAGCCGATTGGCCTTCCCGAATGGAAGCACGTAGTCGTCGCCCGGATAGCGCGCGCTTCCGTCGCTCGTCATGAGCAGCGAGCGGTGCTCGAAGAAGATCGTCGGGTCGGCGCCGCGCATGGCGGCGCGCAGCAAGCCCACCGCATCCGCCGCATTGGATGGCATCGCGACGCGCCAACCGAGTGCATGCGCCCAGGTGACTTCGGCACTGAGCGAGTGCCACGGGTCGCCGACGTCCTTTCCAAATCCGCCGGGCATGCGCACGACGATCGGCGCGGCGAACTGGTTGGCCGTTCGCCAGCGCATGGTGCCGGCGTTGTTGAGCTGTTCGTGCGCTGGATCGGCGTACTTGCGAAACTGGATCTCCGCCACGGGAACGAGCCCGCTCAGCGCCAGGCCTACGGCTCTCCCTATGATCCCCTCTTCGGACAGACTGGTGTCGAACACGCGCTCGACGCCGAACCGCTTCTGGAGGCCCTCCGTGACGAGGTGCACGCCACCCTTGCGCCCGACGTCTTCGCCGAAGACGACGAGCTTCGGGTTGGCCTGCAGCTCGCTCGCCAGCGTGCGGCGCACTCCCTCGGCGAAGCGCACCATCTCGCCGTTCTCCACCAGCGTGCTGGTTCCGCCGAGCGTGTCCCGCTCGCGCTCGGTGAGGCCGCCGAACGCGGTCACGTCCCCATCGCGCGAGGGCTCGGCGTAGATGAAGCGCTTGACGGTCGCCGGATCGGGTGCCGGCCGCGCGCGCGCCGCCTGCAGCGCCGCGTCGACGTCGCGTGCGACCTCGTTCTCGAGATCCATCCATTCCTGCTCGGTCAGAATCGCCGGCACGAGATGCGCGCGCAGCTTCGGCAACGGATCGCGCGCCGTGTCGGCCGCGATCTCCTCGTCGGTCCGATAGCCGCGCTGATTGTCCGGGCCCGAGTGGCTGCACAACCGCGGCACGGTGAGGTGGACGAGCGCCGGCCCGCCGCCCTCGCGAACGTGCTCCACGCACTCGGCGATGAGCGCCGCGGACTCCGCCGGGTCGCAGCCGTCGCCGTCGCGGACGAAGAGATTCTCGAAGGACGCGAGGTTCCGCGCGATGTTGCCGCCCGGTGTCTGAAGCTCGCCGTTCACGGAGATCCCGAGGCCGTTGTCCTCGATGTAGAACAGCATCGGCAGGCGCAACGTGGTCGCCATGGTCAGGGCGGACCAGAATCCGTTCGTCGCCACCGACGCTTCCCCGCCGAGGGCGACGGCGATGGCACCGTTCCAGGAGGCGTCGCGCAGCGATTCGCGGTGGTAGCCCACCGACTGCGCCCATCCGGCGGTCGGTGTGTACTGCGACCCCACGTCGCCGGCCATCGGGAGGACGGTGGGCCCGTTCCAGCCGGGCAGATTGCAGACGACGCCGATGTCGCGGCCGTCGCTGAATCCGCCGCTGCGTCCCAGCGGGCTCGCGAGCGCGTCGTCGATCGGCAGGCCCAGCGCCAGCAGGAGCGGGCGCGAGCGATAGTACGCGCCGACGCCGTCATGTCGGTGGTCGATCAGCGAGCCGAGGATCGCCTGCCCGACGTCGTGCCCGCGTGCGGAGAACTGGTAGAGCACGAGGTGTTCGCGCGGTACCGAGGTGCGGTTGCGATTCGTCGCTTCTTCGAGGTCGTCGAGCGCGCGCGAGACGAGCACCGTGTACGCGATGCGCCGCCAGTCGAATCGCGTATCGACGGCGGAGGTGGTGGTCCGGCGGCGGCTCTTTGGCGTGGTGGCGTGCGGCATCGGGTGGGCGAATCAGTGACGGCTGTGCGAGGCCCATGCAATCTGGCGCACGGGCGCCGACAACGGGAGTTATTACGTGCGGAGAGGACTCCGCACGGCCGAATGTGAAACGGAATGCACGGAACGGGCGGAAAAGACGGAACCAGCCGATGATGGCACACCCCTCCGGTTCTGGCGCCCTTCAGCATCCCGACAGCGACAAAGAGAGACCATGCTGCCCGGGGGCTGGCCTCGGCGCGTGGAAGCAAGTCGTTGCGAGGGACAGATCTGCTGGTTCCGTCTTTTCCGCCTGTTCCGTGCATTCCGTTCTTTGAGGTCGCGGGGTTGGTACCGGTGTCAGGTGGCTGGCCCGGCCCTGCGCGAGCCCCATTTCCCCCGAAAATCTGCCAAGCCCTATCTTTCGCTGAACCCCGATCCCGTCGCTCGATGCAATTCCAGCACATCCTCACCGAACGGCGCGGCGGCGTGATGATCGTCACGCTCGACCGGCCCGAAGTGCTCAACAGCTTCAACCTGCGTATGGCGGAGGAGCTGCTCGAAGCGCTCCGCACCGCGACGGACGATGCCGGCGTGCGCACGGTGCTGCTCACGGGTAATGGCCGCGCCTTCTGCGCCGGTCAGGATCTCGCCGAGGTGCTTCCCGCGCCCGGCAAGTCGAAGCCGGACCTTGGCGACGTAGTCCGCCGCCAGTACAACCCGATCGTCCGCGCCATCCGGACGCTCGAGAAGCCGGTGGTGTGCGCGGTGAACGGCGTCGCAGCCGGCGCGGGGGCGAACATCGCCTTTGCGTGCGATCTGGTGCTGGCGGCCGAGGACGCGACGTTCGTCCAGTCGTTCTCGAAGATCGGACTGATACCGGATAGCGGTGGCACGTTCGTGCTACCGCGCATCGTGGGCCTGCAGCGTGCGGCGGCGCTCACGATGCTCGGGGACAAGCTCACCGCGGAACGCGCGAAGGACTGGGGGCTCGTCTACGAAGTCGTGCCGAACGCGGTGCTGCACGACACGTCGATCGAGCTCGCGGGTCGACTCGCCGCCATGCCGACGCGCGGACTCGGTCTCGCGAAGCGTGGATTCAATGCCGCGTTCGCGAACGACCTCGAGACGCAGCTCGCCCTGGAGGAGGAGCTGCAGCGCGAGGCAGGTGAGACGGCGGACTACGAGGAGGGGGTGCGCGCGTTCATGGAAAAGCGGAAGCCGATCTTCCAGGGGCGCTGATGGTGCCCGCCCCCGATCGCGCACCGATCGTCGGTGTGGTGGGCGCCGGCGCCATGGGCAGCGGGATCGCCCAGGTCGCGGCGACCGCCGGCCACCGGGTGATCCTCGGCGACGTGAACGCCGGCGCGGTCTCGCGCGCGTGCGAGTCGATCCGACAGGCGCTCGCACGCGACGTGGAGAAGGGGCGTCGCACGCAGGGCGACGCCGACGCGACGCTGGCCCGGATCACCGACGCCGGGGATCTGAGCAACGGCTACGACGCGTACGCGGAGTGTGGGCTGGTGATCGAGGCGGTGCTCGAACGGCTCGACGTGAAGCAGGCGCTGTTCGCCAAGCTCGAGACCGCCGTCACCGATGAGTGCGTGCTCGCGACCAATACGTCGTCGCTCTCGGTGGCGGCGATCGGCGGCGCCTGCCGGCGCGCCGATCGCGTGCTGGGGGTGCACTTCTTCAACCCCGCGCCGGTGATGCAGCTCGTCGAGGTCGTCCGCGCGATCACGACGAACGGGGGCGTCGTGGCCGAGGTCGCGACGCTGATCGACGGCTGGAAGAAGACCACCGTCGTCACCTCCGACACGCCAGGGTTCATCGTGAACCGCATCGCGCGGCCGTTCTATGGTGAATCGCTGCGCATCCTCGAGGAGGGGATCGCCGACGTCCCCACGATCGACTGGGCGATGCGCGAGGCCGCCGGATTCCGCATGGGACCGTTCGAACTGATGGACTTCATCGGCAACGACGTGAACTTCGCCGTCACCAACAGTGTGTTCGAGTCCATGTTCTACGATCCCCGCTACAAGCCGGCGTTGACACAGCGGCGTCTCGTCGACGCGGGGCTGTATGGCCGCAAGCGTGGGCGCGGCTATTACGACTACCGACCGGGGGCGGTGCCGCCGGAACCGACACGCGATGGTGCGCTGGCCGACGCGATCGTGGAGCGCGTGCTGGCCATGCTCGTCAATGAGGCGGTGGACGCCGTTCACATGCGAGTGGCGGCGCCGACGGACATCGAGACGGCCATGACGAAAGGAGTGAACTACCCCAAGGGCCTGCTGGCGTGGGGAGACGAGATGGGACCGGCAACCGTGCTCGCGAAAATCGAAGCGCTCCAGGCGGAGTACGGCGAGGACCGCTATCGGCCCAGCCCTCTCCTGCGTCGTCGCGTGCGGGAACGCCGGCCGTTGCTCGCATGACACGAGAGACGGAAGAACAGGCGCGCGCGGAGTCGATCGTCGCCCGCATGATGGCCCACGACGCCTTCAGCCGGTGGCTCGGCATCGAAGTCATCGCCATCCGACCGCGCGCCTGTACGCTGCGAATGACCGTGCGCGCCGACATGGTGAACGGCTTCGGGGTATCACACGGCGGCGTCACCTACTCCCTGGCCGACAGCGCGCTCGCCTTCGCCTGCAACTCGGACGCCGACGGGTATGTCGCGATGAGCATCGAGAACACGATCGCCTACCCGGCGGCCGTGAACGTCGGCGACGAGCTGGTGGCGGTCGCCGAAGAGGAGAGCGCGACGGGCCGCCTCGGATTCTATCGCGTGACCGTCGCCAATCAGGACGGCGCCTGCGTCGCACTGTTCACCGGGACCGTCTACCGTACGAAGCGCAAGCATCACACCGACACGACATGACCACTGCAGCATACATTCTCGACGGCGTGCGCACCGCGGTCGGCAACATCGGCGGACAGCTGAGCGAGGTGCGCGCCGACGACATGGCGGCGCACGTGATCGGCCGGCTGCTCGAGCGGCATCCGTCGCTCGACCCGGCGCGCGTCACCGACGTCATCCTCGGCTGCGCCAATCAGGCGGGGGAGGACAACCGCAACGTGGCCCGCATGGCCCTGCTGCTCGCGGGCCTGCCCGCGAGCGTGCCGGGCGAGACGGTGAATCGACTCTGCGCGTCCGGGATGAGCGCCGTCGCGGCCGCGGCGCGCGCCGTGACGCTCGGCGAGGGTGATTTCTTCATCGCGGGAGGCGTCGAGAACATGACGCGCGCGCCCTACGTCATGAGCAAGGCGAGCAAGCCGTTCGCGCGCGACGTCGAGCTGTTCGACACGAGCCTCGGGTGGCGCTTCATCAATCCGCGCCTCGCCGAGCGCTACGGCGTGGACTCGATGGGCCAGACCGCGGAGAACGTGGCCGAGCAGTACGGCGTCAATCGGGCAGACCAGGACGCGTTCGCGGTGCGGTCGCAGCGAAAGGCGGCCGCGGCGCGCGGCAGCGGACGGTTCACGGTGGAGATCACGCCGATCGACATCCCGCAACGAAAGGGCGACCCGAAGCGCGTCGACACCGACGAGTTCATTCGGCCCGACACGACCACCGAAGCGCTCGCGCGGCTCAGGTGCGCGTTCAGAACCGATGGCCAGGGCTCGGTGACGGCGGGCAATTCCTCGGGGCTCAATGACGGTGCGGCGGCGCTGCTCGTCGCATCCGAGCAGGGTGCGCGCGAGCTCGGCATGGCGCCGTTGACGCGCGTCGTGGCGACCGCGGTGGTCGGCGTCGAGCCGCGCTGCATGGGGATCGGACCCGTTCCGGCGACGCATGCCGTGCTACGCCGCGCGGGGATTGCGCTCGACGACGTCGACGTGATCGAGATCAACGAAGCGTTCGCTGCGCAGTCGCTCGCCTGCCTGCGCGAGCTCGGACTCGACGACGACGATCCGCGCGTCAATCCCAACGGCGGGGCGATCGCGCTCGGTCATCCGCTCGGGATGAGCGGCGCGCGACTGCTGCTCACCGCGTCGCGCGAGCTCGAACGGACGAAGAAGCGATATGCGCTCGCGACGATGTGCGTCGGCGTGGGGCAGGGGATGGCCACCATCCTCGAGCGAGCCTGAACATGACGGATCTCAAGAGGGACCAGATCGTGAAGCGACTGCAGAGCTATGCCCTCGGCGAATGGATCGAGGGATCGGGAAAGGGGGCGACGTTGTACGACGCCGTGTCGGGAGCGGAGATCGCCATTGCGTCCAGTGAAGGGCTCGACTTCGCGGCGATGCTCGACCACGGACGGACCGTCGGCGGACCGACGCTGCGCGCGCTCACCTTCCATCAGCGTGCACGAATCCTCAAGGCCCTCGCGCAGTATCTCACCGCGCGCAAGGAGGAGTTCTACACGGTGTCGAGTTGGACCGGGGCCACGAAGGGCGACTCGTGGATCGACATCGACGGCGGGATCGGGACCTTGTTTGCGTACGCGAGCCGCGGCCGGCGCGAGCTGCCGGACGAGACCTACTTCGTCGACGGCGCGCCCGAGGCGCTGAGCAAGGGCGGCACGTTCATCGGGCGCCACATCTGCGTGCCGATGGAAGGGGTCGCCGTGCAGATCAACGCGTTCAACTTTCCCGTATGGGGAATGCTCGAGAAGCTCTCGACGTCGTTTCTCGCGGGCGTGCCGACGATCGCCAAGCCCGCCACGGTGACGAGCTATCTCACTGAGGTGGTGGCGCACGCGATCGTCGAGTCGGACCTCTTGCCGAACGGAACGTTCCAGCTCATCTGCGGCGGCGCGGGCGATCTGCTGGACCATCTCACCTGTCAGGATTCCGTCGCCTTCACCGGGTCGGCCGCCACCGGGCTGACGCTGCGGAGCGGCCGCACCATCCTGGAGAACAACGTCCGGTTCAATCAGGAGGCCGACTCGTTGAACTTCTCGATGCTCGGCTCCGACGCGACGCCGGGCACGGAGGAGTTCGATCTGTTCGTGAAGGAGGTCGTGAAGGAGATGACGGTGAAGGCGGGGCAGAAGTGCACCGCCATCCGCCGTACTCTGGTGCCGGCGAACGTGGTCGACGCGGTGACCGCGGCGCTGGCGAAGCGGCTCGCCGGCGTGAAGATCGGCGATCCACGCCTGGACGGCGTGCGCATGGGCCCACTCGCGGGGCGCGCGCAGGTGCGCGAGGTGACGGCGAACGTGGAGAAGCTGCGCAAGGCGGCGGAGCTGGTGTACGGCGGACCCGAGACGCTCGACGTGGTCGGCGCGAGCGCCGAGCAGGGCGCCTTCTTCCCGACGATGCTGTTGTACGACGACCGTCCGTTCGAGCGCACGCAGCCGCATGACGTCGAAGCGTTCGGGCCGGTCAACACGATCATGCCGTACGGTTCACTCGACGAGGCGATCGAGCTGGCGCGGATGGGGAAGGGAAGCCTCGTCGGCTCGCTCTTCACGGCGCGCGACGACGTCGCGCGTGCGGTTGCGCTGGGCACCGCGGCCTATCACGGCCGGCTGATGATGGTCAACCGGCACAGTGCGAAGGAGTCCACCGGCCACGGCTCGCCGCTGCCCCACCTCGTGCACGGCGGCCCCGGACGCGCCGGTGGCGGCGAGGAGATGGGCGGCGTGCGCGGCGTGCTCCACTACATGCAGCGCACGGCCATTCAGGGCTCGCCGCAGACGGTGACCGCGGTGACGCGCGAGTGGAGCAAGGGCGCCACCGAGCGGCGCGACCGTGTCCATCCCTTTCGAAAGTATTTCGAGGAGCTCGAGATCGGCGAGACGCTCGTGACCCACCGCCGGACGGTCACGGAGAGCGACGTGGTGAGCTTCGCCGGGATCTCGGGGGACTTCTTCTACGCCCACATGGATGACATCGCCGCGCGTGAGTCGCTGTTCGAGAAGCGTGTCGCGCACGGATACTTCGTCCTGTCGGCCGCGGCCGGACTGTTCGTCGATCCGGCGCCCGGTCCGGTGCTCGCGAACTATGGGTTGGAGGGACTGCGCTTCGTGAAGCCGGTGTACATCGGCGACACGATCCACGCACGCCTGACGTGCAAGCAGAAGACTGCGAAAGAGGACCGCGAGGGGCAGATCCCGCAGGGCGTCGTCCATTGGGACGTCGAGGTGATGAACCAGGACGGCGAGCCGGTGGCCGTGTACACCATCCTCACGCTGGTGCGTCGACAGAGCGGAGTGGGGATGCACGCGAGCGGTGCGCAGCTCGAAGGCGCGATGCGCAGCGAAGCGCCGGCCGAGGTGACCCCGGCAACGGTGATGGCCAAGACGGAGCCCGGCTCCGCACCGGTGCGAGTCTCTTGACGACCGCCGACCCGGTGCCTAGCCTGAAGCCATGACCTCGTTCGCTCGCAGCTACCGCTATTGCGCCTATCCGACCCTCACGGGCGGGCGGCGGAGGCGTGTGCGCGAGTAGCGCAGTCGATCTCTCGTTCGCCCAGCGGCCCGTGTGCTTTCACACGGGCCGTTTTTTTTGACTCGTTCGGGGAGATAGATCCGTAGCATCCGCTGTGTCCGTTCGATCCGCATGGCCCTCGTCGGTGTGGCCGTTCGGGACCACGAAGTTCCGCGAAGGCGTTTCATTCCAGGAGACTCGCATGCAAGACGCACTTGGTACGCACCTGCACTCGCCGGCCCCGGCAACCTTCGTCACGCAGGATTGGGCGGCGTACACGGACGAGAATCATCTCGCATGGTCGCTGCTCTACGAGCGGCGGATGGGTAGGCTCCAGCATACCGGCAGCAGCGTCTTTCTCGAGGGCGCACGGACGATCGGCATCGGGCCGACGAAAGTGCCGAACCTGCGCGAGGTGAATGAGCGACTCGGCGCGCGCACCGGATGGCAGGCCGTTCCCGTCTCCGGGTTTCTGCCGGCCAAGGAGTTCTTCGGCTGTCTCGCGCAGCGGCGTTTCCCGACGACCGTGACCGTGCGTCCGATGGCGCAGCTCGACTACCTGCCGGAGCCGGACATCTTCCACGACGTGTTCGGCCACGTG
>DASXHF010000035.1:0-8477 GCA_036488775.1 Gemmatimonadaceae bacterium | reverse complement strand
CGCGCCGGCATCGACGCACCGCCACTGGTTGACGGCGTGATCGTCGGTGAGATTGCGCACATGATCCCTCCGCCCGCAAGGCGTCCCCGCATCCGCCGATGAGCGTTCCCGACCTCGTCGTCCTCGGCGGCGGCATCGCCGGGCTCACGACGGCGCTCGCCGCGGCGCATCACGGTCTCCGCGTCACGGTGATCGATCAGGCACGGCCAGGCTCGGCGTCTCGCGCTTCCGCAGGCATGCTCGCGCCATCGGTCGAGGGACTGCCGGCGAACGTGCTGCCGGCCGCCACCGCCGCCCGGGACTTCTATCCGCGCTTTCTCCGCACGCGCCTGGCCGGAACGGAGGTCGAGGTGTCGCTCGACCGCGAGGGCATCCTCGAGCTCGCGACCACCGAGGCCGACCTTGCCCGGCTGACCGCGCGATACCCCGCACCGGCGCGCCGGCTGGGCGCGGCGGAGCTGACCGCCCTGGAGCCGGCATTCGCGCCCTTCGCCGGCGCGATGCTTCATCCGGACGACGGTGCGGTCGACAACGTCGCGCTCATGCGCGCGCTCGATGTCGCCGTCGCTCGCGAAGCGCTGGTCACCCGAGTCACCGACGAAGTCGCGTCGTTCGACGCGGGCGGGAACCTCCCGGCGTTTCGCTCACGTGGCGGCACGCGCTACGCCAGCCGTCGTCTCCTCGTCGCCAACGGCGCCTGGGCCGGCTCCCTCCCCGGGCTTCCCCGCCCGCTCCCGGTCCGCCCGGTGCGAGGGGAGCTCCTTCGCCTCGAGGGGTTGCCGATTCGGCACGTCACCTACGGCGCCGGCGGATACCTCGTGCCCCGCCAGTCGACGCTGCTCGTCGGCGCGACGAGCGAAGAGGCTGGATTCGCGTCGGTCACCACCTCGCGAGGATTGAACGAATTGCGCGCGATCGCCGCTCGCGCGATTCCGGTGCTCGCCCACGCCACCGTGGTCGAACACTGGGCCGGCCTCCGACCGGTCTCCCCGGACGGTCTTCCCATACTGGGCGCCGATCCGTCCAGGCGGGAGCTTTTCTACGCCTGTGGGTTTTCGCGCAACGGTATCCTGCTCGCGCCGTGGGTAGCCGAACAGCTCGCGACCGAGTTGGCGGACGGGACGCGGTCGGAGGCGCTCGCGCCGTTCCGAATCGAGCGATTTTCCGCGATAACCGGCCAAAGTCAGGTAGAAGGTTAGCCGCACTTACTTGACCCGGAGACGCACGCTATTTTCCGCGGCATCAACACTTTGCGCCCGTTCCCGCGATCCCCCGTCGGGTCGCCACCGGGCCTGATGGTCGGCTTCCGACCGTCTGGCCAACAGACCGATAGACCTGCCGTCATGGGCGAAGCTCTCTACCAGATCATGGGTCGCCACCAGGCGCCGGCGCTTCCGGACCGGAAGCCCGCCTGGCTCAAGGTGAAGGCACCGGGCGGACCGAACTATCTACGGCTTCGCCAGCTCATGCGGCACCTGGATCTTCACACGGTGTGCGAAGAGGCACACTGCCCTAACGTCGGCGAGTGCTGGGAGCACGGTACCGCGACGTTCATGATCCTGGGCGACGTTTGCACGCGGAACTGCGCCTACTGCGCGGTAGCGCACGGCCGCCCGCCCAAGTTCGACCCCGCCGAGCCGGAGCGCGTCGCCGAAGCGGCGGCGACGATGAAGCTGCAGCACGTCGTGCTGACCTCCGTGGATCGCGACGACCTCCCCGACTTCGGCGCCTGGGCATTCGCCGAGACGATCCGACAGATCAAGCTGCGCAGCCCGGCCACCTCCGTGGAGGTGCTCGTTCCCGACTTTCAGGGGAAGGACGACTCCATCCGCACGGTGCTCGAGGCGGAGCCGGACATCTACAATCACAACACCGAAACGGTGCCGCGCCTCTACAAGCGGTGCCGGCCCGGCGGCCGCTACGAGCGGGTGATGGGCATCTTCACCACGGCGAAGCGCCTTGCCCCGCACATCCCCACCAAGACGGGGATCATCCTCGGCATGGGCGAGACCAATGAGGAAGTCGTCGCCGTCATGCAGGACCTCCGTGCGGTCGATGTAGACATCCTCACACTCGGACAGTACCTCCGTCCTTCGGACGCGCACATCGCGCTCGACCGCTACGTCACCCCCGACGAGTTTCGGCAGTTCTACGAGATCGGAATGTCGCTCGGCTTCAGGCACGTGGAGAGCGGACCGCTCGTGCGGTCGAGCTACCACGCGTGGGAGCAGGTGCAGGCGGCGGGCGTGTGAGGCGCTGCGACGGATCGACAACTCGCGTTCAGAGACCCCTATGACGCCATCGACAATGGCCGCCAAGAAGAAACCGGAATCCGCACCCAAGCCCGACGCCGCGCTGAATCTGGAGCTGCTGCACTCCATGCTGCTGCAGCGGCGATTCGAGGAGCGCACGGCGGAAGCCTACGCGCTCGGCAAGATCGGCGGCTTCTGTCACCTGTACATCGGCCAGGAGGCGGTTAGCACCGGCACGCTGAGCATGCTCCGCCCCGACGACTACATCATCACGACCTACCGTGATCACGGGCAGGCGCTCGCTCGCGGGATCACGCCGCGGGCCATCATGGCCGAGCTGTTCGGTCGCGTCGACGGCTGCTCGCGCGGCAAGGGTGGCTCGATGCACCTGTTCGACGCGAACGCGAACTTCCTCGGCGGCCATGGCATCGTCGGCGGCCACGTTCCGCTCGCGACGGGGGTCGGCTTCGCGATCAAGTACCGGGGCGGCGATCAGGTCATCGTGTGCTTCATGGGGGAGTCGGTCGTGAATACCGGCGCCTTTCACGAGGCGCTCAACATGGCGGCGCTCTGGAAGCTGCCGTGCGTCTTCATCATCGAGAACAACCGCTACGGCATGGGCACGGCGCTGGAGCGCGCGTCGGCGATCCACGACATCTACGAGCGGGGCGCGGCGTACAACATGGCGCGCAGCCAGTGCGACGGGCAGGACGTCTACACCGTCCGCCAGGCGGTGGGCGAAGCGGTGGAGCGTGCGCGCAAGGACCAGATGCCGACGCTGCTCGAGGTTCGTACCTACCGCTTCATGGGTCATTCGATGTCCGACGCCGTGAGCGGCACGTATCGGACGAAGGCGGAGCTCGAGGAGTACATGAAGCGCGATCCGATCACGCTGCTCAGCACGCGGATGCGTGAGAATGGCGAGCTGACGGACGAGCAGCTGCAGAAGCTGGACGCGGAGATCAAGGCGGTGGTCCAGGACGCGTGGGACTTTGCCGACGCGAGCCCGGAGCCGCCGCTGGAGGCGCTGTACGAAGATGTCTATGTGGATTCACATACTTGAGGAATGCCGGTGAATCGGTGAATCGGTGAGGCAGTGAATCGGCTGGTGACTCGGTGACTCAACACCGAATGGCTACGACCAGCCTGGAGCCTTCTCGACGTATCTCCACGCGGTTGTGGCCTGTGCCGTCGAGTCACCGAGTCACCAGCCGCCATACCGTTTCACCGATTCACCGATTCACCGATTCACCGATTCACCGATTCACCGATTCACCGACTCACCGACTCACCGGCTACCGATTCACCCATCTCCCTCCGTCACGTTTTCAACGGCAATCAATGCCAGTCATCACATACAGAGACGCCCTCGGCCAGGCCATCCGCGAGGAGATGCAGCGCGACGACCGCGTGTTCCTGATGGGGGAGGAAGTCGGCGTCTATCAGGGCGCGTACAAGGTGTCGAAGGGATTTCTCCAGGAGTTCGGGGAGATGCGCGTCGTCGACACGCCGATCACCGAGCTCGGGTTCGCGGGCGTCGGCGTCGGCGCGGCGATGGTGGGGCTGCGGCCCGTCATCGAGTTCATGACGTGGAACTTTGCCCTGCTCGCGCTCGACCAGGTGGTGAACGCCGCCGCGAAGATGCTCTACATGTCCGGCGGACAGTTCAACATTCCGATCGTCTTCCGCGGTCCGAACGGCGCCGCGCTGCAGCTCGCTGCGCAGCACTCGCAGGCATGGGAGTCCTGGCTCGCGCACATTCCCGGCCTCAAGGTGATCGCTCCGGGCACTCCGTACGACGCGAAGGGGTTGCTCAAGAGCGCCATCCGCGACGACAACCCGGTCTGCGTGCTCGAAGGGGAGATGCTCTACAACACGAAGGGTGAGGTCCCCGAGGGCGAGTATCTCATCCCGCTCGGCAAGGCTGATCTCAAGCGCGAAGGCGAGCACTGCACCATCGTCACGCACGGGAAGATGGTGCTCGTCGCGATGCAGGCGGCGGATCAGCTGGCGAAGGACGGGATCAAGCTCGACGTCGTCGACCTGCGCACGGTTCGTCCCATCGACGTGGACGCAATCGGCGAGTCGGTTCGCAAGACCAATCGCTGCGTCGTGCTGGAGGAAGGATGGCCGATCTGCGGCGTCGGGTCGCAGGTGGTGGACTTCGTGCAGCGTGACTGCTTCGACAGTCTGGATGCGCCCGTCGTGCGCGTCCACCAGGAAGACGTCCCGATGCCGTACGCGAAGAATCTCGAGCGCGCCGCGAAGCCCGATCTCCCCAAGACGATCGCGGCGGTGCGCAAAGTCATGTATCTCGACTGAGCCGGCGAGCCCAATCATGGCAACCAAGGTGTTCATGGAAGCGCTCTCTCCCACGATGGAGGAGGGGCGTCTGGTCAAGTGGCTCAAGAACGAGGGCGACCCGGTCAAGAGCGGCGACGTCCTGGCCGAAGTCGAGACGGACAAGGCGATCATGGAGCTCACGGCGCGCGGCGATGGCGTGCTGCGCAAGCGGTTGGTGAACGAGGGAGAGTCGAAGCCGGTCGGCGCGCTCGTCGGCGTGATCGCCGCGCCGGACGAGAACATTGACGCCCTGGTGGCCAGTGCGGGCGGCGGTGGGTCGGCGCCGGCGGCATCCGCGCCCGCGCCAAGCGCGCCGGCACCGAGCCGGCAGGCGGACCCGGTTCCGGCGCCGCAGGTGAATGCACAGCAGAGCACCGGCCCGTCGCAGGGCGCGCCGGCGCCGCAGCCGCCGGCAGCGCCGCCACGTCCAGCCCCGGCGCCTTCTGCGCCAACCCCCCAGCCCATTGCGGCGCACAGCGGCAATGGCGGCGGGAGCGCCGTGCGCTCGTCTCCCCTCGCGCGGCGGCTCGCCAGCGAGCGTGGCGTGAACCTCGGCGCGCTTCAGGGCAGCGGGCCAGGCGGCCGGATCATCAAGCGCGACATCGAAGCCGCGGCGACGGCCGGCGCATCGGCACCGGCAGCGTCTCGTCCGGATGTGGCGCCGAGCGCACCCGTCATCTCGCGCGAAGGCGACTATCAGGACGTCCCGCTCACCAACATCCGCAAGGTCATCGCGAAGCGGCTGGGCGAGTCGATCGGTCCCATTCCGACGTTCTACCTCACCGTGGAGGTCGACCTCACGCGCGTCATGGAGATGCGTGCAGCGATGGCGGAGACCGGGGACGAGTTCAAGGTGTCGGTCAACGACGTCCTGCTCAAGGCGATCGCCGTCGCGCTCTCGCAGCATCCCGAAGTGAACGCGCACTGGCTCGGCGATCACATCCGCTATTTCAATCGCGTCCACCTTGGCATGGCGGTCGCGACGGACGATGGATTGATCGTGCCGGTGATCTGGGACGCCGATCGCAAGCGGATGAGCGAAATCTCACGCGATGCGAAGGAGCTTGCCAAGCGCGCTCGCGAGCGGAAGCTCAAGCCGGAGGAGTTCACCGGCTCGACCTTCTCGGTGAGCAACCTCGGCATGTTCGGCATCGATCAGTTCACGGCGATCATCAATCCGCCGGAGGCTGGGATCATCGCCATCGGGACCAGTGAGGACAAGATCGTCGTGGTGAACGGCGAGCCGGTGGTGCGCAAGCGGATCCGGCTCACCATGAGCTGCGATCACCGCGTGATCGACGGCGCCGTCGGTGCGAAGTTCCTGCAGACGCTCCGCCGCTTGATCGAGAATCCGTTGATGCTCGTCTACTAACCCGCACGCATACAACGCCATCATGGCTTCATTCGACGTGATCTTCGTCGGCGGCGGGCCCGCCGGCTACGTGGGCGCCATCCGCTGCGCGCAGCTCGGCTTCAACACGGCCGTCATCGAGCGCGAGGGGCTGGGCGGCACCTGCGTCCTGTGGGGATGCATCCCCGCCAAGGCGCTGCTCGAGGCGTCGTACATCGCCGAGAAGATGAAGAAGGCGCCGGAGTTCGGCGTCACGCCCGGCGACGTCAAGCTCGAGTTCGGCGTCGCGATGAAGCGGTCGCGCGCCGTGAGCACCCAGAACTCCAAGGGTGTCGAGTTCCTGTTCAAGAAGAACAAGATCACCTGGATCAAGGGCACGGCGAAGCTGGCGGGCAAGAACGCGGTGACCGTCAAGACGGCGGACGGCAAGGAGGAGAAGCACGACGCCAAGAAGGCCGTCGTGGTCTCCACCGGCTCGCGCGTGAAAGGCCTACCGCAGATCGGCCTCGAGCTGAACAAGAAGACGGTGATCTCGTCCGACGAAGCGCTCATCCTGGAGAAGGCACCGAAGTCCATCGCGATCGTCGGCGCGGGCGCGGTCGGCTGCGAGTTCGCCGACGTCTTCAGCGCCTTCGGCTCCCAGGTGACGCTCATCGAAGTGATGCCGAACATCCTCCCGGTGGAGGATGCCGACTGCTCGAAGGAAGTCGAACGGTCATTCAAGAAGCGGAAGATCGACGTGCTCACCGGCGCGAAGATCTCGAACGTCAAGGTCGGCAAGGACTCGGTGTCGATGACGGTGGAATCGGGCGGCGAGAAGCGGGAGCTCAAGTCGGACGTCGTGCTCGTCGCGGCCGGCCGCGCGCCGAACGTGGAGGACATCGGGCTCAGGGAACAGGGCGTGCAGCTCACCGATCGCGGCTTCGTCAAGATCAACGAGCGGATGGAGACGACGACGAAGGGGATCTATGCGATCGGCGACGTGGCCGGTCCGCCGATGCTGGCGCACAAGGGCGAGCACGAGGGCGTCGTCTTCGCCGAGGTGCTCGCCGGCCAGAACTCGCACATGGACTACGACAACATCCCGGGTGCGACGTACTGCCACCCGGAGGTCGCGTCGGTCGGGCTCACCGAGCAACAGTGCAAAGACAAGAAGCTGGCCTACAAGGTCGGCAAGTTCCCCTTCTCGGCGAACGGGCGCGCGCGCACCTCGGGCGAGACCGAAGGGTTCGTGAAGATCATCAGCGACCCGAAGTACGGGGAGATCCTCGGCGCGCACATCGTCGGGTCACACGCGACGGAGTTGATCCACGAGCTCGTCGTCGCGCGCACCAACGAGTTCACGGTCGAGGAGATCAGCCACTCCATCCACGCGCATCCGACGCTCTCCGAGGCGATCGCCGAGGCGACGCTCGATGCGCAGGGGAAGATGATTCACGCGTGAGCGCGCGGCTGCTTGTCTGCGATCTCGGGACCATGCCCTACGCCGCCGCGCTGGAGCTCCAGCGCGGCGTTGCCCGTTCACGGATCACGAAGGCCGTCGACGAGGACGTGCTGCTGCTCGTCGAGCATCCGCCGGTGGTCACGATGGGCCGCTCGTCCAAGCAGCATCACCTGCTCGCCACGCCGGCGCTGCTCGCCAAGCGCGGCGTGGAGCTGTTCGAGGTGGAGCGTGGGGGCGACGTCACCTTTCACGGGCCCGGCCAGCTGGTCGGCTATCCGATCATCGATCTCAAGCGGCACAAGCAGGACCTGCACTGGTACCTGCGGCAGGTCGAAGAGGCACTCATCCGCGCGCTTGCACCCTTCGGCATCGAGGGAGAGCGGAACGTCGGATTCACCGGTGTATGGACGAATGGGCGGAAGCTCGCGTCGATCGGCGTGCACGCGCGTGACTGGGTGACCTGGCACGGCTTCGCGCTGAACGTCGCGACGGATCTCTCGTACTTCGACCTCATCGTCCCGTGCGGGATCTCAGCGGTCGAGATGACGTCCATCACGCGCGAGATGCAGCGCGCGGCGGGCGCGGACGCGCCGACCGACGCGCGCGACGAACGGTTGGAGCGCCGCACACGCGATCAGGTCGTGAGCGCGTTCGCCGATGTCTTCACGCTCGAGGCGGAAACGATCGACGTGTCGGAGCTGGAAGCCATGTGCTCCGTTCCGGCAGCGCAGGCCTAGCGACGCGCCCTTCCTGGAGGCAGAGCTCCGCTCACAGAAAACCGCCCCGCGACCCCAAGGTCCGTGTTGTTGCAGTTTGCAGGAAAGCCTTTGTTGCTGTCGGGACGCTGAAGCGGTGGCACGACGGTGTCAGTGTGCCGTCATCCGTTCTGATCCGCTGTTTCGGTTGATCCGTATTCACGCTTTGCCGGGTGTGGCGAGCACAATGGTCGGGTCGCCAGCGTTCAACTACCGGCCCCGAGCTCGGCCGAGAGCTGCTGCAGCACGCGGCCGAGGTCCGGCCGCTCCTCGAGCACCGCGATCACCGGATCGCTCTCCAGGCGCTCCATTCGCTCGATGGCATTCTTGAT
>DASXHF010000003.1:0-15096 GCA_036488775.1 Gemmatimonadaceae bacterium | reverse complement strand
CGCCCGAGGTGGACAGCCCCGAGGAGAAGAAGAACTTGAGCGGGAGCACGCCGCGCGGGGTCTGGACGTACTTCTCGTTGGTCACGCGGCTCACCGTGGACTCGTGCATGCTGATCACCTCGGCCACCTCGCGCAGGGTGAGTGGCTTGAGATACTGCACGCCTTTCTCGAAGAACTCGCGCTGCCGCTCGACGATGTAGTTCATCACTTTCAGCATCGTCTGCCGCCGCTGCTCGATCGCCTGGATCATCCAGTTGGCCGAGTTGAGCTTGTTCGAGATGAACTCCTTGTTCTCGCCGTCGAACTTCTTCTTGTCTCGTGCGATCTCCTGATACGCCTTGCTCAGCTTGAGCCGCGGCAGGTTGGCGTCGTTCAGGAAGACGTGGTACTTGCCGTCGATCTTGTCGACGATGAGATCGGGGATGATGTAGTTGTCGCTCGCGTCGCTATAGACGAGGCCCGGCTTGGGATCGAGCTTCGCGATCTCGTCGGCCGCCTTCTGCACGTCGGCGGGACTGATGCCGAACCGCTTGGAGATCTCGCTCCATCGGTGGGCGATGAGCTCGTCGAAGCAATCGCGTACGAGGCGAAAGGGGACCGAGTGCTCCAGTCCCGCTTCGCGGAGCTGCAGCATGAGGCATTCGCGGAGATCGCGCGCGCCGACGCCCGGCGGGTCGAGGCTCTGGACGATGGCGAGCATCTCCTCGGCCTCCGGCATGGTGTACAGCTGCGCGGGCGCGATCTCGCGTTCGGCCTCTTCGGCCGCCTTCTGGACGCTCTCGTTCACACCCTCGACGATCTTCTCGAGGCCGCAGGCGAGGTAGCCGTCCTCGTTGATGTTGCCGATGAACTCGTCGGCGAGGTACATCTGCCGCGGCGAGAGGTCGAGCAGCGAAACCTGATCGCGCAGATGGTCGGAGAGGTCGCGGGTGTCGACGGTGACCGGCTCGTAATACTCGCGTTCCTCGTGCTCCTCGCGGCGGCCGCCGGCGTCGAAGCCGTCGAGCAGGATCTCCTCCCAGTCGATCTCGCCCTTCTCCTCCTTCTCCGCCTCCGTTTCGGGAGTCGCCTCCTCCTGCTGCTGCTCACCCTCCTCCTCGTCCTCCTCCTCGGGCTCGATCATGTCGAGGAAGGGATTGTTGAGCAGCTCCTGCTTGAGGTGCTGCTGGAGGTCGAGCAGGGGCATGTAAAGCAGGTCCATCGCCTGATACAGGCGTGGATTGATCTTCAGCTCCTGCTTGAGCTGGGTGTGTTGTCCGAGGCCCGGTCTCATGCGCCGTCTCCCTGCGATTCGGTCGCGAACCGGGCGCGCAGCCGCGCCGTGAGCGTGGGACCGAGATAGATGTCGGCGACGGTGTCGTCGAAGACGAGCTCACGGACGGAACCCGACACCTTCACCTGTCCGTCGAACATGATGTACGCGCGATCCACGATATCGAGAGTCTGTTCCACGTTGTGATCACTGATCAGCACTCCGATGCCCCGATGGCGAAGGCCAGCGACGATGGTCTGGATGTCGTGCACCGCGATCGGGTCGACCCCGGCGAACGGCTCGTCCAGCATCATGAACTTGGGCTCCGTCACGAGCGCCCGCGTGATCTCGAGACGCCGCCGCTCTCCGCCGGAGAGCTGAAACGCCTTGCTGTGCCGCAGATGCTTGATGCTCAACTCGTCCAGCAGGGACTCCAGCCGCTGCGCGCGCTCGTCCTTGGAGAGCGGGAGCGTCTCGAGGATCGCCACGATGTTGTCCTCGACGGACAACTTGCGGAAGATCGAGGGTTCCTGCGAGAGATAGCCGAGCCCCTTCCGGGACCGCTGGTACATCGGCATGGCGGTGATGTCCGCGCCATCCAACAGGATCTGCCCCGAGAGCGGCTGGATGAGACCGACGATCATGTAGAACGTGGTCGTCTTCCCTGCCCCATTCGGGCCCAGCAGTCCGACGATCTCTCCCTGTTGCAATCGCAGGGCCACGTCGTTCACGACCCGGCGTCGCCGGTAGATCTTCACCAGCCCCTGCGCCTCGAGGACGCTCGTGCGCGCTCCGTGAGGCGGACCGGCCGGGCTGATGGTCTTGGTGAATCGCGGGGTCGGATGCTCGCCCGTCTGCTTGAGGACATTGGCGATCTCCGGCCGCGCCGCGCGGACGTCGGTCCAGAGCCGCTCGTTCAGACGGATGCGCGTGTCCGGTTCGAGCGGCACATCGGCGCCGAGCTCGATGATGTCCTCCGATGCGAGGCGCGGCAGCACGGAGGTCGCGAGATGCGCGCGAACCTGATCCATGCTCAGCTCGCCCGCCTCGCGCTCGGCGTCGCGGCCAGCGGCGCGTTGCGCGGCCAGATGGTCGTTGCGGTAGCCGACCGCGATGTCGTTGAAGCTGGCCGTGCCCTGGTCGTCAGCGCAGCAGATGAGCGCGTGCAGCGCGAGCGCGGTCGATCGATCGCCGTTGGAGAGCCGGTCGACCAACGCCTGCAGCCGGGAGGGGTTGCCGTTGTCGCTCACGGTCGCCTCGGCGGGTTGGCTGGCGGTGTCGTAGTCGGCCGGGCGGCAGCGGGAGTCGGTGGAGCACCGGCGGGCGGCGCACCGGTGGCGGTCGCCCGGCGTTTCGTGCGCGTGGTATCGGCGTCGGGCTCGATGTACACGCCGCCCGCCTGGTCCTGATCGATCACGTGCACGGTTTGCACCTTGGCCGAGTCGAACGCCACCGTGATCGTCCGCCCCCGGACGTAGTTGATCGCCGGGACGCGAAGGCTCGTGTCGCGCGGCGGAAGATGCTGCAGCGAGGTCGCGTGGCCGATGGCGACGAGCTCACGGATGCGCGGTTTGCTCGATGTGTCGCGGGTCGCCGCCGTGTCGAAGTGCGCGACGATCGTGTCGCCGGTGAGGCGGTCGTTCTCCTTGGTGCGGAACTTCGTCGTGTCGGGCGCGCCCTCGGCCGACGCCCCGCGCACGGCGTGCAGCTCGCGGACGCGTTGCGCCGGCATCAGGACGTCGATGGAGTCGGAGAGGATGGACTGCGTCGGCGACGTGGCGTGGGCGCGACTCTTTCCCCACGCGACCGCCCGCTGCAACTGATCGCCGGTGATGCGGAGATCGATGCTGTCCGACTTCAGCTCGAGGTCCTCACTGTGCGCGACGGCCGCGTTCTTCGCCAGCACGCGCTCCAGCTTCCGCGCTCGCGTGCGCAGGTCGATCGTCTCGCCAACCAGCGTGAACGGGCGCCCTTTGGTGCCCGTGATCTTCGGTTGGCGCATGATGCGCACGAGCCCCTGCGTCGCGTCGGCGTACAGCGAGTCGCCGGTGGCGGTGAGCTCGGGCCGGACGACGACTACCTGGCCAACCGCCGACACGATGCTATCGCCTTTCAGGTAGACGACGTTGCCCGTGACGTTCACCGGCGGCTGCGGCTTGCCCAGGGAGTCCCGCTCGACGAGCGTGATGGTCGGACGCCCGGTGGCCGTCGCGGACTGCTCGGGGCGCACGCGCGGGATCGCGCGGAAGAACTCGACCTGCGGACCGCGGAGCGTGGAACCGGTGGGCAGGCGTGCGATCACGTTCTCCGTGGCGAGGATCCGTTCGTCACGCTGAAAGTACGTGAGGCGGTCGGAGGTGAGCTTGAGACGTGGTTCGGCGTAATCCACTTTCCCGATGAACACGATGCGCCCCTCGTCACCATACGACTCGAGGCTGTCGGACTTGAGCACCAGGTTCTGTGCCGGGCAGCGCGCCACGACGTTGCCGCCGGTATACGCGTTGAACTGGCCGCTCGGCAGCTTGTCGGTCTTCAGGCCGTGGTCGGCCACGTACGCGAGCTTGCAGCGTCCCGTCGGCGCCGCGGCGGGGGCGTTCTGCGCGCCGGCGAACGCCGGCAGCGCGAACAAGACGATCCCGGAGAGGACTCGGCGCATCATTGCCCCGGCAGCGTGAAGCTGCCCTGGCCGCGCGGCGCCTTCAGGACCGTGACGTGATTCAGCTGCGGGTCGGCGCGGAAGCCGATTCCCGACAACGTCCGGCCCGGTTCCACCATGGTGAACGATGTATCACTCGATACCTCGTTCATCGCCTGGTTGTAACGCAGGCGTGGCGACGTGAGCCGCTTCCCCTCCGTCGTCGTGATGACCACGTTGCCGTGGCCCTCCAGGACCTGCTGGCGAATGTTGTAGCGCCCCCGGTCGGCGCGCATGTCGCCGTCCTTGACGCCGGTCGTGGTGTTGAACGTCGCGCGCACCGTGCGCAGCTCGAAGCGGGTCGATTCGTCGAAGACGTATGCCGAGTCGGCGAACAGCTCGCCGCGCTCCACGCCGTGATCGGTGAGCAGCGTGTGGATGTTGGAGAGCACCTGTTCGGCGCTGTCGGCGAGCGACACGTGCAACTTCACCGGCGGTGCGCTCCCCTGGCGGTTGCATCCGGCGACGCATAGCGCCGCCACGATCATCGCGAGCCGGCGCATCAGGCGACCCGCGCGCGCAGCAGGTCGTGCAGGTGCACCACGCCGGCCAGCCGCTCGTCGCCGTCGAGCACCGGCATCGCCATGATGCCGTGCTTCTCCATGCGATAGGCGACGGCGCTCGCGAGCTCGCCGGTACGGGCGCTCCGGGGCGACCGCGTCATGATGCGCTCGACCGGATCGGCGAGCACGTCCGCTTCGTGTTCCATCAATCGTGTCAGGTCTCCCGCAGTGAGCACACCGCACACCCGCTGGTCCGTGTCGCACACCACCACGATGCCGCGCTGCTCGGCGAGCACCACGACCGCCTGCCGCAGCGTCGCACCGGGCGGCAGCACCGGCAGAGGGCTCGTGAGCATCACTTCCTCGACGCGGGTCACCAGACGGCGGCCGAGCGCCCCGCCCGGATGCAGCCGGGCGAAGTCTTCGCGGCGAAATCCCTTGTGCTCGAGCAACGCGACGGCGAGCGCGTCACCGATCGCCAGCGCCGCCGTCGTGCTGGTCGTCGGCGCGAGGTCGTGCGGACACGCCTCTTCGCGAACCCAGGCGTCGAGCGCCACGTCGCACAGCCGAGCGAGCGCCGATCCGCGCTCGCCGGTGATCGCAATCGTCCGTACCCCGAGTCCCTGCAGTTGTTCGAGCAGCACGAGCATCTCGTCCGACTCTCCCGACTTGGACAGCAGGATCGCGACGTCGCTCGCGCCAACGATGCCGAGGTCGCCGTGCGCGCTCTCGACCGGATGCAGAAACGCCGCCGGGGTGCCGGTCGACGTGAGCGTTGCCGCGATCTTGCGGCCGATGAGGCCCGACTTGCCGACACCGGCGACGATCACGCGGCCACCGGACTGGGCGATCATCGTCACCGCGCGCGCGAACGCGCCGTCGAGTCGCTCCTCGACGGCGGCGAGCGCCTCCCGCTCCATGCGGACGACGCGCCGCCCGCGCTCGACGATCTGCTCGGCGTTCATGCGTACGGCTCCGCCAATGGCAGCGAGCGCTCGGCGACGTACCGCTCCGTGACCGTGACCCAATCGCCCCGCGCCTTCATGAGCAGCTCGGCGAACTCGCGCACCGCGCCTGCGCCTCCGCTCCGGGTCAGCTGGACCGAGCAGGCCGCCTTCACCTCCGGCACGGCATTCGCGACCGCCACCGGCATCCCGACGAGGCGAAGGAGCGCCAGGTCGGGGAAGTCGTCGCCGATGAACGCCGCCTCGGACGGCGCGATGCCGTGTCGGTCGAGCATCGAGAGGAACGCCGGAAGCTTCTGCGCCTGCGCGTCCTGCGCGACGTCCTCGATCCCGAGCTCGGCCGCGCGCAGCCGCACGCTGTCGGAGACACGGCCCGTGACGATCGCGACGCGGATGCCGGCCTTCTGCATCAGGTGAATCCCGAGCCCGTCCTGGATGTCGTAGCGCTTGAATTCGATTGCCCCGCCATCCGAGCCGGCCGCCGCCGCGCCGAGGTAGATCCCGCCGTCGGTGAGCACACCGTCCACGTCGAGGCCGACGATGCGGATGGAGCGAGCCAGCGTGGGATGTATCATGCGCGCGCCCGGTGCCAGATGTCGACCGCGCGGGTGACGAGCGCATCGAGCTCGTGCAGCGGGATCATGTTCGGTCCGTCGCTCGGCGCGCGGGCGGGATCCGGATGGGTTTCCATGAACAATCCGTCCACGCCGACGGCGCATGCGGCGAGCGCGAGCGGCGGGATGAACTCGCGCGCGCCGCCGCTCGCACCGGCTTCGCCGCGGCCGGGCTGCTGCACGCTGTGCGTCGCGTCGAAGATCACCGGCGCGTCGCACGCGGCCCGCATGCGCGGAAGCGCGCGGAAGTCGACGACGAGATCTCCGTAGCCGAAGAAGGAGCCGCGTTCGGTCGCCGCGACGACCGCCTCGCCGCTGCGTCGAGCGCCGGCGTGGCCCGCGCGCACCTTGTCGAGCGCACCGCGCATCCCTTCGGGATGCATCCACTGTCCCTTCTTGACGTTCACCGGCTTCCCCGTGGCGCCCGCTGCAAGCAGCAGGTCGGTCTGACGGCACAGGAAGGCCGGAATCTGCAGCACGTCCACCACCTCGGCGGCGGGCGCACATTGAGCGGGCAGGTGCACGTCAGTCAGCACTGGCAGGCCCGTCGCTTGACGTACGCGGTCGAGCGCGGCGAGCCCCTTCTCGAGACCGAGCCCTCGCGTCGCGCCAGGGTTGGAGCGGTTCGCCTTGTCGAAGCTCGCCTTGAACACGATCCCACCGGGCACCCGTTCCGCGAGCCGCGCCAGATGCTCGGCGACACGCAGGTTGAGCGCGTCGTCTTCGAGCTGACACGGGCCCGCGATGAGGAAGAGTGCATCACGACGAAATCGAAATGACATCAGACCCGCGCGGCGGCGAGAGACGTCGTGCCCTGCGCCGCGCCGCGGCGGCGTTTGGCGGCCGCCGCGGCGGCGACGAAGCCGGCGAACAGCGGATGCGGCCGCGTGGGACGCGACTGCAGCTCGGGATGGAACTGGCACCCGATGAACCAGGGATGCGCCGGCAGCTCGACGACTTCTACGAGCTGGCCGTCAGGCGACAGCCCGCTCAGTCGCATGCCGTGCTGCACGAACAGATCGCGATACGCATTCGACACCTCGTAGCGGTGCCGATGGCGCTCGCTCACCTCCCCGACGCCATAGACTTCCGCCGCGCGCGAGCCGCGCGCGAGCCGACAGGGATAGGCGCCGAGGCGCATCGTGCCGCCCATGTCGGTGACGTGCTGCTGCGACTCCATGAGCGAGATCACCGGATCGCTGCACTCCGGCGCGAACTCCGACGAGTGACTGTCATCCAACCCGCAGACGTTGCGTGCGAACTCGATGATGGCGGTCTGCATGCCGAGGCAGATGCCGAAGAACGGGACGCCCGACACCCGTGCCTCGCGGATCGCTTCGACCATCCCTTCGACCCCGCGCACGCCGAACCCGCCGGGCACCAGCAGCCCGTCGTGCGACGAGAGGATCTGACGCGCGGCGGCGGCATCGGTGAAGTTGTCGCTCGAGACCCAGCTGATGTCGACGCCGACGTCGTTGGCGATGCCGCCGTGGATCAGCGCCTCCTGAACGCTCTTGTAGCTGTCGGCATAGTCGGTGTACTTGCCGACGATCGCGATGCGGACCCGCTCGTGGGGCTGGACGATGCGCTGCACCATCTCCCGCCACTGAGCGAGATCGGGTGCCGGACGCTCGAGCCCGAACTTCTCGAGCACCTTGTCGTCGAATCCCTGCTCGCGGAAGGCCAGCGGGATCTGATAGATCGTCTGCACGTCGGGCGACTCTATCACCGCCCCGAACTCGACGTTGCAGAACAGCGCGATCTTACGCTTGATCTCGTCGGAGATCGGACGCTCGGTGCGCACGATGAGCACGTCGGGCTGGATTCCGATCTCCATCAGCTCGCGCACCGAGTGCTGCGTGGGCTTCGTCTTGAGCTCGCCGGCGGCCGCGATGTACGGTACGAGGGTGAGGTGGACGAAGATCGCGTTCTCGCGGCCGACGTCATGCCGGAACTGACGGATCGCCTCCAGGAACGGCAGCGACTCGATGTCGCCGACGGTGCCGCCGATCTCGACGATCACGACGTCGTTCTCCGGCGAGACGCGGCGCATCGCCGCCTTGATCTCGTCGGTGATGTGCGGGATCACCTGGACGGTGGAGCCCAGATACTCGCCGCGACGCTCCTTGGTGATGACGTTCAGGTAGATCCGGCCGGTGGTGACGTTGTTGGTCTGCGACAGCGAGCGATCGATGAACCGTTCGTAGTGGCCGAGGTCGAGATCCGTCTCGGCGCCGTCGTCGGTGACGAACACCTCGCCGTGTTGGAACGGCGACATCGTGCCGGGGTCGACGTTGAGGTAGGGATCGAACTTCATCATCGTGACGCGCAGCCCGCGCTCGACGAGCAACCGGCCCAGCGACGCCGCAGCGATTCCCTTTCCGAGGGAGGAGACGACACCACCGGTCACGAAGATGTATTTCGTGGTGTGCTGTCGGGTATTGGTCTGCATCAGCTCTGGCTCGCGGTGAAGGTCATCCAATCTCGATTCGCCCGGTCGAGGTCCGCCTCGGTGTCGATGCCGGCGCGGAACGGACCGTCGATGACGGCGACGCCGAACCGTATGCCCGCCGCGAGGGGCCGGAGCTGCTCCAGCCGCTCGATGCGCTCGTACGGATGGGGCGGCAGCGCGACCCAGTGGGCCAACGCCTCCGGGGTGTACGCATAGAGCCCGACGTGGTGCAGCACGCGCTGGGACAGCGCGTCCTCATCGGCTCGATGTCCCGGGTACGGGATCGGCGCGCGCGAAAAGTACATCGCGGTCCCGTCGTCGGCAGCGACGACTTTCACGGCGTCGGGGTTGCCAAGTGCGTCGCGATGTGCCCGGACGGCGGCGGTGCCGAGCGGAAAGCCGTACCGGGTGACCTGATCGAGCGCGCCGCGCGCGGCGGCGGCGGAAACGAAGGGTTCGTCGCCCTGCACGTTGAGGACGGCCTCGGCGCCACGAAACTCGGGTCGCGCGGCCACCTCGGCGACGCGATCGGTACCGGAGGGATGGTCGTCGCGGGTGAGGACGGCCTCACCGCCGGCGTCGCGCACGGACTCGGCGACCTCGTCGCTGTCGGTGGCGACGACGACGCGGTCCGCGACACGGAGGGCGCAGACGCGCTCGAGGACGCGGACGATGACGGGGACGCCGGCGAGGAGCCGGAGGGGTTTGCGCGGGAGCCGCGAGGCGCCGAGTCGCGCGGGGATGACGGCGAGCGTCCTCACGTGCGGCTCGCGGGAACGCGGGGGTGGAGGGCGCCGTAGCCGGCGCGACCGTGCGATGCGCGCGCGAGGCGCGCGGCTGATGCAACTTTCACGCCAGCCAAGATAGGCCGGGGGGCGGGTTTCCGCAACCAAAAAACCCATGAGACGTGAGCCGTGAGATGTGCCTGCAGGCGCCGCCAAGGTTCACGGATCACGTCTCACGATTCACCGCCGAAACGAGATTCCCACTCCCACCTCCGTCCCTCGCCGTCCCGCCACGGCGGTCGCGACATCGAGCCGGACGGCGCTCACCCCGATCCCCACGCCGATCTCGTGCTGGAACGCCGGGAGCGATCCAACGCCGGCCGAGCCGAACGCGTCGCGCAGCGTCAGCACCGGATTGCCGATCACCGGAAGCTGCACCGCGTCGATCGGGATCATGTAGCGGCTCTCGAGAAAGAACAGCGCCGTTCCGCCCTGCTCCAGGAGATCGAGCGTCCGGAGCGTACCACTGCCGCCGAGGTAGGCGTAGCGGGCCAGCGGGACGGTGTCGCCTCGTGTTCCGACGGCGTGCGCACGAAAGTGGAGGCTCTGAGTGCCGAAGGTCGGGAACTGCACGCGTCCGTCGAGGGTGAGCTGCAGGAAGTCCGACGTCCGCGCCGGTGTGGTGAACCCTTGCTCCGCGTCGGCGGAGAAAGACGCGACCACCGGACCGCGCGCCAGACGTACGTCCGTGCCGGCGATCGCCGAGCCGAGGTTACCCTCCTCGACGAGCGGGTTCGAGCGGGGAATCTTGAATTCGTCGTGCCGGCCGGTCACGCTCCAGACGTTGCCAACGGCGGTGATCGCGCGCAGCTGCTCGTGTCGTCCGCCGGCGTACGCCTCGATGGTGTCCGACGGCGAGGCCCAGCGCCCGACGACGCGGCCTTCGGCGAGGTCGGAGCGGAAATAGTTCCGCGTGTCGGCGCCGGTAAAGAAGGTGAACAGCGAGTTGACGAGGTCGGAGTAGATCCACGCGTCGTTCGTGCGTGTCTCGCGTCCGATCCGCCCGACGAATCCGACCGGACGCCCGACGAGGACACCGATGGTGGCACTCGGATCCACGACGCCGAGGCGGCTGCGATAGGTCGCCGTCGGCTCGATCACGACGACGCTGTCGCCGACTGCGACCACGGCACCGACTGGAACCGACAGACCATCCACCCGGTCGTAGGTCGGCAGGCGAAGGCCGAAGATGCCGGCCGGCCGCAGAAGCGGCGTGCGCTCCTCGCCGCGCGTCTCGTGCAGCGTCACGACGAACGAACGCCCGTCGCGCTCGATCGAGACGTCTGCGTCGCGCTCGCTCTCCACACCATTCGCCACGGTGCCGAGCATCGTCGTGGATACCGTGCCGCCGATGGCGACGGCGCGCCCCGCGATGTTTGCTCCCGGACGCAGGAACAGGTCCGCGCCGACGACCACGACGTCGCCGTCCACTCGACCGGCCACATATGTCGGACGGCCGAGCACCACGAGGCTCGTGGTGATCGCGGTGTCGCGAGGGATGTCGAGCCGGCCCGATCCCGCGCGGACGACGTGCGGCGCCGCGAGCGCGCGCCGCAGCGCCGGGCCGCCGGTGTGCGAGTCGTCTCCGCGCACCACGATCTCCTGTGCGCGCAGTGACAGCGGTGCGCACAGCAGCAGGACGAGCGATCGGCGCCTCACGCCGCCACGCGATCGAGGAAGTTGCGCAAGAGTTGCTTGCCGTCGGGCGTCAGCACGGACTCCGGATGAAACTGCACGCCCCAGACCGGGTGCTCGACGTGGCGCAGCGCGTGGATCTCCGTGGGGTCGTCGCACGACGTCGCCACGACTTCGAGATCGGCCGGCAAGGTGGCCCGTTCGACGACGAGCGAGTGATAGCGTCCCACCTGCAGAGGGGTCGGCAGCCCGCGAAAGAGATCGCGGCCGTCATGTACGATGCGCGAGGTCTTTCCGTGCACCGCGCGCGCGGCGCGCACGACGTGCCCGCCGTACGCCTCACCGATGGCTTGATGTCCGAGGCAGACACCGAGCGTCGGAATGCGCGCGCCCCAGGCGCGGATGACGTCGACCGTCACGCCTGCCTGCGCCGGCGCGCACGGACCGGGCGAGAGGACGATCCCCGACGGCGCGAGGCGCCCGATCTCCTCGACGGTCACGGCGTCGTTGCGGCGCACGGTCACCTCCGCCCCGAGCTCGCCAAGATACTGGACGAGGTTGTAGGTGAAGGAGTCGTAGTTGTCGATGACGAGGAGCATGGATTCAACGCGGGTTCGGAGCGGAGCCGGTCCTTCTCAGCTCCGCGGATGATAACTCCGATGGACCTGCCGGAGATACTCCCGATCGACGTGGGTGTAGATCTGGGTGGTCGCGATGTCGGCGTGGCCGAGCATCTCCTGCACGGCGCGGAGGTCGGCGCCGCCCTCCAGGAGGTGGGTCGCAAAGGAATGCCGCAGCGTATGCGGGGAGACGTGCTTCGTGATCCCGGCCCGCTCGACGTATCCGCGCAGAATCTTCCACGCGCCCATTCTGGTGAGCGGACGGCCGCGCGCGTTGAGAAAGAGGACTCCCTTCCCCTCGCCCTTCTCGAGCCTCGGCCGCAGCTCGCGCAGGTAGATCGCGGCGGCGCCGATGGCCGACCGTCCGATCGGGACGAGACGTTCCTTGCTCCCTTTGCCGAAGACGCGAACGAGCCCCTGGTCGAGCAACAGGTCGCGCACGCCGACCGAGATCCACTCGGAGACGCGGAGACCGGCGCCATAGGCCAGCTCGAGCAGCGCGCGATCGCGGAACGCGAGCGAGTCGTCGAGCGTCGGCGAGGCGAGCAGCTTCTTCACTTCGTCTACCGTCAGGACGTCGGGCAGCGTTCTCCAGCGCTTGGGCGTCTCGAGCCGCTCGCTCGGATCGCGGACGACGATGCCGTCTCCGGTGAGGAAGCGGAAGTACGTGCGGACGGCGGAGACGTTGCGACGAATCGACGCCGGCGAGAGCCCGAGGTCCTTGAGATGATAGACGTACTCGCGCAGCAGCCGCGCGGTGACGTCGAGAGGTGCGGGCACGCCCTTGGACTCGGCGAACTGCGCGAAGCGCGCGAGGTCGCGCTGGTAAGCCTCCTGCGTCCGCGGCGACAGCCCCTGCTCCAACGCGACGAAATCGGTAAAGCGCTGCAGCAGGAACGCGCGGCCGCGCCGGTCGTCGTCGCTCATGCGCGGCTCCTCCGTCGGCGTGTCACGAACCAAACTATCGCCGCCAGGCCGGCCAGCGCGAGCGCCGCGATCGCGGTCAAACGGCCGGACCGGGCCAACAGCGCAACGACGCCGTCCCAATCCGTGCCGGCCTTGTAGGCCAGGTAGCTGATGAGGCCATACCATACGACCGACGCGACGCCGATCGCACCAATCGCGACGGACGCTGGCACGCCGAAGGCGCCGGCGAAGGGGGGAACGACCGAGCGGACGCCCGGGATGAACCGGCTCACGACCAGCGCGAGCACGCCGTACCGCGCGTAGAGCGCGCGCAGGCGCGCTTCGCCTCGTTCGTCGGCGAGCGATGGGAACTTGCGCTGCAGCCAGAGCGTACCGTGCCGGCGTCCGAGCCAGTACGTGCCGGCGGCGCCGACGACGTTGCCGATCGACGTGACGAGGAAGGCGGCGAACGCGCTTCCGTTGCCGCGGGCGGCGAGCCAGGTCCCGAACGCGACGATCGTGTCCGTCGGCAGCGGCGGGAACACGTTCTCCGCGCCAGCGAGGACGAAGAGCGCGAGGTACAGCACCGCCGGCGGAAGGCCGGCGAGCCACGCGAGTAGCGACTGCACGACGTCAGGCGGGAACGATCGTGGCGGTGGCGACGCAGGCGATTCCTTCGCCGCGGCCGACGAAGCCCATCGCTTCGTTCGTCTTCCCCTTGATGCTGACGTCGGCGACGTCGACGTCGCAGGCGTCGGCGATGCGCTGGCGCATCGCGTCGCGGTGCGGTGCGATCTTCGGCGTCTCCGCGATGACGACGACGTCGACCTGGCCGACGCGCCAACCGGCGTGCCGCGCCGTGGCGACGGCGTGGATGAGCATCCCGATCGAGTCGCGGCCGGCGTTGGCGGGATCGGTGTCGGAGAACAGCTCGCCGATGTCGCCGAGCGCCGCGGCGCCCAGGATGGCGTCGGTCACGGCGTGCGCGATGGCGTCGCCGTCGGAGTGCCCCTTCAGATGAACGGCGCTCGGAACGCGGACGCCGCCAAGGATCAGCGGACCGCCGGGCGCGAACCGGTGCGAGTCGTAACCGATCCCGGTGCGCAGCGGAAGACGCGGCGCGGGATGAGGAGGGCGGTCAGACATCGGAGGCGTTGCACGGTCGACGACTCACGCCGCGGCGACCGGCGTGCGCGCCGCCGGTACCGGCGCGGCGTGCGAGATGATCGAGTAATCCTGCCGCCGCCGAGCCGGGGCGAAGCCGGCGTCCCGAATGAGACGCTCCATCTCGTCGATGCTCGTGCGGTACGTGGTGTTCGCCGCGGAGACGACGTTCTCCTCGATCATCAGCGATCCAAAATCGTTGCAGCCGAAGCGCAGGGCGGTCTGGCCGATCTTCATCCCCATCGTCACCCAGCTCGACTGCAGGTTAGGAACGTTGTCGAGCACGATGCGCGAGATGGCGACGGTGCGCAGGTAGTCGACCGCGTCGGTCTTGGGCATGTGCGACATCGTCGGCGTGTTCTCGGGCTGCAGCGGCCAGCAGATGAACGCCGTGAATCCGCCGGTGCGTTTCTGCACTTCCTTCACGCGCTCGAGATGCTCGAGCCGCTCGGCCAACGTCTCACCGATGCCGTACATCATGGTCACCGACGTCTTCATCCCTTCCTGATGGGCGATCTCCATGATCTCGAGCCAGCGATCGGCGCCGGCCTTCTTCTTGGCGACTTGATCGCGCACGCGCTGTACGAGGATCTCTCCGCCGCCGCCGGGAATCGAATCCAGACCGGCCTTCTGCAGCTCACGGATGACCTCACGGGCTTCCATCCGATACAGCTTCGCCCAGAAGTCGACTTCACTCGGGCTGAAGCCGTGGACGTGAATGGGATGGTTCCGCTTGATGTAGCGCAGCAGATCGAGATACCATTCGAACGGGATGTACGGATTGTGCCCACCCTGCATGAGGATCTGCACGCCGCCGAGCGCCTTGGCCTCGTCGATCTTGGCGCCGATCTGCTCGTACGAGAGCGTCCAACCTTCGGCGTCTTTCGGCCGGCGATAGAAAGCGCAGAAGCCGCAGTCGGCGACGCAGACGTTCGTGTAGTTGATGTTCCGGTCGACGATGTAGGTGACGACGTCGCCGGGATGCAGCCGCTGCCGCACGCGATCCGCCTCGACGCCGAGCTCGAGGAGCGGTGCGTTCGTGTAGAAGTCGAGGAGGTCACGCATGGGCCACTCCGATCCTTCGATGGACATCAATGAGCCGAATGCAACACACGACAACGGAATGCACGGAAACTACGGGAAGTTCGGAACCTGCGGATCTGTCTCTCCTACGAGCGCGACTCCGCGCGCCAGACTAACGCCGCAACCTCAAAAGCCCTTTATCGTTGTCGACGGGACCGGGAAGCCGCGCCAGTCGGATCCTGGTGTGCCGTCATCCGTCGGCTCCGTCGTTTCCGCTCTTTCCGTGTATTCAGTTGCCCTGCCGTGGATTTCAGGCGGCCGGTAAGAACGCGAGCGATCCATCCGGAACGCGCCCGCTCGCCGCGAGCTTGCCGAAGAACGTCGTGAGGCCGGCCAGGTGCTCGTACCGGAGCCCGTAATCCAGGCCGGAAAGATACTCCAGCGCCTTCGCTCTGGAGACGCGGGTGGCGACGGTCGCCTGG
>DASXHF010000339.1:0-3946 GCA_036488775.1 Gemmatimonadaceae bacterium | reverse complement strand
TCCACCTAGAGCTCGTCGGGTCCGGCAAGCTGCGTGTCGGTGGGGCCGTAACCGGCGCGCCGGCCAACCACCTATCGGCGATCGGGCGGCACATCGTGGTGCTCAAGGGGGGAATCGGCGTGCGAAGCGGTGACGCCCCCGAAGCACAGCACGAGAGACGGTAAGCGATGCCTGGGTCCAAGCGAGCGCTGGGAACGCCGACTGATGACCTCCACAACGACGCGACCAGGGTCGCGCTATCGGGCGCAGTGCGCGTCCGAAATCGTCTGACAGATGTCATTGCTGCCGTTGCGTCCCCTTAGTCATCTTGCCTCGTGACGTCGATCCCCGCATCCATCACTTCGACACCGAGGCAATGGTGATACGACCCTTTCTGGTTCGACGGCGCAGTCAGGGCCTCGGTGTCGCGGCGATCATCTTGGCATCGAGTGCCCAAGGGCAGTCGTACCAACGGCAAGCCCCCGTCGAGGTCACGCTGCCCAAGCCGCCAACGCCCGTGGTCGTGAGCGGCACAACCACACTCGTCTACGAGCTTCACGTCACGAACTTCGGGCAGGGACCGATGGCCCTCCGGTCGGTCGATGTGTTCTCGCGCTCGCGGTCGCGGCCGATCGCAACGCTCTCCGACTCGGCACTTCGCTCAACGTTCCAGATCGGTGCACGGATGCGCATGCAGGGCGACGCCCGCGCCGACTCGAGCGATGCGCTGCGCATCGACGTCGGGCAGCGCGCCGTGGTGTTCATGTGGGTGAAGCTCGATCGGGCGGACAAGATGCCGACGGCGCTCCGCCACCGCCTCCAGTTCGCGCTGCTCGATGGGGCCAATACACCATCGGTGATCGATGATCTCGTGACCCCGGTGAATCACGTCGCCGCCGAAACGATCGGTGCGCCGATGCGCGGAGGGACGTGGCTCGCGGGTGACGGTCCATCCAATGGGTCCGGACACCGCCGCGCGCTCATTCCACTCGACGGTCGAGCCCGGATCTCACAACGCTTTGCCTTCGACTGGATGAAGATCGGTCCGAACGGCAATACATGGCACGACGATCGCTCGCGCAATGAGAACTTCTGGGGATTCGGCGAGCCCGTACTTGCCGTTGCCGATGGGGAAGTGGTGAGCGCGATCGACTCGATGCCGGACAACGTTCCCGGAACGCTGCCCCCAGTGACCGTCGCAAACATTTCGGGCAATCACGTAATCCTCCGGCTCGTGGACGGGCGCTACGCTCTCTATGCCCATCTGCAGCGTGGCAGCGTGCGAGTCCACGCCGGTCAAAGCGTCCACCAGGGCCAGGCGATTGCGCATTTGGGGAACTCGGGCCAGGCGACCGGGCCGCATCTCCATTTCCAGCTCATGGACGCGCCCTCCGACCTCGCGGCGGAAGGCATACCTTTCCGCCTCAGCGACTTCACGCTGATCGGCTACGGACGCGATTACGAGCCGGGCAGCGCGCATCTCGCTGTGCGAATGGCCGACCAGTTGCCCGTGGACGATGCCATCGTCCGCTTTCCCGGAGGCAAGTGACCCCGACTCGCCGCCGCGTCGCCTTTCTCGGCTTCGACGGCGTGCAGGCGCTGGACCTGATCGGGCCCGCCGACGCCTTCACGTCCGACGTGTTTCTCGGCCGGCGTCTGAATGGCGAGATCCAGGAGCACTGGCCGCCGTACGAGGTGACGATCATCGGACTCACCGGCCGGCATTTCACCACGAGCGGCGGCGTCGTGATGCGTGCCGATGCTCGGGCGGACGCGCGGCTACGCATCGATACCCTCATCGTGCCGGGTGGAACGGGCATCCGTATGCCCGCGGTGATGGCAAGGGCCGCCGAGTGCGTGCGACGCCTCGCGTCCACGACCCGCCGCGTTGCTAGCGTATGCACGGGAATTTACGGAGTCGCGTCGACCGGACTGCTCGACAATCGCCGCGCCACGACGCACTGGGCCTCCGTGCACGACGTAAGTCGTCGTTTTCCTGCTGTGCGCCTCGATGCCGACGCTCTGTTCACGCGCGACGGAAAATTCTACACCTCTGCTGGCGTTACGGCCGGAATCGATCTCGCGCTCTGTCTCATTGAGGAAGACGAAGGCGCGCCCGCCGCCCTGGCGGTCGCGCGGGAGCTCGTCGTTTATCTCAAACGCCCCGGGGGTCAGAATCAATTCTCCGAACCATTGGCGTACCAGGTGCAAGCGGCTGATCGATTCGGTGATCTCGCGGCCTGGATCCACTCGCATCTCAAGAGTGACCTCTCCGTCGCGCGGCTGGCCGAGCGCGCGTGTCTCAGCCCGCGTCAGTTTGCGCGCGCCTTCAAAAGGGCGATGGGCAGCACGCCAGGCGCCTTCGTGGAGGCAACGCGCGTTGGCGAAGCAAAGCGACGTCTCGATGAATCGAGTTCGCGCGTGCCGCTCGCGGTAATCGCACACTCGGTGGGCTACGCGAGTGAAGACGTGTTTCGGCGCGCCTTCGAGCGCCACGCTGCTGTGTCGCCCAGAGCGTACCGGGCCCGGTTCAAGTCGCGAGGGCAGGAGTAGCGGCGCCGCGCCGAGCGACGGCACGATTAGCCTCGGTGTTCGACCTCGGTAGCCGCGAAGTTCATGTTTCGCAGGTCGTCGATCAGGCTCGGCCCGGTCGGCGCCCATGCGAGCCGTTTGCGCGTAAACGCGCTCGACGCTGGCATGTCGGCACCGGCGAACGGTCCGAGCCACCCGAAGTGCTGCATCGCCTCATCGACCGACAGGGAGCGGACCGGAATACCGAGGCCGGCGCCGACCGCCTCGGCGATTTCGCGCATCGGCACGCCTTCCTCTGCCACCGCGTGCCAGCGCGCCCCGGGCGCGTGGTGCTCGAGGGCGAGCCGATAGAGCCGCACGACATCGCCCACGTGTGCTGCCGCCCACCGGTTCGAGCCGTCGCCGACGTACGCTGAGACGCCAGTCCGCCGTGCGATGTGGATGGCCGGCGAGATCAGCCCCTGCCGTTCGGTGTTGTGGACTTGCGGCAGACGCACCACGGCGACCGACACGCCGCGGTGGGCGGCCGCTTCGCCCGCCAGCTCTGAGAGGCGGCGCGGATTGGGATTATCGTGGTCGAACACTTCCTCGACCGCGAGCGTGCCGGGCCCACGGCTGCCCATGCCGGTGCCGGAGGTGATGATCAGCGGCCGATCGGACCCGGCGAGCGCTCGCGCCATCGCCTCGATGACGCGCTGGTCCTTCTCGCAGTTCTGGACGAAGCGCGAGAAGTCGTGATCAAAGGCCGTGTGGATCACCGCGTCCGCTTCCGCCGCGCCGCTGGCGATGCGATCGGGCTCCTCGAGGGTGCCTTGGTGCGCCTCTGCGCCGGCCTTCTCCAACCAGCGCGCGCCCGCCGCGGAACGCGTCAGTCCGAGCACATGGTGTCCGGCGTCGAGTAGTTCGGGCACGATCCGCGACCCGATGAAGCCGGTGGCGCCGGTGAGAAACACGCGCATAGAGGTCTCCGCTCTGGGTGAAAGTTGTGACGAAGCGAAGATGCGGGTACGTTGCGTCCTATTGAAGTCGTGAGCTTATCCTGGTATAAGACATCAATAGGATTAGCGTGGCCAGCGACCCAAATAGGCTTTGGCACGTACCTCCGATAGACGGCTAACGAGAGACGCGACACGCGTTGCGGCGAACGGCGTGTTCCTCGCGTCAGGCGCGCAGCGGAAGCCCGTATCCGCCGCCGCTGCCTCCTCCGCGGCGGTCGCGATCGCCATCACGATCGCCGTCGCCATGATGACCGTGGCCGTGATGATGGCCGTCCATTCCGCCGGCGCCCAGCACTGAGCCGAGGATGCCTCCGAGGATTCCGCCGCCCCCTCCCATCCCTCCGCCCTGACGCCCTCCTCCACGTCCGGCTCGGCCCGCGCCGTCGTCGGCGGGGCGCTCGACCGGCGCTGGCTGGCTGGACGAGGCGCTCACCGGC
>DASXHF010000146.1:0-31697 GCA_036488775.1 Gemmatimonadaceae bacterium | reverse complement strand
CGCCGTGGATACGAGAGACGCGACGACAAGTGCGATTACACGATTCTTACGCATGCATCCTCCGAAGTGTTGGCGCGCGACATCGCGCGACCGTCATGTTCGGAAGACGAGCTGTGCATCCGTTCGTTAAGGGCCGGCCTTTACGTACGCCACCGCACTGATCTCGACGAGAATGTCACGGAGCTCGGCGCCAACGGTGGTACGGGTTGGAAACGGTTTCGTAAAGAAGTCGGCATAGACGGAGTTCATCGCTGCCCAGTCCTCGATGTGCGTGAGATACACCGTCACGCTGACGACGTCAGCCATGCTTGCTCCAGCCTGCTCGAGCAGCCATTGAACGTTGGACAGCACCTGCCGTGTTTGCGTTGCAACGTCTTTACCGGGCTGCTCGCCCGTACGCGGGTTGCGGGGTGTCTGTCCGCTTACATACACGAAGTCGCCCGCCCGGACCGCTGGCGTGTACGGGCCCAACGGGGCCGGCGTACCGGGTGGCAGTTGAACAGGTGTCCAGCGAGTCATCGGCAGTGGGTAGAGGTCGCCGCGCATACCACCTAGGAGCGGTACGCAGCCCGGCATGAAGTTGTTGTGGTCGCGTGCCGTCACCGGCACGACACGCGCACACACGCGCTGTCACGCGAGGCGACCACGGTGGACGACGACGGTGGCGGCGAATCCCGGAAGATCCGCACCGGTACGATCGTGACCAACCCTTCGCCGACCTCCACCGTTCCCGCGTCAACGTGACGCACGGTCAGTCCGTCGCCGATCTCGAGCCGGAGGACGTGCCGACCGGCTACTGCGGGAACACGCAGCAGAGCGAGCTCCTGCGGGAGGAGATGCCAGGAGCGGACGTCGGCACGCTCGAGCAGATACGCGCCCAGCTTGGCCATCTCTCCCGTGGCCTCGCCCTGTTTATCCGTAACGGCCTTGGTCAAGGAATACTTGGAGAGCGCCCGCGCGACCGCCCGCGCGGCAATCGCCGCGCGCTCTCGATGCTCGTCGGCGATGGTGCCACCATCGACCATGGCGACGAGAGAGGGGGCTGCCGGAGCGCCGTCGTCCACGCGCACGCGAACCAGTTCACCCCACGGGCGGGGTGAACGCCGCACCGCCGGAAAGGCGATCTTCAGGGGCAGCTCGTCAGCCTCCTCGCGGCGGTGCGAGCGCGTCGCGAACTCGTGACGTTCGTCGCCCCGGAATATCTCGATCTGCTCGTTCGCCCGATGCGCGACGAAGCCGCGCTCCACGACGACGAGGAGCTCTCCCTCACCTTTTGCAGGTGCGGAGGTGACGGAGTCCGGCGGCGACGCGGCGAGGGCTCGCGACGCGCGGTATGCCACGTCTGCTTCACCGCGGTCGCCCGCACGCTCGAACACGATGCCGGCAAGCTGGTGCAGCGTCGCATGCAGCGAACGCTCGGCGTCGTCACGGTCGCCGGCATACAAGGCAAGCAGTGCGGACAGCCGGCGAGCCTCCACCGCCGCATTTTCCCAGTCGCCAAGCCGCGCCCATGCGAGCATGGCGTAGTACGGGATGAATAGACGCTCGGTGCGTCGCGGTTGGTACGGACGCGCCAAGTCGTTGGTCACGAGCGCGAGGGCGTCCTTCGAGAGACTCGCGGTGATCCGATCATCGGCGATCAGCGCGGCCGTGTCCAACACGGCGGCGCTCCGCGCGAATTGCGACGCGTAGTACGACGCGACGCCGACCGTCATGGCGTCGAGCAACCGGTCATCCTCGCGGCGCTCGAGCAGGAGTTGATAGTCCGCCGCGGCGAGCGCGTCACGCTGGCGCTGCTGTGGACGCGAGATCCCCGAAGCGCCTGTCGCGTACCCATCGACCGTGGCGCGCAGCGTCGCGCATCCGGCGAGACCAAGCAACAACGCCGCCGCCCACGGCGCCGGGCGTCGATTCCCAAGCATGGATGGCATGGTGAACCCCGCTGGTGAAGAGAATCAACGGGGTGGCTTCTCCAGGACGATGATGCGCTGCCGTGCTTGTGCGATCGCGTCGGCGAGCTTGGCGTCGGCGTTGCCCACTGCCTCGATCTTCTCGAGCTCGAGCCGGTGCAGGAACAGCCGGTAGCGCAGCTCGGCCTCACGCGGACGGAGCAGCTTGTCGAGCGCCGCGGCCATCTTGTATTCGAGCATCGCGTCGGCTGGATGAACGACGCTGGCCCTGTCGTACCGCTCGAGGGCACCGATGAAGTCGCCGGCGGCGGCGAGTGCGTCGCCTTCCTGCACGAGCGCGACGGAACGAATCCGATTCGCATCATTCACGTCAGCGATGGACGTGACCGTGCGGAGTCCCCGCGGCTCCCGGTACGTGATGCTGGCGACGCCACCGCCGGCGAGCTGCACGAGCGCCACCGGCGCTACCGCATCGCGCGGGCCCGCGTCGGCGTCCCTCGGCGTGAGCACGGTGACGCCTTCGCCGTGGCGCACCGTCCAAGCGACGTCGGTGGTCCGCGTGGCGGCCAGCACCTGCGCCGCCGACATGCCAAGCGCGATCTCGCCGCGGCCGATCGCCGCGCACACATCGGGTGCACAAGTCGCGTACGCCACGGCGGCGATGGAATCTCGACGCTCGCGGCCCGTGAGCGCCGCCTCGAGCGCCTGGGTCGTGGCAGCGTCGGTCGCTCGCGTGGGGTCAGCGACGCGGGCGCCGTTGTGCGTGATGGTGATCGGCCCCTCGTCGATGCGCTTCGTCGCGGCGCCACAGCCCAGCGTGGCGAGGGCGGTCACGAACAGCGTCGGTGCGAGCTGGGGGAAACGGGGATTGGACATGGTGGTGTCTCTCCGTGGAGGTCAGAACCCGAACCGGGGCCGCTCGATGTATTTCTTGATCTTGTGCTGGCCGACCCAGACCTTGGTGTTCGTCTCCAGGTCGATCAGCTGCGCGTCGACCTGGTAGAACACGACCCGCTCGCGGCCGTCGACGTCCTCGATCGCCTGCAAATCGCCGGCGAGCAGATATCGCGCGCCGAGCTCCTGGCCCTGTCTGGCGCGTGTGTCGGCGCGGGCGTATTGCTGCTGGTCCTGCCGCTCTCCGCGCAACTCGCCCCGTTCGGCGCCCGACGCGACGACGCGCGCCGCGCCCGTGTTGATCAGCGCCTTCTCGATGTCTTTGACGAAGGTGCCGACCGCGATGTGCTCCATCGTCCGATTCGCGAAGGTGCCCACGATGACGGTCGGCGCTTCGCCGCCGTGCGTGTCGGCGTACCGCCTGGCCCAGCCGGCCGTCAGCGTCTGCTCGATCAGTTGATTCGCCACCAGCCGCGAATCGGTGTCGTTCCAGCGACCGGAGAGGTCGGTGACGGCGGCAGGCTCGATGCGTACCACTTGCTTCGCGCAGCCAGCCAGGGCGATGAGAACGAGGCCGGCGGCCAGCGTGGTGGACGCCCGGCGACGAAGGCGATGGAGTGACATTGGTGGGCTCCTGGGTTCGTGCGTTCGGCACACCAGGCAGGCACGCGCCACACCAACGGTGACTCATCTCACAACGGTCGGTGATACAATAACTTGTGCTGCTTCGTCTTTAATTCGGTGTCCACGCTCGCGGACGCCCCTGTTTCAGTTCGGGAGGACATCCCTCCGATGCACCAACCCGCCGCTACTCCTATCCGCCATGGTGGACTTCTCGCACGACGATTGGACGGACGCGGAGTTGGACGACGCATTTCCGCGCGGCGACGGCACGGCGGAGACGGAGGCGCATATCCAGTGTCCGTATTGCGCGGCGCCGAACGAGATCTCGCTCGACCCGGGCAGCGGCGACGATCAGGAGTACGTCGAGGATTGCCAGGTGTGCTGCCGACCGATCCTCATGTACGTGACGTACGGGCGCGACGGCCGGGCCGAAGTCGACGTCCACGCCTCCGACTCCTGAGGTCGACAGAGCGCACTCGTGCTCAGTGCGCCGCGCCGGGCCCCAATCCTCTCGACTTGCCCGACCTGAACAGCAGCAGCAGCGGTAGCGCGCACATCAGGGCCATGCCGGAGAGCAGGTAGAGCCGCGAGAACGCGAGCACGCTCGCCTGCCCCTGGAGCTGTCGATCCAGCACCGCGAGCGCCTGCTGCTTCGCCGCGATCGCGTTCACGCCCTTGCCCACGAGCCCCCGCGTGATGAGGTCGACGCGCGCGAAGGTGAGCGGATCGCCCGCTACGATGTGCTCGGCGAGCAGCGCGCGGGACTGCGCGGTGAACCGCGACAACAGCGTCGCGCTGATCGCGATGCCGAGCGAGCCGCCGAGTTGGCGGGTCAGGTTGAACATCCCTGTCCCCTGCGCGAGCTCGCTCGTCTTGAGCTCCGCCATCGTCGCACCGGTGAGCGGGACGAAGATGAGGCCCAGCCCGACACCGCGGGCAATGAGCGGCCAGAAGACGTCGGGTGCGCCGGCGTCGAACGACAGCAGCGAGAGCTTCCACATGCTGTACAGGAACAGCGATGCGCCGATCGGGACGGTGATCCGTGCGTCGAGGCGCGCCGCGTTCCGGCCGACGACGGCCATCGTCACGGCGGACGCCAGCGCGCCAGGCAGGATGACCATCCCGGTCTGGTTCGCCGTCCATCCGTGCAGTCCTTGTAGAAACACGGGAAGGACGAACACGCTTCCGTACAAGGCGAAGCCGAGGAAGGACGCGATCATGACTCCGGCGGCGAGCTGGCGGTTGAGCAGCACGCGAAAGTTGATCACCGGCTCGTCGATCGTCAGCTCGCGCCAGATGAGGAGCACGAAGGAGGTGACGGACGTGATGGCGAGCACGGTGACGAAGCGCGAGTCGAACCAGTCATACCGCTCGCCGCGCTCGAGCATCCACTGCAGGGAGCCGACGCAGAGGGCGAGCAGCAGAATGCCGGTGCCGTCGATCGTCGACGCACGCTCCTGATACTCGGCGTCGCGCACGTACTGCCACACCATGAAGGCGGCGAAGATGCCGAGCGGCACGTTGATGTAGAAGATCCAGGGCCAATCGTAGTTGTCCACGATGTAGCCGCCGAGGGTCGGCCCGATGGTCGGGCCGACCATCACGCCGACGCCGAACATCGCCTGCCCGACGCCGACCTCCTTGGGCGGAAACGCCTCGAACAGCGTCGACTGCGCGGTGGACAGCAGCGCGCCACCGCCCAGACCCTGCACGACGCGCCAGAAGATGAGTCCACCGAGCGAGCTCGCCGCGCCGCAGAAGAACGACGCCGCGACGAACAGGATGATCGATCCGGTGAGATACCGCTTCCGGCCGAAGTAGCCGGACAGCCAGCTCGACATCGGGATGACGATGACGTTCGCGATGATGTAGCCGGTGGAGACCCAGGAGATCTCATCGAGCGTCGCGCCGAGATTCCCCATCATGTGCGGGATGGCGACGTTGACGATGGAGGTGTCGATGAGCTCGAGCACCGCGGCGAGCGTCACCGCGATGGCGATGAGGTACTTGTACTTGTACTTGTCCTCCGCCACGACGGACGCGACGGCCGGTAGACCGGAACGGTCGGTCACCGGGCCGTACGCGCCGCCGGGACGAGTCAACGTTGCCATGGTGCGCGCCGGTTCAGCGCGTGACGACGCTTGCGACGACCGACATTCCGGGCCGAAGCGGACGATCCTTGCCGAGCCCCTGGGTGACCTTGATGCGCACGGGAACGCGCTGGACGACCTTGGTGAAGTTGCCGGTCGCGTTGTCCGGCGGCAGCAGGGCGAACTTCGCGCCCGTCGCCGCGCTCAGACTCTCGACCTTGCCCTTCGCCGTCCCGCCGCCGTAGGCGTCGACTTCGATGTCGACATCCTGGCCGACCTTGAGATCGTGGAGCTGAGTTTCCTTGAAGTTCGCCGTGATCCACGTGCCCGTGTCGGAGACGATGGTCAGCAATGGCTGGCCCGCCTGCACGAGCTGGCCAATCTCGACCTGCTTGCGTGAGATGATGCCCGACACGGGGGCCTTGATGCGAGTATACGACAGCTGGAGCTGCGCGTTGTCGCGCGCGGCCTGCGCTGCACCCAGCCGCGCCTGCGCGAGGCGGACGCCTGCCTCCGCATTCACGACACCGGCGCCGGCGGCGCCGGCGGACCGTTCGGCCGCGGCGAGCTGCGCGCGCGCGGCGTCCGCGGCCGCCTGCGCCGCGTCGAGCTGCTGGCGCGACACGACCTGCTTGGCGACTAGCTCGCGCATGCGCCCCAGATCCGCCTCCGCCTTGACCGCGTTCGCCCGCGCTGCCGCGATGTTGGCGGTGAGCGCTGCTTCCTGCCCCGTGGCATTCTGTACGGCCGCCTGTGCCTGACCGGCCACGCCGCCCCCTCCCGCCGCCGCGCGAGCCGCCGCCAGATCGGCTTCGGCCTGCTGCAGCCTCACGGCGTATTCGCGCTCGTCGATCAGCACGAGCGTCGAGTCGGCGCGAACGTGGTCATTCTCGTTCACCGTCACGTCGGTGACATACCCGCTCACCTTCGCGAGCACCGGTACGAGGTGCCCGTCCACCTGCGCATTGTCCGTGGTCTCGTGCGAGCGGCCGTACAGCCACTGCTTCACGCCCCACGTGATGCCGATGATGGCAAGGATGGCGACGATCCCCATCACGATGCGCCGCTTGTTGGACGGCGGGGCGTCCGGGACGGGCGCCGGGGCGGGACGTGAAGCGTTGCTCTGCGGTTGCGTTGCGGTGGCCATGTTCAGTCGAGCCTGCGAGATGGCGACGAAACGTCGCGGTGGTGGTTCAGTCGAGAGTGGTGATCGTGCCTTGCGCGCGCGCCAGGGCGACCCGCGAGGCCTCGTAGCTGGTGAGCGCGTCCACGAGCTGGGTCCGCGCACTATTCAGCGTAAGTGATGCCGTGATGACGTCAGCGTTGCCCGAGACGCCGGCCTGAAAGCGCTCGCGCGCCTGCGCGACCTCCTGCTCGGCAAGCGAGAGCCGCTCGCGCGCGGCAGCGACTGCTTCGGCGGAGGAGGCGAGGTTGAGCAAGGCGGTCCGGACGTCGGCTTCCACCTGGGTGCGAAGGTCGCGCTCGCGCGACTCCAGCTCGTGTGCGACCGCTTCCTGCTCCTGCACGCGGCCTTCGCGACGCAGGCCGTCGAAGACCGGCACCGAGAGGCCGACACCGATGTCGTACGTGGGGAGATAGCTCCGGCCGTTGCGTTGGCTGAGCCCGTAGTCGCCCATGAGACCGACCGTCGGCAATCGCTCCTTCCTGATCGCTTGCGCCTGCTGGCGTGCCGCCTGTGCCTGCAGGGCGAGCGCCTGCAAATCCTTCCGCCCACGATACGCGGCGTCGAGCGCAGCGGACTCGCTCGGCGTGGGGGAGGCCGAAACGGATGTGAGCGTGTCGGTAGGCACGATGTTCACCAGCGGAAGAGCGAGCGCGCGCGCGAGATCGATGCGCGTGCGGTCGCGCTCGTTGCGGGCGACGATGAGCTGGGCGCGCGACCCGGTGAGCTGCGAACGCGCGCGCGTGACATCGAGCGCGACGCCGGTGCCGGCGCGGAGCTGATCGCGTGCGATCTGCAGCAGCTCCGCGGCGAGCGTCGAGTCCTGGAGCCGAGCGCGATAGGTGGCGTCGGCGCGCAGGATGCCGAGGTAGGCGTTCGCGGCCTGGGTGGCGGCGACGTCGGCGACATTTCCAACGTCGGCGTTGGCGGCTTGCACGCTCGTACGAGCGCCCTGGACGCGGGCGCGCGCCGCGGGGTCATACAGGGTCTGCGATCCGCGCAGCCGTGCGTCGAACACGTCGAGCGGGCCAAGGATGGTGCCGCGCGGGTCGATGCCGGGCACGGGCAGCTCGATCGGAAACGCGGCGGCGCTATTCAGCGTCGACCGGCGCTCGCTGCTCTCTCCCGAGACGTTCGGCAAGAGATCGGCTCGGCTCTGCGTGACGCGGGCCCGCGCTTCCTCGACGCGGTAGCGGGCGCTCTCGACCGTCGCGTTCTGCCGCGCGGCGATGCGGATCGCGTCAGCGAGCGAGAGACGGATGGTCGAGTCGGTCCGCGCCTGCTGCGCGCCCGCCGCACGCGCGAGACACGCCACCAACGCGACGAGCAGGACCAGCGTGAATCCGACCATCACGAGGCGGGGACTGGCTTGGCGATTGATCATCAGGCGTGCGGAAGCGCGCCCGCGGCGTCGGGGCGCATGGCGTGAAGAAAGAATTGGCGGATCTGCCCGAGAATCATGTCGTCAGGGATCGAGCCAATGGACTTGAGGGAGTTACGCTGGTGGTACCAGAGTGCGTGCATCACGAAGAGTGCGGAGAGCATACGGGCGGCGACGAGCGGATCCATCTGACGGAACTCGTTCCGTTTCATGCCGCGCTCCAGCATCTCGCAGATCAGGCGGTGATTCCGCTCGATGACCTCCTTCGCAAAGAACGCGGCGACGTCGGGGAAGCTGTGGAGCTCGGAGTTGACGAGGCGGTACATGGTCGGAAAGGCCGGCGACCGCAGCCACGCCCAGTAACCCTCCATCCAGACCAAGAGTGCCTGGCGCGGATCGTCGATCGTCGCGAGCCGCTCTTCGGTCTGCTCGATACTGGCGATGACGGTCGTGCGCACCACCTCGCGGAAGAGCTCTTCCTTGTTGGGGAAGTAGAGGTAGATGGTGCCTTTGGAGAGTCCGGCGCGCTTGGCGATGTCGTCGAGCCGAGCGGAGGCGAGGCCGCGCTCCGCGAACACCGCGAGGGCGGCGTCGAGGATCTGCTTGGGGCGCTCCTCGGGGAGGCGGCGCCAGCGCGGCTCGGTGGCTGGTTCGGACATGATTTTTTTTCTAAATGACCGGTCAGTAAGTTAATTGGACCAAGCCTGCACGCAAGGGAGGACGCGAAACTCATGGTTCAGCGCGCGTCCTGACCGGCGACCGCGTGCGCGGCAAGCCACCGCTGTGCCGCGCTGACGTCGGCACCGGTCAGTTGGTGGCCGCCGCGCTGCCATATGAGCTCGACGTCGGCACCCGCGTCCCGAAGGAGTGCGGCAAGTCTGTCGCCCATCGCCGGCGGGATGATCGGGTCCGTCTCTCCTTCGCTGAGCAGCACGGCACGCCCCGCGAGGTCGGGGGGCGCGGCGGGCTCGAACGGGACCATCGCGCGGAAGAGCACCGCCCCGGCCAACACCGATGGGTGCGAGAGCAGCAGGCTCGCGCCGATGTTCGCACCGTTCGAGAAGCCCACGGCGTAGGTACGCTCGGACGCCACACCATAGCGCGCCGATGCCGCCTCGAGCCATTCGCTCAGCTCGTTCGTGCGCCGGCGCAGGTCGTCGAGATCGAATACGCCTTCGGAGAGTCGGCGAAAGAACCGCGGCGCCCCGTGCTCGAGCACGTTGCCGCGGGGGCTGAGCAACGCGGCCCCCGGATACAGCATCCGGCCAAGCTGCAACAGGTCGCGCTCGTCGCCGCCCGTGCCATGCAGCAGCAGGAGCGTCGGAGCGTCAGGCCGCGTCGCCGGAATCCATTCGTGCACGTGGCGGTCGATTGCGGTCATGGCGCACCCTCGGTGAGCGACGCGGTCGCCGCGAGTGGCGCGTGCAACGGGGGAAGCGCCCGTTCAAGTTCCGCGCGCCGCGGCTCGTACTGCGGCGGGAGCATGAGGGCGCTGCCCAATCGTCCTGGCGCCTCGTCGATGGCGAAGCCTGGTGGATCGGTCGCGATCTCGAACAACACGCCTCCCGGCTCACGGAAGTAGACCGAATGGAAATACTGACGGTCGATGACTGGGGTGGCGTGCAATCCCGACGCCGCCACGCGCTCGCGCATCGCGAGCTCGTCGTCGTCCTGCGCCGCGCGGAAGGCGACGTGGTGAACGGTCCCTGCGCCACCGATCGGGGCGAGGAATCCGCCGACGACCCGGATCTCCACGACAGGAGTCGCAGCTGGCTCGGCGCTGACGAACCGTGTCGTCGTGCCCTCGCTATCGGCCGGGCGCAGGCCGAACACGCTCGCGAGCACTTCCTCGGTCCGGTCGAGCGAGTGCTCCCACAGGGTCACCGTATGGACGCCGCGAATGGCGTGCTCCAGGCGAACACCGCCATCGCTCCACGGCCGGCGCGCGACGCTCACCTCCGTCGCCACGAGCTCGAGCTGCAAACCATCGCGATCCTTGAATGCGATCACGGTGTCACCGAAGCGTCGCGATGGCGCATCGTGGTCGACGCCGAACGCCACGAATCGCTCGAGCCAGAATCCAACGGAGCTCGGCGGAATGGCGAGCGAGATGACCGCGATCTGTCCGACACCAGCCCGGCCGTGCCGCGCACCAGGCCACGGGAAGAACGTGAGGATGCTGCCCGGAGTCCCCACTTCATCTCCGTAGTAGAGGTGATAGGTGTGGGGATCGTCGAAGTTGACTGTCTTCTTCACGAGGCGCAGCCCGAGCATGCCCGCGTAGAAGTCGACGTTCTGTTGGGCATCGCCCGCGATGGCGGTGACGTGATGCAGCCCGCGTGATATCGCCATGGCATTCTCCTGGGTGTCCGCGTACGTTCGCGGCTTCTCGCTCGTCACCGGACGAATCCCCTGCCGCACAAAGCGTTCGAGCGCCTATACTCCGGCATGCGCCAGCATGATGCCGCGACCGATGCAGAGCGGGTGAGGATCGACAAATGGCTGTGGGCAGCGCGCTTCTTCAAGACGCGCTCGCTCGCCGCCGACGCGATCGGCGGCGGGAAGGTGGTATTCGCGGGCGAGCGAGTCAAAGCGGCGAAGCTCGTACAGGTGGGCGACGAGCTGCGCATCCGCCTCGGGCCGTACGAGCACGTCGTCATCGTGCGGGCGTTGTCGGAGCGGCGAGGGCCGGCGAGCGTGGCCGCCACGCTGTACGAAGAGACGGAGGCGAGTCGCGCGGCGCGCGCGCGACTCGCCGAACAGCTGCGGATGGCGCCGGCGGCGTTCGTCTATGACGAAGGGGGCCGGCCGACGAAGCGCGACCGACGCGAGCTGGACCGCTTCAGAGAGCGAAAGCGGCGATGACGTCCCGGCGGCGCACCGCCTTCAATGGCCGGCGAAGCCTTCGGCGAGCTGTTTGAGCGCGTCCGGGTTCACCGTGTGCCCGCCATGAAATCGCACGAGGTTGTAGGCGACGCCGGCCGCTGAGAGCCGCTCTGCCTCGGCGGCAATCGCGGTCGCGGTCGCGAGCTCGTCCTCGTCGCCGGCCACGAGAGTGATCGCGGCGCCGTGCAGGCGCGCCGCCCACGCCGCGAGGTCGAGCTCCGGCGGAATCGAACCGGCCCACAGCACCAGCTGCTCCACGCGCATCTCGCTCGCGGCAAGCCATCGGCTCACGGTCGCGGTGCCCTGGGAGAAACCGAGCACCACGAGACGGGGAGCCGCCCCGGCGAGCGGATGCCGGATCTCGGTCGCGAGGCGTTCCAGGTAGGCGACGTAGTCGGCGATCTCCGACTCGCGATCCTCTCGCGTCATCCACGACGCGCCGATGCGCGGGGATGGATCGTTGCGCCGTGCCGGGATGGGATCGAGATAGAAGCGCGACAATCCTTCCGGCGCGACGAACAGACGCGTGCCGTCGTCGAGCGGCGCAAACTGTCGGAGAAAGCGGCTGGCGAGCTGCCCATAGCCGTGACAGACGAACCAGAGCTCCCGCGGAAAGCCGTGAGTAGGGCCGAGCGTGAAGTATCGCGCGGTCCGCGGCACCGCGATCGCATGCGCGGTGATGGGCGCCTCGGCCGCGCGTCCCGCAGCCTCCGACTCGGTCACGTCTGTCGCAGGGCGACGTCGCGACTACTGATTCGGCTTCGCGACCGGTCTGCCCATCGCGGACGAACTCTCGGCCGCCGCGGTGCGTCCGGCCGCGAAGAGCGCATCCTGTGAACGTGCGGTCGACAGGAGGGCGACGGCGCGCGACAGCTGGTGATCGTCGGCGACGCTTCGACGCCGCGCGCCGGCATCGCCGAGCACCAGACGACTGACACGTCGGTCGAGCTCGCGATCGAGAATGCGCGTGGCGGCCGGTTCGTACTTGGGTTCGATCGTGACGCCTGCAGCGGCGAGACGGCGCCGCAGCTCGGCGCGCCACTCCGGCGTCACGACGAACTGCGGTGTCGCGACCGGCTTGAGATCGAGCGCGTACTGATTGAGCACCGTGACGAACGGCTGCGCCTTCGGCGCCAGCGCGCGCAGGAAAGCCTGCTCGGCGGCGGACAGGGTGTCGTCGGGCACGATCACGTCGGGAGTGACGCCGCCGCCGCCGTACACCGTGCGTCCTGCGTCGGAGGTGTACGCCGGACGCGCCCTTTTCTGGGCCTCGGTCTCGAGCGAGTCCGGGCGCGTCTCCACCAAGCGTCCGTCCGCCAGCAGCTTGCGCTCACGGTGGATGCTCCGCCCGCTCGGCGTATACCATTTGCCCGTCGTCAGCTTGAGCGCGTAGCCGTTGTCGAGCGGGAACAGCGACTGGACCAGTCCCTTCCCGAAGCTCGTCGTGCCGAGGACGAGGGCGCGGTCGTGATCCTGCAGCGCGCCGGCGACGATCTCGCTGGCCGAAGCGGTGCCGCCATCGGTGAGCACGACGAGCGGCAGCTGGGTCGCGAGGTGGTCGTTCGACGCGCGCGCGATCTCGTCGGGCGTATTGCGCGAGCGGACGCTGGCGATGGGCTGGCCGTCCTTGAGAAAGAGCGAGCTCACGGCGAGCGCCTGCTCGACGATGCCGCCGCCGTTGTCGCGGAGGTCGAGCACGAGCCCGCGTGCTCCGTCGTGCTGGAGCTTCGTCGCCGCGGCCTCGACTTCCTCAGCCGTGTTCTCGTTGAACGTCTGCAGCGGGACATAGCCGACGTGGTCACCGACCAGCGTGAAGTACGGCACGGCGGGCACGTGGACCACGGCGCGCTTGAACGACAGCTTCACCGGCTCGGTGACCGAAGGACGCGCGAAGGTGACTTGCACCGTCGTGCCGGGAGGACCGCGCAGCGCGTCGGACACCTTGTCGATCTTGGCGTCCACCGTTGGCAGCGAGTCGACGCGGACGATGCGATCGCCCTCGCGCACGCCGCCATCTTCGGCCGGCGTGTGCGGGAAGACGCGGCTCACCACGATGCTCGTCCCCGTGCCGGCCTTCTGCTCCTCGAGCAGCATTCCTACCCCGCCGTACCGCCCGCCCGTGCTGCGATTGAACTCTTCGCTCTGCCTGGGCGCGAGGAGCTCGCTGTACGGGTCGTTCAGCTCGCGGACGAGTCCCTTGGCTGCCTTCTCGAACACCGCGCTCGCGTGCAGCGAGTCGACGTAGCGGTTCTCGACGAGTGACAACACCTGCTCGAAGAGTCGCGGCGTGGCGCGGGGGGGCGCTTCCTGCAGGAAGAAGCCGCCGGCAACCATCGGGATGAGAAGAAGTGAAGCGACGGCCGCGGTGCGGGGCGGTGGACGGAACATTCGAGGGACCTCGAAAAAGGAGCACCGCACCCAGAGACGGAGGGCCGGCCAAGGGAATCTATCAGGAAAAGCAAGAAAAGCTGTCGCTATCGTGCCGAGGCCAGTGCACCTTGGACGCCGCAGAGGTCGGCGGGGTTGCCTCCGGGGCAGACGGTGAACGGTGCCACTGTCGGGCCGGCAGACGTCTACATCGCGACCTGACGCAAAAAAGGCCCATCGGTGAACCGATGGGCCAGCTGGTCGTCACATTTCCGCTCAGTTCTTGTGTCGGAAGGTGATGCGGCCGCGGGTGAGATCGTAGGGGGACACCTCGATCGTCACGCGGTCCCCCGCGAGGACGCGGATCCGGAAGCGGCGCATGTTGCCGCCGAGGGTCGCCAGAACGTTGTGGCCGTTGGTCAGTTGAACCCGAAACGTGGCGTTCGGGAGCACTTCAGTGACCGAGCCCTCGAGCTGAATCGCGTCTTCTTTCGCCATCCGTGAGTTGCGCGGACCCGAGGGGTCAGCGCGAGCGCTCGGTGCGGCTGCGGCGGCGAGCCGCGGCGGCCTTGAGCTGGCGAGCTTCGCTCGGCTTCACGTAATAGCGCTTCTTGCGGAGATCCTTGAGAATGCCCGCCTTGGCGATCTTACGCTTGAACGCCTTGAGTGCCCAATCCAGCCGATCGCTCTCTTCGAGATGAATCTCGACCATCAGTACGCCTTCCCCTGAGTGATGCCCGGGCCTGATGCCCGGGCGGCGCTGCCATCGGAAACGCCACCATCCCGCGCCGGCCCTTGTCTCGATGGCCGAATGACACGCGGAGGATGCAGCCCCGAATACTATTGCTCGGCGAAGGGGCTGTCAACGAGAGGTCTCAGCCGAGAGCAGACGGTCGACGGAAATGGCGAGGGGCGCGTCGAGCTCTCTCGACGCGCCCCTCGCCATCGACCGTCAGACGCGATGGCGCCGTGTTATGGGACCTTCTTCTTCTGGACGTCGACGTTGTTGCCGATCACGCCGCCGAGGATCGCGCCGGCCGCGCCGCCGATGAGGGCGCCCTTGACCTTGTTGCCGCTGGTCGCTGCACCGAGGATCGCACCCGCGCCGGCGCCGATCGCCGCATCACGATTCGTGTTCTTGTGCACCTCGACGTGGGACGCAGGGGCCGACGCGCTCCCCGTTGCGGTCGACGAGTGGTGCGTGGTGGTCGTCGTGTGGTGGGTCGTGGTCGTCGCGGCGGGACGCGAGGCCGTCGCAGCCGGCGCAACCGGCGCCGCCGCGGCGGTCGTGGGAGCAGCGCCGTTCAGACGCTCGGCCGCCGTCACCGAATCGAGTCGAGCCTGATTCGCCTGCGCGGCAAGGCCGAGGTCCTGGTTCAGCGATGGATCCGCCGCCTTGTCCTTGCTGCACGCCGCACCCAGCGCAAGCACGGGGGCGAAAACGAGTATTCTGACGAGAGAGCGCATGGTGCCTCCAAGGGGGATGTCGGCGGCTAGCCGCTTATGGGTCAACGAGTTTACTGAGGCAGAGGCCGTGCCATCCACAGCGCCTGCACCGTAGCTCAGGGGATATACGAGCGAACTGTGCCACATGTCACACCGCATCGCGCGACGCCATGCGATCGTGGCTAGCGAGCCCATGGGTCGTCCTTGTGGTGCAAGGCCGTTCCTGCCGGTCTCATCAGACACCGGCGTTCGCCTCACCTCAGCCGTCGTTGCACATGCCCATCTTCACACGGCGCCGCCGCGCCACCCCGGTCGCTCCCCTCGGTAGCGGCTACTCCCTGCTGGATTCCCAACTGTCGATCGCCGGCGACCTCACTACTACGGGGTCGCTTCGTGTCGAGGGACGTCTGGAGGGCAGCATCCGCGATGCCGATTCGGTCGTCGTCGGTGTCGGTGCGACGATCACCGGCGACATCCACGCCCGCGAAGTCATCGTCGGCGGAACGATCATCGGGAACGTCCACGCGATCGAGCGACTCGAGCTCCAGGCGACGGCGATCGTCTCCGGTGACGTGAAGACCGGAAGCGTACTGGTTCAGGAAGGCGGAGTCGTCAACGGCCGTGTCATCATGAGCCCGCCTCCCGCGCCCGCGCCGCGCGGCGCGAAGAAACAGCAGATGCCGGTCGAGCCGGCGGCGAGCTAAGCGATGAGCTCGGCCAAGCGCACCCCGAGGTACGTCGAGCGGATCCAGCCGCCGCACATCCAGATCGTCGGCCCATCGACTGAGGCGCGCGAGGCGCAGGTCATTCCCATCCGCCGGATCACTCCGGCGTACACACCGGTCTTCGACCAGCCGCCGGCGCCGACGCGAAAGCGGGCGTCGCGCCTGCCGGTGGCGCTGCGGCCGTGGCGCGTGCTGGTCATCCCGGCCACCCCCGGTGCGGCGACGCGCACGCTGAGCGTCGCGCGCTGGCAAGCTCGCGCCGTGATCGGCACGCTGCTGGTCATGGTTCTGCTCTCCGGTCTCGCCATCGGCGCGCTGGTGACGGCGATCCAGTCGCCGGATCTTTTCGCCACGAGCGCCGACGCGGCGACGCTGCGCGACCAGCTGCTCGACATGGAAGATTCGCTCAGCGCGGCGCGTGAAGACCTCGCGGTGAGCGAAGGCGCGCGCGACTCGATCGTTGCGATGCTCTCGGCCGCTCCGACGGCGAAGCCGCCGGTGGTGCCGGAGAAGCCGTTCGCGCGGCTGGCGGCACGGAAGCATCTCCCGTCGACGCGGACCACGCCACGCGTCTATCCCGAGGATCTGATCGCCTCGGCGCCGCCCAGCCTCGAAGGTCTGCCGGTGATCGGCCGGCTGGCGAGCGGCTTCTCGCGGTCGCGCCGCCACCCGATCCTCCGCATTCGTCGCCCGCATCTCGGCGTCGACATCGCCGCTCCGCGCGGCACGCGCGTGAGTGCGCCGGCGGATGGACGCGTCACCTACGTCGGGCGTCGATTCGGCTACGGACTGGTCATCGAGATCACGCACACGAGCTACGTGATGACGCGCTACGCGCATCTCAAGAAGACCATGGTGGAAGAGGGTGAACAGGTCACGCGCGGCAAGCAGATCGGCACCGTGGGATCGAGTGGCCTCTCGACCGGCCCGCATCTGCACTACGAGGTCCTGGTGAATGGCCGCCAGGTGGATCCGCTTCGCTTCCGTCTGCCGCAGACGGGCGACGCCTCTACGCCGACGTCAGCGACACCGGTGACGGCAGCGCCGGCGACGGCAGCGCCGCAGGATGCGGGGCCGCCGGCAGCCGAACCGGTAGCCGGCTCACACGACACGGAGCCAGTGACGCCACCGGCGGCCAGCCCCCGCTAGCCGCCGTTCGAACGAGCACCGCGGGGCCGGTCCGGGCGAGGCCGGTACGGCTTCTGCAATCCGGATCCGACACGCCACTCCGGAGACCGACATGAGCAAGCTGCTGCGCGGGCTCGCCGCAGGATACGGTGCGAAGAAGCTGGGCGGTGGGTGCGTCAGCACAGTCCTCATCTTCCTCATCCTGTGGTGGCTGCTCGGCCATTTCGGCGTGTTCCGGTAGGAGCACTTCGTGGACGGCGGGGACCGCGCGAGCGAGCGCCGGCAGCAGGGCGACCGCCGGGAGAGGAGCGACGACAGCGGGCGACGGGGGGCACCACGCTCGACGTCCACACTCACCTACGCGCTTCGCACGCTCGGCGCGATCGTCGTTCTCCTCGTCGTGATCATCTTCGCGGTGCGAACGACGCGTCCGATCTATGCGACGCGCGGCACGCTCGGCGACGAGTTGCGCCAACGCGCGCCCGAAGCGGCCGCCGTGCTCACCCCGGCCGACAGCTCGGACGTCGGTCGCCTGATGGCCACGCCGAAGTTCCAGGAAGAGAAGCGGAACTTCTTCGAGGACCTGATGCGATTGAAGCAAGTCGACTCCGCACGTGCGGACTCGATCGCGCAGTACGCCGTGCGCGAGGCGTACATTCGCGGGATCTCGCCGGCGATCATCTTCGGCGTCATGCTCACCGAGAACGCGAAGTTCGTGTCCAAAGCGCTGTCGAACGTGGGCGCCGTGGGGCTGATGCAGGTCTATCCCAAGATCTGGCTCAACAAGGAAATGACGCAGCGGTTCGGCTCGGACCTGGCGAGCGATTCGACCAACGTGAAGTACGGGGTGTTCATCCTGAGCCGCTATTTCCAGCCAAAGATCAAAGGTGGGACGACGCAGACGACCGACTGGCAGACCGCCCTCCTCCACTACAACGGGTGCGTACGGGGAACGAACACGCCGCGCTGCCACACCTACCCGGGGAAAGTGCGCACCTTCGTCGAAGGTCAGGCGAAGTCGATCTGCAATGGCCGCGGATTCTACGAGTGCATCGCGAAGCCGTTCATCGACGGTTTCACGGGAGGTGCGGGCGCGGACAGCGACGCGGCGAAGACAGCGCGCTAAGGCCAGCCCGGGGGCCGGACTGCGACGTCAGCTCTCGCGCAGCGCTTTGAGGGTCGCGCGCAACTCGGTGCGGCGTGCGTCGCCGAGGTGGTCGTCGAGCGTGCGCTCGAACTCGCCGAGCTGCACACTCGCGCGCTCGTAGGCGGCACGGCCAGCGGGGGTGATGGCGGCGCGAACGGTCCGCCGGTCCTCGGGATCGCTCGCGCGGACGACGTATCCGTCGGCTTCCAGGCGGTCGACGAGCTGGGTGACGTTGGATTTCCCGCAGCAATGCCGCTCGGCAAGCTGCGAGAGCGTGAGCGGCTCGGCCGCCAGCACGAGGTGACGGAGCGCGCCGAGCTTCGCGAGCGAGAGCCCTTCTTCCGCCAGCACGCCTTCGGCGCGCGCCTCGATGGCGCGCGCGGCGTCCAAAAGCAGTAGGGTGAGCGCGCATCCGCGCTTCGTGTCTCGACCGTCGTGGGACATATCCATACGCTAGGGGCCGGTGCGTCCAAGAGTCAACGGGCGCATCACTTGCTCATTGGCGTGGACAGGGCTTGGCGCTTGCACAGCATGTGACTAGCATCCCCCTGCCCGCACCAAGACGGGCTTCCCTGTCACCCACCAATCGTCGTGTACACCATCGGGTTCCTTGCGTGCCGCCGCGTGCTTCCGCTCGTCGTGACGGGCGTTCTTTTCAGCGGCGCATCGGCGTGCCAGGACAAGAGCCGCGGCGCTGACGCGTCGGCTCAAGCTCCTACGCCGGAAGGCGCCGCGACCGGAGCGGAAACGTCACGCAGCCGCGCGGTGCCGGCCCGGGTGATCCCGCACCCTGACTCCGTGGCGCTGCCGCCGAGCGAGCTTCCCAAGCGCAGTCATCGCGACAGCGTCGCGCTGGCGAGCATGACGAAGGGCGACAGCACGCTGGATCGCAAATGGCCCGTGAAGATGGCGGCACCGCTGCCGGGCGCGATCCTGCCGGCGAACCGCGTGGTGGCGTTCTACGGAAACCCACTCTCCAAGAAGATGGGGGTGCTGGGCGAATACCCGAAGGACGAGATGCTGGCGAAGCTCGACCAGGAAGTGGCGCGGTGGGCGAAGGCGGACCCGTCGCGGCCGGTGAAGCCCGCCCTGCATCTGATCGTGACGGTGGCGCAGGGCGCGCCGGGCAAGGCCGGCCTCTATCGGCTGCAGATGCGTGACTCGATGGTGAACGAGATCTACTCGTGGGCCAAGGCGAAGAACGCGCTGCTGTTTCTCGACGTGCAGGTGGGCAAGAGCACGCTGCAGGCGGAGCTGCCGCGCCTGCGCCCCTTCCTCGAGAATCCCGACGTGCATCTCGCGGTGGACCCGGAGTTTTCCATGGCGCCCTCGGGTCGGGTGCCGGGGACGAAGATCGGCACGCTCGACGCGCGCGACATCAACTGGGCGATCGCCTGGCTCGACACGATCGCGCGGTCGAAGAACCTGCCGCCGAAGGTGCTGATCGTCCACCGGTTCACGCGGTCGATGGTGACGAACGCGTCGCAGATCAAGCCGACGCCGCACGTGCAGGTCGTGATGGACATGGACGGGTGGGGCCCGCCGTGGCTCAAGTTCGATTCGTACCACGACTACATCAAGGCGGAGCCCGTGCAGTTCACCGGGTTCAAGCTGTTCTTCCACAACGACACGAAGACGGGCACGCCGCTGTTGACCCCGGCGGAAGTGCTTCGCCTCAACCCGCGCCCACTGTACATCCAGTACCAGTAAGGTCAGTCATGGCGCAACCCGCGCTGTCTCGCACGTTCGTGGACTCCGTCGGCGTCGAATGGACGGCACGGGAGATCGCTGGCCCAGAGCTGACCGGGAAGCTCGCCACGCTGCTCGAGCACGATCGTCGTCGGGGAGGATGGCTGGTGTTCGAGAGTGCCGACGGAGAAAAGCGGCGGCTCGTACCGTACCCGCTCGACTGGCGCACGATCTCCGACTTCGAGTTGGAGCGGTGGTGCATGCGCGCGGTACGAGTCCCACCGGCGCCATCGCGGCGGGCGGAAGACTGAGTGGATACCGACGTACAGCTACTGGGGACTGCTACTCGAGTATCGGCTACTCGAGTACCAGGTACTTGAGTAGCAGTTATCCGACGATATCCGCGTACTCGTTGTGTCGGCGCAGGTAGCCCTGCACGAATGGGCAGGTCGGGATGATTCTCAGGTGCTGGTTCCGCGCGTAATCCAGCGCCGCCCGCACGAGCGCTGACGCGTAGCCCCGACCCTCGAGCTCCGGCGGGACCTTGGTGTGCGTGAGGTCGAGCGTGTCGCCCCGGCGCACGTAGGTGAGCGTGGCGGTGCCGATCTCGGTTGGGATCTCGAACCGGCCGACGGCGGTGTTGTTGATGACCTGCGGTGTGTCCGCCATGAGCGACGCGAGCACGGGTGAATAGCCACGGCGCCGACGCGTCTCGCCGGCGCGCAATTTGGTCAGATGGAACGTGGTCCTTCGCGCCGGGAGAAACAAGCGAACCGACGGAACGCCGGCGCGGCGCTCAGGTCCCGCCGTACCACTCGTATCCCTGATCGCTCCAATAGCCGCCGTTGCGCGCGGGCAGGAAGACGACCTTGGTCAGGTACTTCGTGTTCTTGTAGCCGAGCTTGACCGGCGAATGAACACGCGCCGGCGCGCCGTGCGCCGGACCGAGCATGCGACCGTCCATCCCGTACGCAACGAGCGTCTGAGGATGCATCGCGCTGTCGAGATCCCAGCTCTCGTGATAGCCGTCGTCGAAGCCGGCGAAATCGACGTAATGGGCGTCGGGGGTGATCTGCGCGAGGCGGGCGAGGTCGCTCACGCGCACGCCCGTCCATGCGGCGCGCGCATTCCAACCCTCCACGCAGAAGTGATCCACCGTCTGCGTGATGCTCGGTAGCTTCGTCAGCTCGTCGAGCGAGAGGGAGAGCGGACGTCGTACTGCCCCGGAGACCTCGAGACGCCAGGCGCCGTTGGCGGCCGTGTCCCAGACGGGCATGCGCTCCGAGATGAAGTACTTGGGAAAATCATTGCCGGCCAGCTTCGCCGATGCCGGCACGACGTCCATCTCCGTGTGGCGGAACAGGCCGCGCTCGAGGAGCTCGTTCTTGCGCTCGGCGAGAGCGAGCAGCTTGTGCGCGCTCTTCGGGTCCGAGTTGCACGCGGCGAACAGCGCGCTGGAAAGCGTGGCGGCGCTTACCGTCAGAAATCGCCGGCGATCGATCGTCATGGCGCTGCTCGCTCCGGCGGCGGGTCCGGCGCGGTGGCGCGCGCGAACAGGTGGTAGAACGGACGCGCGTTGCGCGCCTCGGGAGACCGCGTGCGGTCATACCAGCCGGTGATCATCGATCGCAGCGAGTACGGGTCCACCGCGAACACCATGAACACGTGCACGAGCGCGAGCAGCAGCAGGAGCACCATCGCGACGAAGTGGACGAAACGCGCCCACTTGTAGTTGCCAAACAGCGCGGTGATGAAGCCGAGGGTCACCGGCTTCCAGATCGCGAGGCCGCTGAGCACGATGATCGCGCCGAGGATCGGCATCGCGAAGTATGCGCCCTTCTGGAGGGCGTTGTGCTTGCCCTGATGCGGATGGTCGCGGCGGACGAAGAGATAGAACTTCACCATCTCGACCGCATCGCGCAGGTCACCGCGACGCGGCGCGAGGTCGCGCCATTCGCCATGCAGGAACAGGAACACGAGATACACGACCGCGTTGGCGACGAGGAGCCACATGGCGGCGAAGTGCCAGTGCCGCGCGCCGGCGAGCCAACCGCCGAAGGTGAGCCAGTCGGGGATCGGGTGGCCTTCCCACCGATACAGACGGAAGTGCTCGCCCGGTCGGGCAAAGCGCGGGTATGCGTTGAAGATGCGCATCCCGCTGCCGGTCATCAGCACGATGGCGACGAGGTTCACCCAGTGGGTGACGCGGATGATCCAGTGATTACGCTTGACCAGCCGCGCCATGTGCGTCGTTCCTCCGCCGGATCACCATCGTGAATCGTCATCGTGCTCGCGGACGAGCACCGCCGGACTGTCGGCGAAGTCGAGGACGAGCGTGTCGCCGGGTCCCTGACGAAATGGGGTGGCCGTCGCATGCGGCGCAAGGGGATTCTCGGTGCGCAGCAGATCGCCCTCGACGCGATATACGAGCGACACGACCTGCTCGGATCCGTCGACCGGGATGCCATAGCTCAGCGCGCCGTCAGGGCGGAAGACCATGCGCGTTCCGGGCTGGAAACCGATCGACGCCGCCGCGTGCAGGAGCCGCCAGCTCCCGAGCAGCCACGCCGGCGCCTCCGAGATCACACGCGGCCCGGCTCGGCGAGCTCGCAGGGATGCACGGCGAGCCCCCGCTCCAGTTGGATGGTGGCGTGAGAGATCCCGAAGCGCGCGCGCAGTCGCTCGGTGGCGGCCGCGAGTACGGCGTCTTCTCCGCCGGCGCACGGCCGGACGAGGTGAGCCGTGAGCGCGACGTCGGTGGTGCTCATCCCCCAGATGTGGAGATCGTGCACCTCGACGACGCCGTCGAGCTCTCGCAGCACGGTGGCCACCTGGTCGAAATCGATGCCGGCGGGCACGGCGTCGAGCGCGAGGTCGAGCGAATCCCGCGCGAGCCCCCAGGTCCCCCAGAGGATGAGCGCGACGAGGAGCAAGCTGACCGCGGGATCGAGCCAGAGCCACCCGGTCACGGCGATCAGCAGCCCGGTGAGCACGACACCGGCCGACGCCGCGGCATCGCCAAGCATGTGCATGAACGCGCCGCGCACGTTGAGATCGGCATGACGGCCGCGCCGGAATCCGAGCGCGGTGCCGACGTTGATGATGATGCCGATCGCAGCCACGGCCATCACCTGTCCGCTCGCGACGGGCGACGGATGGCGCAGCCGCTGAATCGCCTCGATGGCGATGGCGCCCACGGCGACGAGCAGGAAACCGGCGTTCGCGAGCGCGGCGAGGATGGAGAAGCGCCGCAATCCATAGGTGCGCCGCGGCGTGGGACCCAGCCGGCCCAGCACGATGCCGGCCCACGCAAGCGCGAGCCCGAGCACGTCGCCGAGGTTGTGTCCCGCGTCGGCGGTGAGGGCGAGGGAATGGGCGCGGACGCCGTAAATCACCTCGACGATCACGAAGGCGAGGTTGAGCCCCACGCCGACGGCGAATGCGCGGTCGAAGCTCGCCGGCACGTGATGGTGATGGCCGTGTGCGCCGTGTCGATGCGCGCCCCCCTCGTGCGCATGGTCGTGGTCGTGACCATGCGCATGGGAATGCGCGCTCTCTCGATCGTGCGTATGCGGAAGACTCATCGGCATCACTCGCTCAATGCAATATAGCACTGGCCCTGCTCGCTTCTCACGGCAGCTCGAGCGATCCGTCGCGCGGGCGCATGAGCGCGCGGAAGGCGGGATCGCCCCTGAGGGCAAGGAAGTCGCCTTCCTCGTGCAGTGAGACGACGCCGATGTCCATCGCGCGGTAACCCTGCGCGAACGCACTCCGCAGGAGCGCGACGGCCTGCGCCGCGTCGCCGCCGACAGCGGCCTGCTGCGCCCGCCACTTCAGCGGCTCCCCGTACGCATACGGCTCGCGCCAGCCGGCGAGGCGGCGCTCGATGCGCCGCGCTTCCGTGCTGTCGCCGACGCGCAGCGCGATGACACCGAGCCGGCCGAGCGTCTCGACGTCGAGGGAGTCTTCGGCGGCGATGGCGGCGTAGAGCGTCCGCGCCTCGGCGAGGCGGCGGGCCTCGTACAGCGCAAGGGCATGTTGGCGACGTTCCGATCGCGGCGCCCCGGCTGGTGGCGGAGGAAGCGCCGCGACGCGGACGAACAGCGCGGCCGCCTCGTGCGGCGCGCCGTGCACGCGGAGCTCCCGCGCGGCGAACAGAGCGAGCGCGCGACTTTCCGCGCTCGGCATCGCGCTCTGAAAGCCGGCGCGCGCGAGCAGGTCGTCCAGCTCGTCGGTTCCCCGGTTGCCGGCGAAGCTCCGAGCGAGCGCGTACCGAGCGCTCTCCGACGACGGGAACCGACGCGCGGTCTGTTGGGCCGCGTCGCGCTCGTCGTCGAGGCGGCCGAGTCGATGCGCCACCGCGCTTCGCCACGCCCAGTACATGGGCGAAACGAGGTTGATGCCGCGATTCGGATCGGCGGCGGCGAGCACCGCCGCGGCTTCGGCGAAGCGCTGCACGTACGCGTTCGAGATGGCGACGAGGAGCGGCATGTCGGCCGAGCCGGGACTGAGCCGCATGAGCTCGCGCGACGCGCGAACCCTGCCGAGCAGGTCGCCGCGCAAGTCCGCCTCGAAGAGATCGAGCGCCGCGCGTTCGATCCGGTCCATCCCGGCGCGACGGGGCTGCAGCTCGGCCGTGACGGCAGCGAGGCGCGGCCACAGCCCCTTCACGTCGAGGACGTAGGCCTGCATCAGGCGCGGCGCGAAGTAGTCCGTGTCGAGCGCCGACGCGCGCGCGAGCTCGGCGAACACGGTGGCCGTGTCCGCGGGTCGGGTGAAGAAGCTCTCCCACGCGCGACTGGTGTGCTCGAACGCCTCGAGCGAGGGCGGGTTGGCGAGTGCGGCGGTGGAGCTTCCGGGGGTGGAGTCCGTCGAGGCCGCGAGCGCGGCGGTGACGCGCACGGCGAGCGTACCGACGAGCGACGACGCCGTTCCTGAGGGACCGCGCACGGGACCGATGGCGCGCACCAGCCGCCCCTGCGTCACGTCGGAGATCGTGGCCTCGAGCTGCAGCGAGTCGCGCTGGCGGTAGTAATGCCCGGTGATCACCATCCCTGCCCCGGTCTCTCGCGCGAGCGCGACAGCGGGATCTCCCCCGCGCAGCAGCCGTGGAAGTCCCGCCACGATGCGCGCCGCGATCGCTGAGGTGCGTGAATCGACGACCTCGAAGTTCGATTCGAGGAGCGAGCGCGCGATCCAGTCGGCCGCGAGCCCGCCGACGGGCGACAGCGTGGTGTCGCCGGTGCGGTTCTCGAGCGGCGCGACGACGATGCGTCGCGGCGACAAGGTGGCGGTGCGACGCGCGAGCATGACGCTCGCCATGGATCGGGTAGACGACGGAATGACCGCCACTGCGCTGACGAAGATGGCGACGATCGCCGCGACGATCGCCAGCGTGCGCCGTCGGGAGCCGGTGTGCGAGCTGCCGGGCGAGTCGGGCGGCGGAGCGGATCCGGCGGCGCTCTCCGGCGCAATCACGGTGTTCGCTCGGGGTCTCGGCACGCCGCGCGCGGCGGCTGACGCGGTGGGCGACACCGATACCTCGCCACGCCGGAGGCGTTCCACGAAATCGAGCACGGCGTCGTCGGGAGGGCTGTCGAGCTCCTGGCGCACCAGCGCTTCGTGCACGCGCGCGTGCTGAATGGCACCGGTGACGTCGCCCGAGGCAGCGTGGGCACGCATCAGCGCGATGGCGACGCGACCGCTCAGCGGATCGACGGCAGCGCGGCGACTCCACCATCGAATTGCCGAGGCGTGATCACCCGTCCGATCGGCAGCCAATGCGAGCCGCTCGAGCGCGTCGCCGTACGCGCGCGCGTGGCGCACGCGCTCCTCGTCGCACCACCGGCCGAACTCCGCGCTGGCCTTGAGGTGGAATCCGTCGAGGAAGGGACCGCCATAGATGTCGACCGCCGTCGCATCGTCGCCGCGAGCCACCGCATCCTGAAAGTCGCGCACGTCGCTCGACAAGAACTCCGGATCGAGAGAGAGCGCGGTCGTGCCGACGACCGCTTGCTCCGCGCCGAGGTCGCGCCGCAGCGCGTAGACCGCCTGCTTGAGGGCGTGTCGGGCGCGCTCGGTGTCGCTGTCGGGCCAGAGGAAGGCGAGCAGCTTGTCGCGCGTGATCCCTGCCGTCCCGGAGGACGCGATCAGCGCAAGGAGCGCGAGCCGGCTGCGTTGAGATGCCGCTCCCGCGACCGGTGCTTCGCCGTCGACGAGGGCGAGGCCGCCAAAGGTGAGAAGTCGGAGCACGCGAGCGGGCGGGGGGAGGACCCGGGGAGGTGGGAAACAGATGGAGAGTTGCAGGTGAGTATGCCCGCGGCTCCGCACACGAGCAAGCCCGAACACGAGGGGCGACGGTGCCGGTCTGGTGGATATGTTTGAGCGAATGCCTCCGATCCGCCGCGCTTTCCATTCCGTTCGCGCCGCGACGGCGCTCGACGCCGCTCGGCCCGCGTATGCGGCGGGTTTCCGCGCATCGATCGCGACCGTCCTTCCACTCGTGATCGCGAGCCGCCTCGGGCCCGAGGCGGCGACGTGGGCGAGTCTCGGTGGATTCAACGTGGCGCTGTCCGACCGCGGCGGCCCGTATCGGACGCGCGCGGCGACCATGACGGCGGTCATGCTGTGCTCGGCGCTGACCGCACTGCTCGGCGCGCTGGCGGGCGGACGCATCATCATCGCGATCCCGCTGACGTTCGCGGTCGCCGTGGCCGCCGGTCTGGCGCGCGTGTGGCAGACGGCCGGCATCAGCGTGGGTGGCGCCATGCTCTCCACGTACGTGATCTCGCTCGCGTATCCGACGTCCACGGCCGTGCAGGCGTTCGAGCGCGCAGGCTTCGTGATCGCCGGGGGCGTGCTCGCGATGATGATCGCCCTCGTCATCTGGCCGCTGCAGCCGTACCGCCCCGCACGAGTCGCGGTGGCCGAGAGCTACCGCGCGCTGAGCGGCTACGTCGATCAGATGGTTCATCACCTCGAGGCGCTCGATGACGGCGCCGCGCCATCCGATCTGCCGGCGGGAAGCGCGACGGTGCGCGGTACGCTCGAGACGGCCCGGCGTGTCCTGGCGCAAACGCGACGCGGGCGGCCCGGCACCGCGGGACGTGAGCAACGTCTCATCGTGTTGGGCGAAGTCGTCGATCAACTGTTCGGTCACGTCGTGGCCATCGGCGAGACGTTGGACAGCATCGCACCGGGTGAGCGGATCGCCGCCGCGGATCGCGCCGCGCAAACCGCCCTCGCCCAACTGTCCGCCATCACCGGCGCGATCGCCGCGGCCACGGAGGCGGAGGGGGTGCCAGCGCCGATTCCGGCGGTCCCGAACGGGGATGCCATCCGCGCCGCACTCGATCGCGGCGACGCTCATCCGGCCGGGCACACGATGGTGGACTACCGTCATTCGGCGGCGATTCTCGATCGCGCCGCGGATTTCGCGTCGAGCGCCGTGTCGACCGTGGAAGCGCTCAACAGCGGACGACGAGCCGGAACCGCGCCGCCGGCTCCGTTGATCGAAGACGTCGATGAGAGCGAGTCGCCGCTCGCGACGCTGCGCACGGTGCTCTCGCGCGACTCGCTTCTGCTGCGCCACGCGTTACGCGTCGCGGTGACCGTGACGGTGGCCGTCGCGCTGACGGAGCTGTTTCACCTGAAGCGCGGCTACTGGATGACGATCACGGTGATCGTGATCATGCAGCCGTACGCCAGCCTCACGAGCCAGCGCGCCTTGCAACGCGTGATTGGCACCGTGGTCGGCGCGTTGATCACCGCGGCGCTCGGCGCGCTGTTTCACGACCCGCGCGCGATCCTCCTGCTCTCATTCGTGTTCGCCGCGTTGTGCGTGGCGACGCTGCCGGTGAACTACGCGGCGTACTCCGTCTTCCTCACCCCGACGTTCGTGCTGCTCGCCGAGGCGAGCGCGGGTGATTGGCATCTGGCAGGAACGCGAGTGCTGAACACGCTTCTTGGCGGCGCGCTCGCGCTCATCGGCTCACGGTTCCTGTGGCCGAGTCCCGAACGGTCACGACTGCCCGGCTACCTGGCCCAGGCGGCGCGTGCGAACCGCGACTATCTCCGCGTGGTGAGCGACAAGTTCGCCGATCGGAGCGAGCAGGCCGGCGAGGCGATGCGCAGTGCGCGGCGGAATATCGGACTCGCGACGGTGAACGCGGAGGAGTCGTTCCAGCGCCTCGTTGGGGAGTCGAGCGGCGACGCGAGTGAGCTATCGCCGGTGATGACGTTTCTCACGTACACGAGGCGGCTCACCGCGTCAGTCGCCGCGCTCGCGATCGCGCGCTACAGCGCGCCGCCGGAGAGTCAGGGCGTCCTCGCGGCGTTCATGCGTCTCGCCTTGCCGGTGCTCGACGACCTGGGCGATGCGGTCGAGGTCGGCCGGCGGCCGGCGCCGTTGCCCATCCTGCTGGGCGAGGAGGACGCCGGACCGGCACGCGACGCGACGTTGGTCCGTGCACGCGTGGACCGTCTCGCGAGACAGATCCGGATGCTCCACGACGCGCTCGACCGCTGGGAGGCGCGGCGCGACGGCGAGCCGGATCGGACAACGAGCTAGCGCGACGCGGACGCGGGCGCCGGCCCGAGCTGCGCGAGGCGGCGCTTCATCGAGTCGAAGGCCGGCGTATCAGTTCTCAGCCCGTTCAGGCGACCAGCATTCTCCTGCAGCATTCGCTGGATGTCGGCGATGCGATCGGTGGTGCCGGGATGGTCGGCGAACCACGCGCTGGCATTCCCACCGCCGTTCGCCTGTTCTTCTGCCAGAAGCTTCTGGAAGAAGGTCAGCATGCCGCGCGGACTGATGCCCGCATTCATGACATTGTTGAACCCGCCTTCGTCCGCCTGCTGCTCGTCCTGCCGACTGAACTTGGCGAAGACGGCGGTGCCGCCGAGCTGGATGGCGGCCTGCGCGGCGGTGTTCTGGCAGACGCCGGTGAGCGCGCAGGCGACGCCGACGCCGAGATTGGCGCCTTGTGCCTGCTCGATCTGCTTCACGGAATGGCGGCGGACGACATGCTCGATCTCGTGGCCGAGCACGCCGGCAAGCTCGCTCTCGTTGCTGGCGTGAGTGAGCACGCCGCGGTTGACGTAGATGAATCCGCCGGGCAACGCAAAGGCATTGATGACCTCGCTATTCACGACCCGGAATTGCCAGTCGAGGTCGGCGCGGGAGGTGTGGCTGGCGATCTGCCGGCCGAGCGAATTCACGTACGCGTTGACGGTCGGATCGTTCAGCATGGGAAGCTGGGCGTTCACCTGGGCCGCGGTCTGCTGGCCCATCTGGACTTCCTGCTGCTGGGAGATGGAGGAGCATCCGGCGAGGAGGGCGGCGCCGGCGACCATCGCGGCGCGACTGAAGAGTCGATACGAGTGAAGGCTCATGGTTCGTCTCGGTGCGGTCATGGCTCGGCGCGGTGGTGGCCGCGCGTGGTCGAAAGTGTGTCCGAGAAACGCACGACCTGCGCCATGGGGACTGATGGCTGCGAACTGCGTCCGCAGTTCTTCAGTTCCCCGCGATCCGCAGTCCCGCCCGCAACGTCCGGGGCAGGCCGAGCGACGGCACCGTGCCCGAGAGGTTCACCTGGTACTCCACGTTGCCGACGTTTTCGACCGACGCGAACGCCGACATCCCTCGTGGCAGGTCTCGGGTGTAGCTCACGTCGACGACGGTGAATGGATCGAGCTGGGCGCCGCTGAACGTCGAGTTCTTGCCCTCGTGCCGCCATAGCGCCGTGAGCGCGCCGAGGACCGGCGTTCCGTAGGTCACGCGAATCACCTGGCGCTGCTGCGGCACCCGGCCGATGTACGTGCCGACGTTCAGCGGATTGACGGCATCGGCGACGATGACGTCGTGATCGTAATTCACGCTTCCCGTGACGAGGAGTCCCTGCACCGGCCGGAGTGCGAGGTACGCTTCGCCGCCGGTGCTGCGCGACCGCTGGACGTTCTGCCGCTGGCGCTGGTTGGGGGCGATGGTGACGAAGGTGTTGAGGTCGGAATAGATGGCGCTGTAGTACGTGCCACGGAGTTGTGCCCACGACGCAGGCTGCACGTCGAAGCCGATCTCCTGACCCTTCCCCGACTCCGGCGTCAGCTGCGGATTGGGAAAGCTCGTCGTCGTGCCAGACACGAACTTGCGATAGAGCTCGGCGAGATTGGGAGCGCGGAACGCGTCATACACCGCCCCCCGAAGCGACAGCGACGGGAGGAGCCGGTACGTGGCGCCGACGCGCGGCGAGAAGTGCTGGCGGGTCTCGTTCGCGTAGGTCGTGGTGCCCGATGCATCGGTCGCGAAGCCGTCGTTGTTTCCCCAGCGATCGAACCGGCCTCCGATCTCGAGTCGCAGCGGTTCGACGGGCGCGATGACGCCCTGCACGAACGCGCCCGTGAGCAGCTGGCTCCCGCCGGACAGCAGGTTGGCCGTCACGGCGCCGGTCGTCGTCGAGTAATCCTCCTCGGCGACGGCGCCGCTCATCTTTCGGATGTCGGCCCCGGCGGTCAGAGTCTGCATGTGCAAGAGGTCGTGGCGCGCCCACTGGAGGCTCGCGCCCCAATCGTGCGTGGGGATGTGCTGCCACGACGTCGGACGCTCGGTGGTGCGGCTCGCCGCCGGTGTGATCGCCGAGGCGTACTGGTCCTCCGTCAGCACGCCGTTCCATCCGCGGAGGGCGAGTGTGCCGTAGACGGCCGCGTCGTAGTCGGCGCCAAGGGTGAGACGCTGGTCGTTCCGGTTGGTATGGCCGAGATCACTGCCGAGATCGCGGTTGTCGTCGAACAGCGAACCGCCGACGAACGCGGACAGGTTGGCGGTCGGGGTGATCTCGATGCGCGTGGTCGCGTTGCGCGAGGAGATCACCGACGGGTGATCCACCGGACCGGCGCTGGACGGCGCGATCAGCCGGTAGCCGCCGCCGTCGAGATAGTCACCGCTCACCATCGCGGAGATGCCGCTCGCGAGCGGAATGCCCGCGGACACGAAGGCGTGCTTCGCGTCCCGGCTCCCTGCGTCGGCCTGGAGCTCGTACGATCGCGCCACGATCGGGCGCGAGAAGAACGAGATCACGCCGCCCATCGCCCCGTTGCCGTAGAGGTTCGAGCCCCCGCCCTCCACGACCTCCACGCGATCGAGGAGCGCCTTCGGAACGCGGCCCCAGTCGACCCATTCGCCCCATGCGTCGTTCACGGGAATTCCGTCGAACAACACCGCGGTGCGCCCTTCGTCGACGCCGCGGATGGAGACGATCTGCGCCGACCCGCCGACGAGACTGCTCGTCCGCGGGAGCTCGACGCCGGGAATCTCGCGCAACAGGTCCTGCGTTTCGCGAGCGGGACTCGTGAGAATTTCCTCATTCCCGAGCACGTTGACGGTCGCGGCGACTCGGCTGGCCTCGGCCGGCGAGCGGGTGGCGCTCGTGACGATCCCGGACAGCATGAGGGCGCCTCGAGCCAGGCGCACGTCGAGCGGCGTCGGCGCACCGGCGGTGACCGCTACGGTGCGTCGAGCGAGTTGATGGCCGAGCGCCGTGATCGTGACGAGATAGTCGCCAGCCGGGAGCTCGCGAAGTGCGTATCGTCCGCTCTGATCGGAGACGGCGGCCCGCGCTGGACGGTCGACGGAGACGTGTGCGCCGTACAGCGGCTCGCCGCCGCTGCCGGTAATCACGCCGCGAATCTCGCCCCCGGCTTGGGCGAGGGCAGCTGACGAAACGCAGAGCAACGGCGCAAGACGCGCCGCGACAGGAAATCCCAGTCGCATGGCAGAGTGAACAGGGGGAAGTGACACAAGATACGCGTCACTACCCACCTACGCTGGCCGCTATTCGACGAACCGCTTCCGGCGTGGCGGGAGGGGCTCGGCCGTCCGCCAGAGCTCGCGGAGTCCGTCGTCGCTCAAGGCGTCCCATTGATTGGGAATGGGGGCAAGACGGCGACGCTCGTCGCCGGACTCGAAGGCCAACCAGCCTTTCGCCAGGCGCGGAGGTAGTGAGATGCGGAGCTCGCCCTGATGCCGGCGACGGTCGGCGAGTCGCCGCTCGCCCGGCCGCTCCTGGCTCCCGGCGCGGCGCTCGGCACGGCGACGCTCGCCCCAATGCGGGATCACGTCCCAGGCATTCCAGAGGCGGCTCGCGTCGTCGTAGAAAGTTCGGTAGGGCGACACTCGTGGCTCCGTCGTCGAATTCTTGCGCCCGATCGGCGCAGGAGTGAGAGAGAGCACA
>DASXHF010000263.1:0-13669 GCA_036488775.1 Gemmatimonadaceae bacterium | reverse complement strand
GCCTCGAGCACCACGAGGCCGAGTGTCTCGGTCAGCGAGGCGAAGACGAATGCATCGGCGCTCGCATACAGCTGCGGCAGTCGCTTGGTACGATCGAGCACACCGAGAAAGGTGACATCGGCTGGCGCGGAGGCACGAAGCGCCTGTTCCTCCGGTCCCCCGCCGGCGACGATGAGATGGACCGTTCCCGCCGGCAGCAGCTCGCGCGCGATACGGAAGCCGTCGAGGATCCAGTGCACTCCCTTCTCGGCGGCCAGACGTCCCACGTGAAGGAAGACGAACTTGTGCTCTACGCCGAGCATGCGGCGCAGCGTGTCGTCGCGACGTTGCGGGTGGAACGTTCGCGTATCCACCGTGCGGCCCCAGACCTCCACGTCGCGCACGCCGAGCGCGAGGAGATCCTCACGGGCCGCGGCGGACGGGGTGAACGTCCGCCGCGCGCGGCGGTGGAAGCGAGCGAGGTAGCCGGAGATCACGCCGCGAAGCCACGGCGTGCCGTACGCGTCGGCGTACCGGCTGAAATCGGTGTGGTACGACGTCACCATGGGCACGCCGGCGCGGCGCGCCGCCGTCTGTCCCAGCCGCCCGATCATGAACTCGGTCGCGCAGTGCACGACGTCGGGTTTGAACGTACGAATCACCTCGGCGATGCGCGCGTACGAGGGCGCGGCGAGGCGGATGTCCGGATACGGCGGAAAGGCGACGCTCGGGATCGGCACGTAGAGATCCGCGCCGCCGAAATCGTCGACGAACACGCGCACGCCGCGCGGCGGCGACGTGGGGTAGCGCGGCGCGACGACGCCGACCTCCCATCCTCGCTTGCGCAGACCGGCGACCGACAGCCCGGTCACGACCGACACGCCGTTCACCTGCGGCGGATAGGTGTCGGTGCAATAGAGGACGCGCGGTGCTTTGTGTGTCGGGCCGACGATGCAAGCTCCGTGGAGGACGCAAAGACAAGATCGGCCTTCTCTGTCACCGATCTGTCTCGGCCGTGTCACGAGCCGGTAGGATCGGCGCACGGAGGGGAGATCATCACGCGTCGTTACCTGTCCGGCACCAAGCGGTAGCCATTCCATGACGGGGGAGCGCGATCATCATGTGGGCGCCTCGCGCGCTCAGGCCGGTCACCCATGTCAGGAGCTTGCATGCTTACCGACGCCTCGTTGCTCGCCCGCCTGGATGCGCGCGATCGCGCTCTGTTCCTGCGCTGCGCATTCACGGCGACGTCTTCCCGCGCGACCCGATTCTTCTGGACCGCGCTCACCCACGTCGGGGGAGCGACCTGCACCATCGCCGCCGTGCTGCTGCCGCTGCTGTTCGGCGGATCTGCCGCGCCCGCCGCCCGCCAGGCGCTCGCTACACTCGTCGTCTCTCACCTGCTCGTGCAGATGGTGAAGCGCACCGTCGGCCGGCCGCGACCCTCGCGCGGCGTCTCGTGCGCGACGCTGGTGGCGGAGCCCGATCGCTTCTCGTTCCCCTCCGGTCACTCCGCCGCGGCGATGTCCGTCGCGATTGCGTACGCCGTCGCGTATCCGTCGGCTGGTGCGCCGCTCATCGCGCTCGCGGCGCTGGTCGGCATGTCTCGCGTCTTTCTCGGCGTGCACTATCCAGGCGACGTGCTGATCGGACAGCTCCTCGCCGCGCTCACCTACCTCGCCCTGCCGGCGCGACTCTGACGTCTCGACGTTCGGACGACGTGGGGCGAAACGGGCGGCCGCCCAATAGCTTTGGTGGCCTGGTCCTTTTTCGCGAGGTCGTCATGTCCGTCCGAGTCGTCCGCGCCGCGCTCGCATTGACCGCGGTCGCCGTCTGGAGCACCGGCGCGCCGGCGCAGGTCACGCGCCGCGCGACCGCGTCGTCCGCCAACGTATCAGGGCGCTCGGCGTCGGCGCCGCACGGCATGGTGGTGTCGGCGAGCACCATCGCCAGCGAAGCGGGACGCGACGTGCTCGCCGCCGGGGGCAACGCCGTCGACGCAGCCATCGCCACCGGCTTCGCCCTCGCGGTCACCTATCCGGTCGCCGGCAACATCGGCGGCGGTGGGTTCATGGTCATCCGGTTTCCCGACGGACGCGCGACGACGATCGACTTCCGCGAGATGGCGCCTCGCGCGGCGACGCCGGAGATGTTCACCGACTCGACGGGCACCTACTCCGCACGCATCCATCACGACAGCTACAAATCGGTCGGCGTGCCCGGCACCGTCGCGGGCTTTTCGCTCGCGCACGAGAAGTACGGCAAGGCGAAGTGGTCGCGGCTCGTCGATCCCGCGGCCCGGCTGGCCCGTGATGGCTTCCCGGCGCCCAACGGTCTCGCGCAGTCGCTCGGCTGGGCGCTCACCGATCGCGGCAGCTTCGCGCCGTTCCCGGCGAGCAAAGCGGCATACTCGAACGACGGTCGCCCGTACGTCGCCGGCGAGCGGATTCGTCTTCCCGACCTGGCGCGCACCTTGGCGAGAATTCGGGATCAGGGCCGCGACGGCTTCTACAGAGGGGAAACGGCCCGCCTGATAGCCGAAGAGATGCGGCGCGGCGGCGGCCTGATCACGGAGCAGGACCTCGCGCAGTATCGGGCAAAGGAGCGCACGCCCATTCGCGGCCGCTATCGCGGCTATGAAGTCATCTCCATGCCGCCGCCGAGCTCCGGCGGTGTGGCGCTGGTCGAGATGTTGAACATCCTCGAGGGGTACGACCTCGCCGCCATGGGGCACAACACCGCGCCCTACGTGCATCACGTCGCCGAGTCGATGCGACGCGCTTTCCTCGACCGCGCGCGGTATCTCGGCGATCCGGATTTCGCGACCGTCCCGCTGCAGCGGCTCACCGACAAGGCGTATGCGGCCGAGCTTCGGAAGACGATCCTGCCCGATCGCGCGACGCCGTCATCGGCGGCGCAGATCGCGCAACGGTCCGAGAGCGACCAGACCACGCACTACTCCGTCGTCGATGCCGACGGGATGGCGGTCTCGGTCACGTTCACGCTCGAGAATGGTTACGGACTCGGCGCCGTCGTCGCGGGCGCTGGCTTTCTGCTCAACGACGAGATGGGCGACTTCAATGGGAAGCCAGGCGTCACCGACAGCACTGGTCTGATCGGGACCGACGCGAATCTCGCGCGTCCGGGCAAGCGCATGCTGTCGAGCATGACGCCGACGATCCTCGCCAAGGGCGGCAAGCTCTTCGCGGTCGTGGGAAGTCCGGGCGGTCGCACGATCATCAACACCGTGCTCGAGGTGATCCTCGACCAGGTGGACTTCGGCATGAGCATCGACAGCGCCGTGGCGGCGAAGCGATTCCATCACCAGTGGCTGCCCGATCGCCTTTACATCGAGCAGGACGGCGTGAGCCCGGCGACACAGGCGGCGCTCGAGGCGATGGGCTATCGCGTTCAGATGGTCGGCGGCCAGGGCACGGCGCACTCGATCCGCGTCGATCCGCGCACCGGGATGCGGCGCGGTGCGGCGGATCCGAGGGACGCGGACGCGGGCGCGGCGGGATATTGACGGTGTGATGGAATGGCCGCCGGTCACCGCGATCGCGATCAACGACGAGCGAACATCCTACATCTTGGGAACGAGCATGATGTGCGCTTTCGGCGTCCCTGAGAACATGATCCATGGCGCGCCTTCCATCGGCGTCGTCGGTAGTCCCGTGGACGCACTGGTCGCACCGGCGATGTAGATGACCGACAGCGGGCGCGCACCGACCGCCTTCCCCGTCGCCGGATCATACGAGCCCGCGGGCCCGGTCAGCGAGTAGAGCGCCGCTGGCTGCTTCGGCATCGCGAGCTTTCCGTTGCGTATCTCGGCGAACCGCACGCTGTCGACGTTATCGCCCTTCACGCCGCTCGCACGCAGCGCGCGACCGCGCGCCATGAACGGCTCGAGTGAGCGGTGATAGCAGGCGACGTGAAATCCCGACACCGCGGGATTGCTCGCGAGGCAGATGAAGGCGCCGTTCCCCTCGCGAAGGGTGACGAGATCCTTGCTTCCGGCGCGGTAACCGAGCACGCGCGCATCGGACCGGAATTCGGGCGGCAACGGCAGCACGGCCGACGCAATCTGCTGCGCCTCCGATAGGAGCGGCGCGGTAGGAGCGGAGGGTTGCGGAGCCTGCGCACCGATGGCGACGGGCAGAGCGCCGAACACGACTGACAATCTGAGAAAGCGCATCGCAGATGACTCGGGTCGGGATTATCTAAGATGCCTCATCGCACCCGGAAGGCAATCCACACGCCCGGCTCGACTAATCGGCGGACACCATGTCGGGATGGCCCATCGTCACCCTCACGACATGGTCCGCGCCATCGTCGCGCAGCTCGATCTCGCCATTGGGACACGCGACGCCATCCACCTCCACCGTCCGCGCGCCAGTCGAGACGCCGTCCGGATTGGAGACGGTGATTGCGTACGTCGTCGCTCCGAACCGGTAGTCGATCGTCACCCCGTCCCATGCCGCTGGAATGCACGGCATGATGCTCAACCGGCTGCCTCGTTTGGTAAAGCCGAGAATTCCTTCGAGCGCCACACGATAGCTCCAGCTCGCCGAACCCGTGTACCAGGTCCACCCGCCACGACCGAGGTGGCCCGAGGCGGTGTAGACATCCGCGGCGACGACATAGGGCTCAACCTTGTACCGCTCGACCCCCTCGACCGTTTGCGTGTGGGTGAGAGGATTGAGCAGGTCCAACAGATGAAACGCGCCGTCACCGTCGCCGAGACCGACCGTGGCGAGCACGGTCCAGAGCGCGGCGTGCGTATATTGCGCCCCGTTTTCGCGAACACCCGGCAGATATCCCTTGATGTAGCCGGGATCGTGCGGCGTCTTGTCGAACGGCGGAGTGAGCAACATGATGAGGCGCGCGTCATTCCGTACGAGCCGCTCGCCGACGGACTGCATCGCCTTGCGCGCGCGCTCCGGATCGCCCGCCCCCGACAGCACCGACCAACTCTGGGCGATGGAATCGATCTGGCATTCCTCCGACGACGCGCTCCCCAACGGAGTCCCGTCGTCGAAGTACGCGCGGCGGTACCACGCCCCGTCCCAGGCCGTGCGCTCGACGGCGGCGGCGTATTGGTCGGCGGTCGCGCGACACCACTCGGCGATGTCCCGGTCCGATCGCGCCTGCGCATGCTCGGCAAACCGGCGCAGCGTCGCCACGAGGAACCACGCGAGCCACACGCTCTCGCCCTTCCCCTCCACGCCGACACGATTCATCCCGTCATTCCAGTCGCCCGCGCCCATGAGCGGAAGGTCGTGCGTGCCTCTCGTGCAGGCGCGACGCAGCGCGTCGACACAGTGCGCGTAGAGGGAGTCGCTGCGTACGCTGCGCTTCGGCAGGTCGTACACCTCGTGCTCGTGCGGCTCGAGGGCGCGCATCTCGATGTACGGAACGTGCTCGTCCCACACGGCGGTGTCTCCGGTGACACGGACATAGTGATCGGCCGTGAACGGGAGCCATACGAGATCGTCCGAGAAGCGCGTGCGCACACCGCGCCCGCTCGGCTCGTGCCACCAATGCTGCACGTCGCCCTCGACGAATTGATGGCTCGCCGAGCGAAGGAGATGTGCCCGTGTCACGTCCGGGTCGGTGTAGACGAACGCCATGCCGTCCTGCAGTTGATCCCGGAACCCGAACGCGCCGCTCGACTGATAGAGTGCCGAGCGGGCCCACATCCGGCACGAGAGCGCCTGGTACAATGCCCAACGGTTCACCAACGCGTCGAACTCCGGCGACGGCGTACGCACCTGGATGGTCGACAGCCGGCTCTCCCACGCGCCGACGGCGTGTCGCGTCGCCTCGGCGGCGAGGGCCGGACTGCCGCACCGGGCAATGATCGCCCGAGCTTCCTCTTCGCTGGTCGCAGCGCCGAGCAGGACGACGAGATCCTTCGTCTCGCCGGGCTGCAGGGTGATGGCACAGCGAAGGGCAGCGCAGGGATCGTCGCCCGCACCGTCGGTGTCGTCGTCGAGGTTCGCCACCGCAAGCCCGACCGGGTTCGCGGCGTCGCCGTTCCGCCCGAGGAACGCGACCCGCGACGCCGTGCAGCTCGTCACGGGCTCGCTGATCCACGAGAAAGCGACGCGCGATGCGAACTCCTCGGTGAAGAAGTTCTGCGCGAGGAGTGCTCCAGTCGCGTCGTCGCGCCGGGTGTGCAGTTGATGTCGGGTCTGTTGGCGATCGACGCCGAGCACCCACTCGACGAAGCTCGTGACGACGATGGTGCGGGTGGAGGATCCGGTGTTCGCCAACCGCAGGCGGGTGATCTTTACCGGATCGGTGACCGGCACCGCCATCTCGAGCGTGGTCGCGATGCCGTCGCGCGTATGCGCGAACGTCGACCGGCCCGGTGCGTGCACGACCTCGTACGCGGACGAATCTGCGGCGTCCACCGCCGGTGCCGGTCCTGGCGTCGGCGTCCACGTCGTCCCGGACTCGGCGTCCTGGAGGTAGAGCACGTCGCCGCACGGATCGCTGACCGGATCGTTGAACCACGGCGTCAGCCGATAGAAGTAGCTGTTCTCGGCCCACGCGAATCCGCCGCCGCGCTCGGTGACGCAGAAACCGGCATTCGGGTTCGCGATCACGTTCGCCCACGGCGCAGGCGGGAGATGCGCGCCGTCGACGCCGATCGTGTAGTCGCTCGTGTCCGTGAGCGCACCGTAGCCATTCGTTCCGGTGCCCGGATGCGGTCGGCCGCGCTGAATCGGCCGCGGCGACGCCGCGGCCGCGCGCGGCGTATACGGCCGCAGGTCGTCGGTGGCGCCGACGATCTCACCGAGGCCGACTCCGTCGCAGATGACGTGAATGGCCGCGGTCGCTCGCAGCAACGCGACGTCCTCCACGGGAAGCACGTCCGCGCGGCGAACGAACACGCCACCCGGCTGCTCGAGAATGCCGCCCTCGCTCGACGACACCACCATCGTCGTGATCTGGTCCTGCAGGTTCTGGATGTAGGACGGATGCTTGGCGTTCAGGATCACGAGGTCGCACCGCACGCCTTTCATGCGCCAGTACTTGTGCGCGGCCAGGAGCTGTCTGACGCTCGACAGGCCGGGAGCGTCGTGAATCGTCGCGAGGACGATCGGCCAGTCACCCGAGATTCCGTGTGCCCAGAGCGCCGTCTGCCCGCGCCTATTCGCCAGCCGCTCGGCTCGCGGCGCACGCAGCGACTCGCGCGGATAGATCAGCGCGCCGGCGAGATCCTGATAGAGCGCGGCGTCGGTCGGCGTGATGTCGAGGTCGCGTAGCTCGATCTGCGCCTCGGTTCCCATGAGGGCGAGCGCGCGCCGCGACGCTTCGACGTCGCGATAGCGGTCCACCGCCTGCAGCGCCTGATCGCGGGAATCGGCGATGACGGTGGCGAACGCGATTGTCGCCGAACGGCCCGGCTCGAGGCGCACGCGAGCTCGCAGCGCGGCGATCGGATCGAGCACCGCACCCGCGGAGCCGGACAGCTCGGCGCCGTCGTCCAGCGCCGCCGGTGCGTGCGGCGTGCGGCCACGCCCGACGAACACCGCGCGATCCGTCTCGCACGAGATGTCGCCGACGCGTTCCGGGCCGGTCGCGACGACGCACGCGCACCACGGGCGGGACTCGACCGACGATCGCGGCCGCCGGCTCGCGAGCACCGCGCCGAGTTGGGGGAGCCACTCCGTCTCCACGAATAGATTCTGGAACGCCGGGTGGGCGCGATCGGCGCCGGCGTCGGTGAGCACGATCTCGCCATAGCTCGTGAGCTCGATCTCGTGAACGCGCCGCGAGGTGTTGCAGACGGTCACCCGGCGGATCTCGGCCCGCTCACGCGGTACCACCACGATCTCGGTACGCGTCTCGATGGGGCCGTCGACGCGGGTATAAACCACGCGGTCCGTCGCGAAGTCGACGCGGTACGAGGACGCCGGTGTTCGAACCGGTTGATGCGCCGCCGACCACACGGCGCCCGATCCGACGTCGCGCACGTAGATCCACTGTCCCGTCTCGTCCTTCGTCGCGTCGGCGCGCCAGCGGAACACGTCCATCGCGCCGGCTCTCGAGTAGCCGCCGCCCGCATTGGTCAGCAGCGCACAGTAGGCCTGACCCCCGAGAAGGCCGACGTGCGGCTCCGCGGTCCCCGGGTCGTCGAACTCGCGCACGACCGCACCGGCGCGCTTTGGCCGCTCGACCAGCGCGGTCGGCTCGTCGACCTGGGCCGGCAGCGTCGTGTAGCGGCGCGGCACGCGCTCGTCGAGAAGCAGCGACGACGCGCGCGACGCCGGATCGCGCATGAACCGGCGCTGCCAGATGCCCTGACCGGATTCGAGATGCAACGCGTTGTCCAACGCGACGAGACTCATCCCGATGTGGTGCGCCATGAACGTCCGCACGATCGCGAACGGCGCGGCGGGATCGGGTCGCGTGTAGTCGACCGAATCGTAGAATCCGAACCGCCCCAACGCGCCGAGCTTCGCCAGCGCGGCGAGATTCTCCATCGCCAGATGCGGATCGACCGGGAGGGCGAGCGCCGACGCGTACGGCGCCACGACCATGTCGGAGGAGAGCCCGCGCTTCAGCCCGAGATCGGGGACGCCGAAGGCGCGATACTGATACGTCTCGTGCCGGTCGCGAACGTTGTATGCCGACTCGGAGATCCCCCAGGGCGTGCCTCGCGTCGCCGCATAGGCGATCTGCCGTTTCACGGCAGCCCGGTGCGTCTGATCGAGCAACGAGAACGGACGGGACGCCATGACGAGCACCGGCATCAGGTACTCGAACATGCTGCCGCTCCAGGAGACGAGCGCGGTGGCATTCGCCGCGATCGTCAGCGTGCGCCCGAGATGGAACCAATGCTCGACCGGGACATCGCCCTTCGCCACCGCCACGAAGCTGGCCAGCCGCGCCTCCGACGCGAGCAGGTCGTACGACGCTTCGTCGAGCTTCCCGGCTCGCACGTCGTACCCGATCGACATCAGGCGGCGCCGCGGGTCGTAGAAGAGCGTGAAGTCCATCGCCATCGCCATCGCGCGGGCCCGCTCTCCGATGCTGCGCAGGCATCCAAGCTCGGCTTCGGTCGCGGTCGCCTGTTCGGTGCACCCGACGGCGATCGCCATGAGATGGCCGGCGAGGTTGCCCGAGTCGACGGCGGACACGTACGGCGGGTCGAGCACGCGCAGGTCGGTGAGGTCGTACCAGTTCATCAGGTGGCCACGCACCTTCGGCATGCGCTCGATCGTCGACAGCACGCGCTCGAGGCGCTCGATCATCTCGGCGGTCGTGATGAGCGCGAGGTCGCGCGCCGACATCGTCGCCAGCAGCTGCAGGCCGACGTTCGTCGGCGACGTCCGGGCGGCGATGACCGGCGTCGGCGTCTCCTGGAAGTTGTCGGGGATGAGCCAGTGCGTATCCGCGGTCGCGAATTGCTCGAAGTAGCGCCAGTGCACCCGCGCGTAGTCGAGCGCCGAGGCACGCTCGGCCGCCGTGAGCTCGAGCTCCCGCCGCACGCGCGGCTTGCTGAGCGCATAGGCGACCTCCGGTGCGAGCACCCAGGCGATCGTCAGGATGCCCAGCACGATCCAGCCGAGCGGCGACGCGCCTTCCACGAGACTCTGCCGCCACATGAGCAGCAGCAGCGCGATCGCCACCCCCACCGCCGACGCCATGCGTCGCCACACTGGAGCGCGGCCGACGAGCGTCATCCGCTCCGCCTGCGACGCCGTCTGCCACTGCAGCATGTGTCGATGTGAGACGGTGACGCGATAGATCGTGCGCACGATCGCGTCGGCAGCGAGCAGCGCTTGATGCGGCAGCATCACGAGCGCGATGCCGAACTGCTGAGCGCTGCTCGAGACGTCGTGTCCGAGCCCGGCATAGTAGGGGCGCCACGACTTCCCACGCGGCGGGCGCAGGGCGGCGATGATCAGCGGCGCGTACCAGGGGAAGCCGAATGCCGCGAGCGCCATGAAGGTCCAGCGGAGGCCAGCACCGGGCAGGACCGTCCATCCCGCCACCAGCCACGCCAGCGTCAGCACCGGCGTCACGCTGCGCCGCATGTTGTCGAGCATCTTCCAGCGCGACACGGGGGCCAGCGGGTTGACGCCGCGCCCGCGCGGGCCCGGAATCTCCGACACCAGCCACGGCAGCAACTGCCAATCGCCTCGGATCCACCGATGCAGCCGGCGGGTCGCCGTCAGATAGCGCGCGGGATAGTCGTCGAACAGCTCGACGTCCGTCACGAGCGCGGCCCGTGCAAACGATCCCTCGATCAGGTCGTGGCTGAGCAGGGAGTTCTCGGGAAAGCGGCCGGCGGTCGCTTGCTCGAACACGGCCACGTCGTAGATCCCTTTGCCGATGAACGTCCCCTCCGCGAAGAGATCCTGGTAGACGTCCGACACCGCCGTCGTATACGGATCGACGCCGGGGTGGCCGGCGAAGATCGCCGCGTAGCGCGAGCTGTTCGCGCTGGCGAGCGAGACGCTCACTCGCGGCTGCATGATGCCGTACCCGCGCGTCACCCGCCCGACGTCGGCGTCGAACTCGGCGCGGTTGAGCGGGTGCGCCATCGTCCCGATCAGCGTCGTGGCGGCGTCGCGCGGCAGCACGGTGTCGGAGTCGAGCGTGATGACGAAGCGGACGGCGTGCAGCCAGGGAAGATCTCCCTCGGTGACGTTGAACGCTTCGCCACCGCCGCCGAGCACCCAGGCGTTGAAGTCGGCGAGCTTGCCGCGCTTCCGCTCCCATCCCATCCACTTCCCTTCGGCGGCGTTCAGTCGGCGCGGGCGAAAGAAGACGTAGAACGGTGATGACGCCGGATTCTTCTCGAGGTACGACGCGTTGAGCGCACGAACACCGCTGACGGCGGCCTCGACGATCGCATCGTCGCCGGGCACCTCCGGCGCGTCGGCGTCGACGAAGTCACCGAGCAGCGCGAAGCGAATCTCCGGGTCGTCGTTCGCGAGGTACTGTGCCTCGAGGTGATCGAGCGCATCGTTCACCGCCTCGGCACTTCCGAGCAGAATCGGCACGACGACCGCCGTGCGGTGGGCCGGCGGCACGCCGCGCGTGAAGTCCATCCGCGACAGCCGGCTCGGCGGAAAGAGCAGCGTGACCAGCTGATTGACCATCGCGACTGCGACGTCGGCCGCCGGCCCGATGGCGAGGACCAACGCGAGCATCACGCCCCAGCCGGTGAACCCCTCGACCGGTTGCAGCAGCACCGTGAGCGCGGTCGCCGTGAGCAGCGAGAGCATGCCCAGGTAGGCCACGCTCGGAGAATGATGCGCCATCCGATGCAGACGCTCGGCGATCGGTGGCCGGTAGCCGAGCGACGCCTCGAGCGGTGCAACACCGTGGTCGACCAGATGGAAGCCGACGTGCGCCTCGAGCGCGGTCGGACCGAACCGGGTCGCCGCACTCGTCGCGGCGTCGATCGCGGCGGTCGCGACGTCGAGCTCCGAGACACGCCCGCGCTTTGCGATGCGCTCGACGACGTGCCGGTACCGATCGCGCGTGCCGAACATCATCGACGCGTAGACACCGGCGGGATCGCGTCGCAGGATCGCCTCCGTGAGGCTCGCATCCTCGACGAACTCGCGCCAATCGATGTTCCCGATGGCGCGCAGGCTGGCGATGCTGTTCGCCATCACGAGCTGCGTCAGAGCGAGGCGTTGCGTCGACCGCTGCACCGCCTCCTCGACGCTCATCAGGTCCTCGCCGATCCACTGCTCCATCCAGAGGAGGGGGGTGAAGTCGGCGCGCCGGCTGCGCATCTGCTGCAGGAAGCGCGTGACGAACGCCGGAGTCAGCTCGCGTGATTGGTCGACGAACTCCGCCAGCGCACGGGCGAGCACCTCCGGTCCGGCGTCGTCCGCCGCGAGGAGGCGCGTCACCCAGGCGTCGGCCGCGACGGCGTCGGCCGCATCGCGAGCCGCCCGTTGCGCCATGTGTCGGATGTTTTCGAGAAACCCGATCCGCAACATCGCCGGAACGGCCCACAGCTCACCCATCGACAGCGGGGTGACGCGCTGGTATTCCCGCACCATCAACTCGAGCGTCGCCTCGTCCAAGCGGCCATCGGTGTGGGCGATCAGCTCGATCCCGACCTCGTAGATGCGCGGGTAGCCGGCGAACCGACTCGACTCGGCGAGCTTGGGCAGCTCGTTGTAGTAGTCCGTCGGAAGCGTCTCACGAATCTCGGCGATCTGTGCGACGATGACGTGATAGTTGTCGAGCAGCCAATCGCCGGCGGGGCTGACGGCGATCCCCTCGCTCGTCACTCGCGTCAGCTCGTCGCGGATGTTGCGAAGGACCAGATCGGTCGCGTCCAACCGCCCGAGGAGGGAGCCTTTCCGGCGCCACTCACGGCGGGAAATCTCTGGCGGAGCGGTGCGCTGCCGGCGCGCCAATTGGCGCGCGTGCTGCGCCAGTCGATCTGTACCGAAGAGCTCGCCGAGAATCGGTTCAGTGGGTTCCTCGACCTCGCGCTTCACCCACGGAAAGAGCCTGGAACGGAATGTCGTCACTGCACCCAAGATCCCCACATGGTCTCCACGGCTGTCCGCCCGCGATCGACTGCTCACCAGAAATCGCCAAGCGTGCGGTCGGCGAACTCCTTATCATAGCAGAGGAAGCGGACAAGTGGGCGGTATGAGGGCATGACGGCCATCTGCCGTGACGAATGAAGCATCGCTGATCGCCGCTGCAGTCCTCGGCATGATCGCCATGTCGCGGCCGGCAACCATGCGCGCCGAACAGCCGTCGGTGAGCTACGTGCTACGCCTGGACTCGGCACAGCTCGGCGTCGTCGACGTCACCATGCGTGTCGACCATGGGCCGGCGGCGCTGCGCCTCGCGATGAAGGTGCATCCCGAGTACGACGCGAAGTACTGGCGCTACGTCGACGGGTGGCGCGTCGAGGGCTCAGCTGACGACGCGCGAGCCGGCGTGGTTCGGCTCGACAGCACGCTGTGGCGTGCGACGCTGCCGGGCGGTCGTGGGCTGGTCCATTACCGGGTGCACGTGCAGTGGTCGACGGACGCGCTACGCCGCTCCTGGCAACCCTTCATGCGCGCTACCGGCGGGTTGATCAACGGTCCCGACTTTTTCGTCTACCTTCCCGACTTCGCCCGCGTTCCCGTCACCGTGCGTCTGGAGCTGCCGCGCGGTTGGCGCATCGCGTCGGCCCTGGACGCAGGAGCGACCCCGGCGACGTTGACCGCGCCGACTACGGCCGGGCTTCTCGACAGTCCGATTCTCGTCGGCGACCTGCGTGAATGGACGTTCACCGATCGCGGCACCCACTATCACATCGTCTACTGGCCGCTGCCCGACGCCGTACTGTTTGACACGACGTCGCTCATCGACGGGATCCGGCGTCTCGCATCCTCCGCCTCGGCCATCTTCGGCTCCGCGCCGGTCCGCGATTACTATTTTCTCCTGCAGGACGGCGCCTCCGACGCGCTCGAGCACCGGGCGTCTCTCACCATGGGCTTGCCCAGCAGTCGGCTCGCCCATGATCCACATGCATTGCTGCCCGAGCTCGCGCACGAGTTCTTCCACACGTGGAACCTCGTCGCCATTCACCCGGACTCGTACGGCGCGCTGAGCTACCAGCGCGCCATCCCAACCAGCGGCCTGTGGATGGGCGAAGGCGTCACGCTGTATTACGCCGATCTTCTGCTCCGACGAGCCG
>DASXHF010000107.1:0-2460 GCA_036488775.1 Gemmatimonadaceae bacterium | reverse complement strand
CTTGAGAGCGATAGACGACGCCCGCCGGAGACGTGTACTGCACCGACTGCGCGATCGCGGGTACCGCGACGACGATGGCGGCGAGCGCCAGAGCAAGAGGCCAGCGTGGCATGATGACGGTCCGGTCGTGGGTGAGGCGACGAGAATGCGAGCGTCGAGATGACGACGCGACCGAGTGCGGTTATACAGCGCCCGCCGGCGCCCGGCAACCTCCTCGGCGCTGTAACTTGCGAGCCACGGCCCTTGCGGGGGCTGCGCTCCGGGAGGACCATCAACCCATGCCCGACATGCCTCGCCACGCGCCCCTGACACTCAGGATCGCCGTCCTCCTCGCTCTCGCCGCGTGCGCGTCCGCCGGCCCCACCGCCACGCCCCCGACCGATCCCGTCGTCACCCCACCATCTCCCACCTGGACGCTAGCGTGGAGCGACGACTTCGACGGACCAGCCGGTGCACCGGTCGACGCTACGAAGTGGGTCACCGAGACCGGCGGCCAGGGATGGGGGAACAATGAGCTGGAGTACTACACGGCCGCTCCGGAGAATGCCTCGCTCGACGGTGCCGGCCATCTCGTCATCACGGCGCGCGCCGAGCCTTCGACCACCACGCGTCAGTGCTGGTACGGCACCTGTCGATACACCTCGGCGCGCCTCAAGACGAAAGGGCTGTTCGAGTCGGCGTACGGTCGGTTCGAGGCGCGCATCCGCATCCCGCGCGGCCAGGGACTCTGGCCGGCCTTCTGGATGCTCGGCACCAACGTCGACACCGCCGGCTGGCCGACGTGCGGCGAGATCGACATCATGGAGAACATCGGCCGCGAGCCGAACATCGTGCACGGCACGCTGCACGGACCCGGCTACTCGGGCGCCAACGGCATCGGTGGGCCGTCCGTGCTGGCGTCGGGCTCGTTCGCGGACGACTTCCACGTGTTCGCGGTGGAGTGGACGCCGAACCAGGTTCGCTGGCTCGTCGATGAACGGGAGTACCGCAAGGTCACGCCGACCGATCTCCCCGGCGGCGCGAGATGGGTCTTCGACCATCCGTTCTTTCTGCTGCTCAACGTCGCCGTCGGGGGAGGATGGCCGGGCGATCCCGACGCATCGACGACGTTCCCGCAGCAGATGGTCGTCGACTACGTCCGCGCATATCGGCAGTGAGATCGGGTCACACGTCGCTCGACGAATGATCGAGCTTCACGAGATCGAGCACGTTCAACTGGCGATGCCACCCGGCGAAGAGGATCGAGCCCGCACGTTCTACGGTGCGGTCCTCGGCTTCCGTGAGCTCGCGAAGCCCGAGGCACTGCGAGCAAGCGCGGGTCCGTGGTTCGCCGCGGGACGACTCGAGGTGCACCTACGCGCCGAGGAGCCGATGTATCCGTCTCGCGTGGCGCATCCGGGGATTCGTGTCACGGGTCTCGCCGAGCTGGCGGCGCGCTGCGAGGCGGCGGGTCACCCGCCACAGTTCGACACGCGGTATCCTGGGCGGCAGCGCTTCTACGTCTTCGATCCGTTCGGGAATCGTCTCGAGTTCTTCGAGATCCTGTGAGGCGAATGGCGAGTCGACCCTCGCCCGGGCCCGTTACGACGGGGCTGGGCGATTCTGCGTCCGGCGTAGGCGGGGGATGACGGACTCGGGGGGAGATCGGATGCAATGTGAACCGCATTTGAACCACGGAGAACGCAGAGAACACAGAGGCCACCGGCAGCGGCTTTCTTGTTCGCGTCGGTCTGTTTGTTCTCCGTGTTCTCTGTGTTCTCCGTGGTCAATCCCCGAGGAGGATCGGAGTGAACGAAGCCGAGATGAACGTGCGGAGCGGTCAGGTGGTCGATGCCGCAATGCGCGTGCACTCGGCGCTCGGGCCGGGACTGCTGGAAAGCGCCTACGAGCAGTGCATGGCGTACGAGCTTCACTCGCGCGGATTGAACGTGCGGACTCAGGTCCCGTTGCCGGTCGTCTACGACGGTGTGCGGATCGAAGTCGGCTACCGAATCGACTTGCTGGTCGACGGCATCGTCCTGGTCGAGATCAAGGCGGTCTCCAAGCTGCTACCGGTACACAAGGCACAGCTCCTCTCCTATCTCAAGCTGAGCGGCCGGCCGGTGGGGCTCCTGATCAATTTCCACGTCCCAGCCTTGAAGGATGGCATCACGCGCATGCGGCGCTGAGAGCGCGGTCTCTGTGGTTGGTGATTCAAACTGTCAGAGCATTGAACCACCAAAAGCATTTTAACCACGGAGAACGCAGAGAACACAGAGACAATAGGCGCTAGTAGCCTTCTCTGCGTTCTCCGTGTTCTCTGTGGTGATCTTTCTATGGTGATTCTTCGGTGGCGATTCTCAGTAGCAAGGCCACCAGAAAGACACCAAAAAAAGAAAACGCAGAGAAACGGAAGTGGTGACCTCCGTGTTCTCTGCGTTCTCTGTGGTTCATCTCGTCGGCGCAACCAACGCGCCGGTC
>DASXHF010000139.1:0-1504 GCA_036488775.1 Gemmatimonadaceae bacterium | reverse complement strand
GCCCGCGAGGTGATGGGGAAGGGGCGCTTCGCCGTGCGACCGAACACCGTGAACGTTCACCTGTACGCACCGGTGGAGACCAGCGGCTACGACTACGAGCACAGGACCGAGCTGATGCACGTGGTGTGGCAGTGCATGGCGAACTGCCTGCGGGAGCTGTACGGGATCGGGACGGACGAGCCGGAGATCGCGACGGCGTGAGATGTCATTGGCGTACCTAGTACTTTGTACGTGCTGCCAGGTACGCCGAAAACAAAGACCACACAACGAGCAACCACCCAACGACTCCCCTGATGCCAGCAACGATCGCTGAAATCCGTGCCCGTGAGATCCTCGACAGTCGCGGCAATCCCACCGTCGAAGCCGACGTCATCCTCGTGAGCGGCATCGTCGGTCGTGCCGCCGTGCCGAGTGGCGCGAGCACCGGTGAGCACGAGGCGATCGAGCTGCGCGACAACGACAAGGAGCGCTACGGCGGCAAAGGCGTGCTGCTCGCCGTCCAGAACATCGAGGAGACCATCGCCCCCGCGCTCGCCGGCGCCGATGCGACCGATCAGATGGGCATCGACGCCGCGCTCCTCGAGCTCGACGGCACCCCGAACAAGTCCAACCTCGGCGCCAACGCCATCCTTGCCGTGAGCATGGCGACCGCGCGCGCCGCCGCCGAGGAGCTCGGCCTCCCGCTGTATCGCTATCTCGGCGGACCGCTCTCGCGCGTCATGCCCGTGCCGATGATGAACATCCTCAACGGCGGCGCGCACGCCACCAACACCGTCGATCTGCAGGAGTACATGATCATTCCCGTCGGCGCCGAGAGCTTCTCCGACGCGCTGCGCATGGGGACGGAAGTGTTTCACGCGCTGAAGAAAGTGCTCGTCAAGCGCAAGCTGAGCACCGGCGTCGGCGACGAAGGCGGCTTCGCCCCCGATCTCAAGAGCGACGAAGAGGCCATCACCGTCGTGCTCGAGGCAATCGAGGCAGCGGGCTACAAGCCCGGCGCCGAGATCGCGCTCGCCCTCGACTGCGCCGCGAGCGAGTTGTACAAGGACGGCAAGTACACCTTCAAGAAGAGCAGCGGCAAGTCGCTCGACGCCGCGGGCATGGTCGAGCTGTACGAGAAGTGGATCAACCAGTATCCCATCGTGTCGATCGAGGACGGGTTGGCCGAGGACGACTGGGCCGGGTGGAAGCTGTTGACCGAGCGTCTGGGCGACCGTGTGCAGCTCGTGGGCGACGACCTGTTCGTCACCAACACCGAGCGTCTCGCGCGCGGGATCGAGCAGGAGATCGCCAACGCCATCCTGATCAAGGTCAACCAGATCGGGACGCTCACCGAGACTCTCGAGGCGATCGAGATGGCGCGCGCCGCGTGCTACCACTCCGTCATCTCGCATCGGAGCGGCGAGACCGAGGACACCTTCATCGCCGACCTCGCCGTCGGCACGAGCGCCGGCCAGATCAAGACCGGCTCGGCGAGCCGCACCGATCGCGTCGCGAAGTACAA
>DASXHF010000138.1:0-2137 GCA_036488775.1 Gemmatimonadaceae bacterium | reverse complement strand
CCGCCGACTCGGCGTTCGTGCGCGCGCACTACGCGAAGCGCGAGGTGCGCATCCCGATGCGCGACGGGGTGCGGCTCTTCACGGCCGTGTACGTTCCGCGCGACGCGTCGCCGAACCGGCGCTACCCGATCCTGCTGTACCGCACGCCGTTCTCGGTCGCGCCCTACGGGCCCGAGGCGTACCCGCGCACGCTCGGTCCCAACCGGTTCATGCTGCGCGAGGGTTACATCGTCGTCCTGCAGGACGTGCGTGGGCGCTACCTGAGCGAGGGCGATTTCGCGAACGTGCGCCCGCTCCTCCCCGACTCGGTGAAGTCGCGCGACCCCCGGGCGGCAGACGAGGCCACCGACACCTACGACACCATCGGCTGGCTGCTCGAGAACGTCCCGAACCACAACGGGCGGGTGGGACAGTGGGGGATCAGCTACGCCGGCTTCTTCGCCGCGCTCGGGATGGTCTCGCGCCACCCGGCGCTCGTCGCGTCGAGCCCGCAGGCGCCGGTGACGGACCTCTTCTTCGAGGACTTCCACCACAACGGCGCGCTTACGCAGGGGTACTTCTACGCGTATCCCGTGTTCGGCGTCCCGCGCCCCGAGCCGACGACGGACGACTGGTGGATGCCCGCGTTCCAGCGGGTCGCCGCGTACGGCGGGGAGAACGACTACGCGTCCCAGCTCGCGCTAGGCCCGCTCCGCACCACCACCGCGCGCTTCTACGGCGACAACACGTTCTGGCGGGACCTCGTCGCGCACCCGAACTACGACGCGTTCTGGCAGGCGCGCGCGGTCCCGCCGGTGCTCCGCGGCGTGGGGCACGCCGTGCTGGTGACTGGCGGGTGGTTCGACGCCGAGAACCTTTACGGGCCGCTTGCGGTCTACCGTGCACTTCGGGCACAGGACCCGGACGCGCGCGTCTCGCTCGTGATGGGCCCGTGGCGCCACAAGGGATGGGCCGCGCGGGGCGTCGCGCACACGGTGCACGGTGACCTCTACTTCGGCGACTCGCTCGAGACCCGATACCAGCGCGACGTCGAGGCGCCGTTCTTCCGCCGCTGGCTCAAGGGGCCGGCAGAAGGAGCGCCGGAGGCGGCGGGCGCTCTCATGTTCGACACGGGCAAGAAGACCTGGATGCGCTTCGACCGCTGGCCGGCGCCGAAAGCGGTCGCACGGGATTACTACCTGCGAGCGGACGGGACGCTCTCGACCAGTGTGCCGGCGGACACCGGGGCCTTCCGCGAGTACGTGAGCGATCCGGCCGCACCAGTGCCGAGCCGGTGCCACGGGCCGACGATCCAGGACTTCACGCTCGACCAGTACATGAGCGACGACCAGCGCTGCTTCGACGCGCGCCCCGACGTGCTCGTGTTCCAGACGGCGCCGCTGACGGAGGACGTGACGTTCGGCGGCGAGCTCACGGCCCGACTCCAGGTGAGCACGACCGGCACCGACGCGGACTACGTCGTCAAGCTCGTCGACGTCTATCCGACCGACACGCCGGACCATCCGTACCGCGCGGACACGGCCGTGCACCTGGCCGGCTATCAGCAGCTGGTGCGCGGGGAGATCATGCGCGGCCGGTTCCGCCGCTCGTTCGCTGCGCCGGAGCCGTTCCAGCCCGGCGCGGTGACCGAGGTCCCGTTCCGCTTGCAGGACGTCCTGCACACGTTCCGGCGCGGACACCGGATCATGGTCCAGGTGCAATCGAGCTGGTTTCCGGCGTTCGACCGCAACCCGCAGTCGTGGGTGCCCAACATCTACGAGGCCGACGCGAGTGACTTCGTGCGCGCGACACAGCGGATATGGACGGACAGCCACGCGGCCAGCCGTCTCCGCGTGCAGGTGCTCCCGTAAGCGTCAGGCGTTGTCCCTAGCGCTTGCGCATCTCTACGCGCCGCCGCCCGACAGCGCGATGTAGCCGACCAGCTTCCAGAACGTCTCGCGTCGCGGATTCTGCTCGATCTGCTCGCGCGTCACGCGGATCACCTGATCCGGCGGCAGGTGCAGCTGGTGCGTGAGAAAGTCGTGCATCGCGGCGGGGCTCATGTGCAGCTCCACGATGCCGCGCTTCGTGACGACCTGCACCGGATAGTCATCCGCCTTGTTGCGTCCGCCCCCTTTCGCCATGCGGCGGAAGGTAG
>DASXHF010000091.1:0-2384 GCA_036488775.1 Gemmatimonadaceae bacterium | reverse complement strand
CTCGGCGTCCGCTCGACCTGCATCTTCGCGATCTCCGTGTCGCACACGGGTGGGCTCCCGGGCTTCGGCTCGCTCATGCGCTGGCTCCCCGACTACGGCGTCGGCATCGTCGCACTCGGCAATCTCACCTACACGAGCTGGGGCACGCCGAGCGCGCAGGCGCTCGATCTCCTCGCGGGTACCGGCGGCCTCGTGCCGCGCGAGCCGCAGCCCGCTCCGGTGCTGTCGACGCGGAGGGACCAGGTGACACGACTGATCAGTGGTTGGAACGACGCGCTGGCGGATTCGCTCGCCGCGATGAACCTCTATCGCGACGAGTCGAAGGACCGTCGCCGCGTTGCGATCGCGAAGCTCCTTGCCGATGCCGGCAGCGACTGCCACAACGAGGGACCGATCGTCGCCGAGAATGGGCTGCGTGGACGGTGGCGCATGCGCTGCCGCAACGGCGATCTCCGCGTCTCGATCACCCTGGCGCCGACGGAGCCGGCAGGCGTCCAGTACTTCGACGTGTCACGGATGAAGCGGGAGGACGCGCTGGCGCCGGCACCGGTGTGCCGGCCCTAGAGCGATGGCCAGCAGAATGAGGCCGGACAGTCGACGAACGAGCTAAGGCGATATGCTGGCCCCGATTACCGCGCCGGCGATCAGGCCGACGACGGCGCCTACCGAAGCGAGGGCCATGTAGGCCACCGGATCATACGTGTGATCGGTTGTTGATGGACTGTGTGTCATGACGTACGCCGTGCCGGCGCCGACCGCGGCGCCGGCCACGAGTCCTATCACTCCGCCCGATATGGCTCGGGTGCCGCGTCCCATCGGCGGCAGCGTGTCGCGCATTGCATGAGCGGTCGGTCGATCCGCGTAGGCCTCCCGCGCGATGACGCCGACGGGTGCGAGACGCTGTGCGCGCGCCGACGGTGCGTACGCCATGACGGCGACGCCGAGTGCGACCACGGCGTGGAGTCGTCCAACGCGCGCAAGGAGCAGCCTGTCAATAGGCTTTACCATGCGGCCAAGATACGACGCTTCGGCCAGTCTGGCACTGGCCACGCGAGCTCAGGGTGGCGTGCCGACCCCGCCGGTCGCCGGACTGACGTCGGCCCTCAGCCGCGCCAACCGCCGCCGGCCGCCGTGAGAAGACGCGCAGCCAGCCAAGAATGGTGGTACCGGGTGGTATGACTTCGCAAACGACAATAGGCTTTCATGACGCTATTCACAAATCTGGAAAATCGGCCGCTCCCCTGTGCTGATTCCGTATCCATGAACCCAAAAAGCGCGAAGGGTACCACGAGTAGGAAATGGGGCCGCACCTTGCTTCTCCTTGGCGCCGTCCTGTCCACACCGTGCACATCGGCCGCGCAGAGGCCGAGCGGTGGATCCGGTATCGCATCGACGGACACACTCTCACTGCCGTACCGCCAGTTCGCCAAGTTCTTGTCGCTCGCCGTCGCAACCCGCACCCCATACGTCAGCATGGTCGACTCTGTCTATACGAGCGGGGAGATGGGAATTGACGAACGGTACCGGGAGATGCGGTGGGTAGCGGCGTATCAAGTCCTTGCCGTTAGACGCGAAGGCAAGCTCGCGAAGGCGGTGGCGGTGATCACATCCGTTGCTCGTCAAACGGATACCGGCCACGGCTACGTTGCACGCTACGGCATTCGAGACGACACGGCACATTGGGTACTCGTCCGCAGCGCGGACACGCGGGGTCGATGGAAGGTCGTTGGAGATGCTGCGGAAGGTTTTGGAATCTTTCACATTGGGCGTGACGTCAGCTGGCTGACCGGCAGCCGAGCGAAAGCTCTCGCGGCCGTGGATTCGATTCGCCGCGCACGCGGGCTCCCGGTCGTCCGCTAAATGGGTAACGCGTTGCCGCGGGCTATCGACCAAGCCGCACTACCCCTTCCGTTCCGACGAGATCACCAGCTTGAACCCGTCAGGATCGCGCAGTCGGAACACGCGTGCTCGCTCCGCGCCTTTGCCGCCGTCGTCCTGCGTGAGCAGAAAGGGCACGGCACCCGCCCGCAACAACACCGCGAACAACGCCCCACCCGGCCCGCGTGTGAACTCGCGCGCGACGGTGAAGCCGAGTACCTCGCGGTACTAGCCCAGACTCCTCCGAAGATCGCCCACCGTCAGCGACACCGACAATGTGCTCGCCTCGAACAGCCCACCCTCGGCGCCACTAGCGCCTTCGCCTAGTGCAGTGTCATTCATGAACCGGATGTGAACGCCCCCAACGCCGCCCTGAGCTGCGGCAGCTTCACCGTCTCGACGTCGTTCAACGTCTTCCTCGCCTCACCGAGATCCGCGATCGAGAAGTCGAGCGTCCGCCGCTCCGACTCCGTCGGCCCGGCCGCCCGCGACTCGAGGCCGGCAAG
>DASXHF010000071.1:0-2388 GCA_036488775.1 Gemmatimonadaceae bacterium | reverse complement strand
CCACCCCCGCCCGTGCCCAGCGCGACCAGGACGGTCACGCCGCGGACTCGATCAAGTACAACTATCCCAGCACCGCGCGGCTCGAGGCGCTCAAGGCCGAGGCGGCAAAGGAGATCGAGGCCAAGGCGAAGGAGATCCAGGTCATGGTGGACCAGGTGTTCTCCTACGGCGAGCTCGGATTTCAGGAGTTCGAGACGTCGAAGTATCTGAGCGGAATCCTCGAGCAGAACGGCTTCACGGTGGAACGCGGCGTCGCCGGCATTCCGACCGCTTTCGTCGCCAAATGGGGCTCGGGAAAGCCGGTCATCTCGCTCGGCAGCGACATCGACGACATCCCCCAGGCGACGCAGAAGCCCGGCGTCGCCTACCGCGATCCGCTCACCGCCGGCGCGCCCGGCCACGGTGAGGGACACAACAGCGGGATGCCGCTCAACATCGCTGCGGCGCTCGTAGTGAAGAAGATCATGGAGCGCGAGCACATTCCGGGCACGCTCGTCCTGTGGCCCGGGGTCGCGGAAGAGCTGATGTCGGGCAAGGCATGGCTGGTCCGCGACGGGGTGTTCAAGAACGTCGACGTCACGCTCTTCACGCACGTCGGGGACCGGCTCGCCGTCTCCTACGGCCAGTCGAGCAGCAACGCGCTCATCTCGGCGATCTTCAAGTTCAAGGGATCGAGCGCGCACGCGGCCGGCGCGCCGTGGCGCGGCAAGAGCGCGCTCGACGCGGTGATGCTGATGGCCAACGGGTGGGAGTTCCATCGCGAGCACATGGAGCTCGCGCAGCGGTCGCACTACGTCATCGTCGACGGCGGCGACCAGCCGAACGTGGTGCCGAGCACGGCGAGCATCTGGTTCTACTTCCGCGAGCGCGACTACGACCGCACCCGCAAGATGTTCGACGACGCGAAGAAGATGGCCGAAGGCGCGACGCTGATGACCGGCACGCAGATCGACACGATCATGATGGTCGGCTCGGGATGGAGCGGCCACTTCTCGCGTCCCATCGCCGAGTTGATGTATCGCAACATCGAGAAGGTGGGAACGCCGACGTGGAGCGAGGGAGACCAGGCGCTCGCGCGAGGAATCCAGCGCGAGCTCGGCGTGCCCGACAGCGGACTGACGACCAAGCCTGGCCGGCTGTCGGCCGGCGTGCCCGAAGCGTCGCGTACGGGCGGCGGGAGCGACGACATCGGCGACGTGAGCTGGACGGTGCCGACGATCACGCTGAACTATCCGTCGAACATTCCCAACCTGCCGGGCCACAACTGGGCGAACGCGATCTCGATGGCGACGCCGATCGCGCACAAGGGCGTCGTCGCCGGCGCGAAGGTGCAGGCGATGACGATGCTCGACATCCTGATGCAGCCCCAGGTCGTCGCCGACGCGTGGCGCTACTTCAACGACGTACAGACGAAGACGGTGAAGTACCACTCGTTCTTCGCCCCGACCGACAAGCCGCCGATCTGGTTGAACGAGCAGATCATGGCGAAGTACCGCCCGGAGATGCGGAAGTACTACTACGATCCGAAGAAGTACGCGACGTACCTCGAGCAGCTCGGCATCACGTATCCGACGGTGAGGAAGGCGATACAGTAGACGCGTGAGACGTGGGTGACCCAGTGCTGGGTCACCCACGTCTCACCGTTCACCGCCCTATTCCCCGCCTAGCTCGGCGCAGGAGATGCATCGTGATCCACCGGCCCCATGCGCCTCTCCGTCCTCGCCCTCGCGGCCTTCCTCAGCCTCTCGCTGCCGGCTCGCGCGCAGTACACCACCACCTGCGTGCATCACACCTCGCGCGTTGCAACGTGCACGACCGTTCGTGACCCTCAACCGCCGCCGCGGCAGTCGCCCGACAACACACCGCCGCATCCGTCGCCGACGATTGCCACTTCCCAACTCGCCGATCAGGTCGTCGCCGCATCCGGCGTCTGGCGTGCCTCGCACGTCGTCTTCGGCGGCAACGGAGGCAACGTCCCGCTCGAGATCCGCGTCATCCCGCTCCCGCGCGGCGTCCGCCTCGAGATCCCCGAAGTGCTGAAGCTCCCCGGGGGACAGACAGTCGACCTGATGCCGATCGACGCCCGGACCTATCGCGCGACCGATGCTGCCGGACACGTCACCACCTTCCGGGTCCTTGGTCCACAGCGCGCCGATCTCATCGTGACAGGAAACGGCGGATCAGGCGCGGTCACCTTCCAGCTCGATCAGCACGCGCCGCTGTAGCATCGAGCGACGTGAGCCGAGGGGTGGCCAGACTTCCGATCAACACCGTCGGCACCACCTGCACGATCTGGATCAGCAGCGCCGCCGCGACGGCGCTACTCTCGGCCACGCCGAACGAGCGCACCGTCAGCGCGTACACCGTCTGGAACACCCCGACGTTACC
>DASXHF010000341.1:0-3774 GCA_036488775.1 Gemmatimonadaceae bacterium | reverse complement strand
GTGAAGAACGCGCTCCCGAACGGGACGGTGAAGAAGAGCGACGTCGCGAAGGCGGTCGTCGTGCGGACGGTGAAGGAGACGCGGCGGAAGGACGGCAGCTACATCCGCTTCGACGAGAACGCCGTCGTGATCATCAACGATCAGGGCGAGCCGAGGGCGACCCGTATCTTCGGGCCGGTCGCGCGCGAGCTGCGCGAGAAGAAGTACATGAAGATCGTCTCGCTCGCGCCGGAGGTCTTGTAAGATGCGGATCCTCAAGTACAAGAAGACGGATCGCCGCCGGTCGAAGGGGCAGAAGCGGCACGCGATCAACAGCGAGCGCGTGAAGCTGCACGTCACCACCGGCGATACGGTCAAGGTCGTGCGCGGCGACGACAAGGGACACGTGGGGAAGATCAAGCGCGTGTACACCAAGACGGGCCGCGTGGTGGTGGAAGGGGCGAACATCGTCAAGCGCCACCGCAAGGCGCGCAGTGCGGAGGAGCAGGGCGGCATCGTCTCGTTCGAGGCGCCGATCCACGCGTCCAACGTGATGCTGCTCGACCCGAAGAATGACGTGCCGACGCGGACGCGCCGGCGGATCGATACGGACGGGACCAAGGAGCGCATCAGCGTGAAGAGCGACCAGGCCATCCCGCGCACGCGCTGAGGCGAGAGGACTAATCAATGGCGACGAAGGACAAGAAGGGCGGAGACGGCGCGAAGGCTGGCGGCAAGAAGCGTGGTGGCGATGCGCCGAAGGCGCGCGGCCCGCACGCGGGTGCCGACAAGCCGGTGCCGCCGCCGCGACTCAAGGCGCTGTACCAGAGCACGGTGCGCGAGCGCCTGATGAAGGAGTTCGGGCTGAAGAACCCGCACCAGGTCCCGACGCTGTCGAAGATCGTGCTGAACGTCGGCGCCGGTGAGGCGATCAAGCAGCCGAAGTTCCTCGACAACATCGTCGAGGAGCTGGCGACGATCACCGGGCAGCAGCCGGTGCGGCGCAAGGCGAAGAAGTCGATCGCCAACTTCGGGCTGCGCGAGGGGCAGGAGATCGGCGCGTCGGTGACGCTGCGCGGCGCGCGCATGTGGGAGTTCTTCGACCGGTTCGTGACGGTCGCGCTCCCGCGCGTGCGCGACTTCCGCGGGGTGGGCACCAAGTCGTTCGACGGCCGCGGAAACTATTCGCTGGGCGTGAAGGAGCAGATGATCTTCCCGGAGATCAACTACGACACGATCGATACGATCCACGGGATGGACGTGACCTTCGTGACGACGGCGGGCCGCGACGACCTCGCGTTCGCGCTGCTGCGCGAGCTCGGCATGCCGTTCCGCGGGAATGACAAGACGGGAGCGCGTATAGGAGTCGGTGAGTCGGTGAATCGGTGAATCAGTGAGACGGTGAATCGGCTGGTGACTCGGTGACTCAACGGCTCAGGCCACAACCCGTGTGGAGAATGCTTCGAGAAGGCTCCGGGCTGGTAGTAGGCTTTCGATGTTGAGTCACCGAGTCACCAGCCGACAGACCGATTCACCGATTCACGGATTCACCGACTCACCAGTCGTTCGACAGTACACACCTTCAGTAAAGAGAGATTGCGATGGCTCGGAAGGCCATGATCGAGAAGAGCAAGCGGAAGCCGAAGTTCCAGGTGCGGCAGCACAACCGGTGTGGTCGCTGCGGGCGCTCGCGCGCCTTCCTGCGCCGCTTCGGGCTGTGCCGGATCTGTTTCCGCGAGCTCGCGCTGTTCGGGATGATCCCGGGCGTGCGAAAGGCAAGCTGGTAGCGGAAATCGGTGAATCAGTGAATCGGTGAATCGGTATGGCGGCGGGTGACTCGGTGACTCGACGGCGCAAGCCACAACCCGCGTGGAGAGTATCTCGAGATGCGGCCCGACCGGTTGTGGCCATTCGGTGTTGAGTCACCGAGTCACCAACCGATTCACCGTCTCACTGATTCACCGATTCACCGATTCACCGATTCACCGCCGCACCGCCTCACATTCCTCGTCGTTGTTTCACACTCAATCCTCCACGTCTCCGGAAACGAGAGGAGCATAGGAATCAGTCATGAGCATGACCGACCCGATCGCCGACATGCTGACGCGGATCCGCAACGCTTGCGGATCGAAGCACCGCCGCGTCGACATGCCGGTGTCGAAGATGAAAACCGAGATCGCCCGCATCCTGAAGGAGAACGACTACATTCAGGACTACACGACGGTCGAGGACGAGGACGGAAAGATCCTGCTGCGCGTGCGGCTCAAGTACGCCGCCGGAGGCCAGCCGGTGATTCGCGCGCTCCAGCGCGTGTCCACCCCGGGCCTGCGCAAGTACGTCGGGGTCAGCGAGATCCCGCGCGTCCGCAACGGGCTCGGCCTCGCGATCCTCTCCACGTCCAAGGGGCTGATGTCCGACCGGGAAGCGCGACAGGCGCGCACCGGCGGCGAGCTCCTGGCCCTCGTCTGGTAAGGAGTCGCACACATGTCACGTATCGGAAAAGCACCGATCCCCCTGCCCAAAGGGGTGACGGTCGATATCAAGGAAGCGAACGTCATCGCCGTGAAGGGTCCCAAGGGTGAGCTCACCCGCACGGTGCCGGCGGCGATGCATGTCGCGCTCGACAACGGGCAGGTCGTCGTGACCCGGCCGGACGACGAGGAGAACCACAAGGCGCTGCACGGACTGACCCGCACGCTCATCGCCAACATGGTGGAAGGCGTGACGAAGGGCTTCTCCAAGCAGCTCGAGCTCGTGGGCGTTGGGTACAAGGCGGAGAAGCGCCCGTACGGGCTGCAGCTCTCGCTTGGCTACTCGCACGCGATCGAGTACAAGGCGCCGAAGGGGATCACGCTGAGCGCGCCGCAGCCGACGCAGATCAACGTCGAAGGCGCGAACAAGGAAGTGGTGGGTCAGGTCGCCGCGGAGATCCGCAGCCTCCGTCCGCCCGAGCCATACAAGGGGAAGGGCGTGAAATACGTGGGCGAGCAGATTCGCCGGAAGGCCGGCAAGGCGGGAGGCAAGTAATCATGGGACGCATCGGAATTCCGAAGAACCGCGCCGAGAAGCGCATCCGCCGCCACCTGCGCGTCCGCAAGACGGTGCAGGGGACGGCCGAGCGCCCTCGCCTGGTCGTGTATCGGTCGCTCAAGCACATCACCGCGCAGCTGGTGGACGACGTCGCCGCGCGGACTCTGGCGACCGTCACCTCGGTGAAGGTCGGCGAAGGGAAGAAGGCGGAGAAGTCGCTCGAGGTCGGGAAGCAGATCGCCGCGATCGCCAAGGACAAGGGGATCTCGAAGGTCGTCTTCGACCGCGGTGGATATCAGTATCACGGCCGCGTGAAGGCGGTGGCCGACGGAGCCCGCGAAGGCGGGCTGGAGTTCTAAAATGGCAGAACAGAGCACGGGTTCGGGTGGCGGCGCGCCGAGCGGCGGGTCGAGCGGCGGTGGCCAGCGTGGTGGCTTCGGCGGCGGCGCCCGCAGTGGCGGCGGCGGCGCGCGGAGCGGTGGCGGCGGTGGCCGTGGCGGTCCAGGCGGCGGTGGTGGCCGCGGTCGCGGCGGTCCGGGCGGCGGCGGCGGTGGCCGCGGCCGTGGTGGCCCCGGTGGACAGGGCGGCGGCCGCGGTGGTCCGGGCGGCGGCCCCGGTGGTGACCGCGGTGGCCGTGGTGGCGATGGACGCGGCCGTGGCGGCGACAACCGCGGCGGCGAGCGCGAAGGGAGCGACCTGATCGAGAACGTGGTCGCGATCAACCGCGTCGCCAAGGTCGTGAAGGGTGGTCGTCGGTTCAGCTTC
>DASXHF010000084.1:0-22175 GCA_036488775.1 Gemmatimonadaceae bacterium | reverse complement strand
ACCAGGGAGAGATCCGCAGGTTCAGTCGTTTCCGCCCGTTCCTGCATTCTGTTCGATCAGATCTGAACACGCACCTGAACACGCACTGAAGTGAGCCTTCCCGACAAACCGACGCTCCAGGAATACATCGACCACTCAGGCCAGATGGCCACGCGTGGCACCCAGGAGATCGAGCGTGCGTCCGACGAGGCGTCGCTCGAGGAAGCGCGCATTCGCTACCTGGGCGACAAGCGCGGCGAGCTGCTGCAATTCCAGAAGGCGCTCGGCACGTTGCCCATCGAAGTGCGGCGCGATGCGGGCCGGCAGTTCAACGCCGTCAAGACACAGCTCACCGATGCCGTCGAGGCTCGTCTCGCCGCACTTCGCCGCGCGACGTCGAAAGGCCCCGCGCTCGACCTCACCATGCCCGCGCGCCGTCGGTGGCGCGGCGCGAACCATCCGGTCACCGTCGTGATCGACGAGATCGTCGCGATCTTTCGTGAGCTCGGCTTCACCGTGGCGTTGGGGCCGGAGAGCGAGACGGAGTGGTACAACTTCCGCGCGCTCAACTTTCCGGCCGATCATCCGGCGATGGACATGCACGACACGCTCTACCTCGGCGAGGGCGCGCTGCTGCGGACACATACGTCACCCGTGCAGGTGCGCACCCTGCAGCGTCACGCGCCGCCGATTCGCATTCTTGCACCCGGCACGGTATTCCGCCGCGATCCATTCGACGCGTCGCACGCGCCGGCGTTCGCGCAGGTCGAAGGGTTGGCGGTCGACGAGGGGATCTCGTTCGTCGATCTCAAGGCGACGCTGACGCACTTTGCGCGGCGCTTCTTCGGACCACAGACACGCACCCGGTTCCGGCCGAGCTTCTTCCCCTTCACCGAACCCTCGGCCGAGATGGATGTCGAGTGTCAGCTCTGTCACGGGCGAGGTTGCGCCGCGTGCAAGCAGACCGGATGGATGGAGATCATGGGGTCGGGGATGGTGCATCCGTCCGTGCTCGAAGCGGCGGGAATCGACAGCGAGCGCTACACCGGTTGGGCGTTCGGGATGGGCCCTGGCCGCATCGCGATGCTGCGCTACGGATTGCCCGACATCCGCCTGCTGTACGACTCCGACGTGCGCTTTCTCGAGCAGGTGGCGGAATGAACGCGAGCGTCGCCTGGCTCGACGCCTTCGTCGACACCGGCAAGTCCGCGGCCGAGTTGCGTGAGCTGATCACCGCGCACACCGCCACCGTGGACGAGCTGGTGCCGCTGCGCGCCGATCTCGCGCCGATCGTCGTGGCGCGCGTCGTCGAAGAAGGGCCGCATCCGGATTCCGACCACCTGCACCTGACGAAGGTGGACATGGGGACGGGCGAGCTGCTCGACGTCGTGTGCGGCGCCCCGAACGTGACGGCCGGAAAGCTGTACCCGTTCGCGCCGACCGGCACGGTCATGCCTGGCGGACTCAAGATCGAGAAGCGCAAGATTCGCGGGCAGACGTCGAATGGAATGCTCTGCTCGGCGCGCGAGCTCGGTCTCGGTCAGGAGCACGACGGGATCATGGAGCTCGATCTCGACGTCGCGCCGGGCACGCGGTTCCTCGACGCGATCGCCGTCGGCGATGCGCGGCTCGTCGTCGACGTGCTGCCGAACCGCCCCGATCTGCTCTCGCATCTCGGACTGGCGCGCGAGATCTCGGCGATCACCGGAAAGCCCTGGCATCTGCCCGACATCGGCACCGCGGGGGTCGCGATCCCGGAGCCGAAGCGCTTCCGCCGCGCGGGCAACGCTGGCGGCGTCGTGCTGCATCTCGAGGATTCCAAGCTGGCGTCGCGATACATGGGCGTCGTCATCCGCGGGCTCGTCGTCGGCCCCAGCCCCGAGTGGCTCGTGGAGCGCCTCGCCGCCGTCGGCTCGCGCTCGATCAACAACGTCGTCGACGCAACCAACTACGTGCTCTACGAGCTCGGCCAGCCGACGCACGCGTTCGATCTTGGCAAGCTCGATCTCGACACGCAGCTTCCGGAGAAGACGGTCGTCGTGCGCTCGGCGAAGGAGGGCGAGACGCTCGTCACGCTCGACGGCGTCGCACGCACGCTCATGGCGGACATGACGGTGATCGCCGATTCGGCGAAGCCGATCGCCCTGGCGGGCGTGATGGGCGGCCGCGACACGGAAGTGGACGAGCGCACGAGAGACATCCTCGTCGAAGTGGCGACGTTCGATCCGGCGCGCACGCGACGCACACGCCGCGCGGCTGGACTGTCGACCGATGCGAGCTACCGGTTCGAGCGCGGCGTGGACGCGGCGCTCGCTCCCGCCGCGCTGGAACGCGTGGCGGGCCTCATCATCTCGCTGGCCGGCGGCGCGGTCGAGTCGTCGCCAGTCGATCTCTACGCCGGCGATCCGGTTCGCGCACCGATCGTGTTGCGAACGTCGCGGCTGGCGCGGGTGCTCGGCATTCCGCTGACTGCCCAACGTGCCGCGCCGCTGCTGGAAGGCATCGGATGTCGTGCCGACGTCGAGGAAGGTGGCGCCGCGATACACGTGCTGCCACCGACCTGGCGTCGCGATCTCGTGGCCGAAGTGGATCTGATCGAAGAAGTGGCGCGGCTGTATGGATACGAGCGGTTGCCGGACGAGATCAGGCCCTATCGGCCGGGCACGTCGTCCGATGCGCCGATGTGGACGCTCGCGGCGCGACTGCGCGAGCTGCTCAGTGGCGCGGGTTTGCTCGAGGCGCGGCCGATTCCGTTCGTGAACGGTGGCGGCGAGCACGTACGCGTGCTCAACCCGCTCGCCGAGAATGAAGCGCATCTCCGCCGGACGGTGCTCGAGTCGTTGGCGCGCCGCGCCGAGCACAACTTGTCGCACATGCAGAGAAACGTGCGTCTGTACGAGATCGGCTCGGTGTTCGGCCGCGGCCCCGAGGCGTTGCCCGATGAGCGCGCACATCTTGGCATCCTCATCATGGGCGGCCAGGAGCCGGGCCACTTCTCGTCGCCAGCGGGGGTGCTGGACGCGTGGGATGCCAAGTGGCTGGCCGAGGAGGCGGCCCGCATCGTCGCGGCCGGTGAGACCGTGACGCTCGAGCCGGTCGAAGGCGGTACCGAGGCCGGCGTGCTGTGGCGCGTGCTCATTGGCGGCGCGCCGCGCGGTGAGGTGCGCCGAGTCGAGCTCGACGCGCCGGTGTGGGCCGCGCCGGCCTATGGAGTGGAGCTGGAGCTGGGCGCGCTCTCGAATGCCGACGTCGCTCCGCCGGGCGAGCACGCGCACGCGGACGGCACGGACGAAGAAGGAAGCCAGCAGCCACTGGCAGCGGGAAGGGCGGCACGACGCCGGTTCCGACCGCTGCCGACGACGCCCGCGTCCGAATTCGACCTCGCGCTTATCCTGCCGGCGGGCGTGCGCGCCGCCGACGTCGAGCGCGTGATTCGCGCCTCGGCAGGTGACTTGCTCGAGGATCTCGTCGCATTCGACCTATACGAAGGACCCGGCATTCCGCCGGACCACCGGTCGGTGGCGTGGCGGTTGACCTTGCGGCACCCCGAGCGCACTCTACGCGATAAGGAAATCGAGGGCCGCCGCGCCAAGATTCTCTCGGCACTCCAGCAGGAGCTTCATGTCCGACAGCGTTCAACCTGACGTCGCCGCATTCCAGGAGCTGCAAACGCTCGTCCGCCATCTCGGCGACGAGCTCGCCGGATTCCGGCGCCGCGCGCTCCTGGCCGAGGCACGGATTCGAGAGCTCGAGGGCAAGGGCTCAACGCCGCCGACGCGCACACAACAGCGCGATCTGGCGGACCGGTGTGCCAACCTCGAGGAAGAGAACGCCACTCTGCGCACCCGACTCGATTCGGCGACGACGCAGGCTCGTCAGATGTTGGATCGGGTGCGGTTCATCCGCCAGCAGACGCAGACCGGCGCCGGAGGCGACCGGTGACGACAAAAAAGACGTCGGTGAAAGTCGAGATTCTCGGGGAGTCGTACGCGATTCGCAGCGATGCTGCGCCCGAGCACACCAAGGCGGTCGCGGAGTACCTCGACAAGGCGATCCGGCAGATCCTGTCGGGTGGGTCGGTGGTCGAGATCAATCGCGCGGCGATCCTGGCCGCGCTCCAGATCACCTCCGAGCTCTTCGTGGCGCGCCAAGCATCGGAGTCGGTCACGGCGGCGATGCAGGAGCTGAGCGGGGAAGTGCGTCGAATGCTGCCGCCGGCGAAGCGCGGAGACGCGGTGGAGATGGCGGGGAGGGCAGACTGACGACTCGCATTCGCGCTCACACTCCCACTCCACTCACAGTTGACTGAGGACAGTGCAAGCTGACAGTCGACAGTGGGAGCTGTGAGTCGACAGTGCCTGCGAATCGGCGATCATCTCGAAGCAGCCGGAGCGGCCGGCGATATGGGTTCGGCTTCGCGGTTTGGCCGTCGTGACGCCGCCTCGGCCGCATGTTTGGCGCGCACGCGTTCGATCAGGCCGCTGAGCATCCGTCGAATCTCGACCGCTCGGTTCGAGAATTCGTCGTGGCGTGCGGGCTCGATGAGTCCGATGTCTCGGGCGACCAGCAGATGGTACAGCACTTCGGAGGCTGAGCCGAGCGCAATCTCGAGAAACCGCCGGAACTCCGCGTTGCTCAGCTTTCCGGCGCCTTCGGCGATGTTGGTCGGCACGGAAAGGGCTGCGCGTCGGAGCTGCGACGTCAGGGCGACGCCGTCCCGGCGCGGAAACTCCTCACTCAACCGGTAGACATCGATCGCCAGCGTGTGCGCCTTGCGCCACACCTTCAGTCGGTGGAAGTCTTGCATGAGCTGATTCTTGCCCCGACGCGATGACGAGCCATCACCGCCTTCTCGCCGGTGGGTGCGGATCTCCGCCCGCTTACGTGTGACGGTCGACCGAAAGCTCGACTGTCGACTCACAGCTCCCACTGTCGACTGTCAGCTTGCACTGTCCTCAGCTAGCTGTCAGTCCTTCAGCCAGGCGTCAGTCTAGCTGTCAGTCCGTCAGTCTCAAGTCCGCTCCATTTGCCTTTCCTAGTCCGAGCCAGTAAGTTGGTCGGAGCAGCCAAGCGCGTCCCGTAGGTTGAAGCGCCTTCTGTAGTTAGCTCGCTCCGTGTCGCGCCCTACGTCGGCGCTGCACCGGGCGCGGCCACCATGGATTGGCGCTCCGCGGGTCGAGTGCTGGTTCCCTCGTTCCCGCGTTCGCCGCGGTGGAGCATAGATCCACTATGAACACTCTGGCAATCCTTGCCGCGCTTGGCGCATTCGTAGTCGCCTCGCCGGCTTTTTTCATTTTGGGGCGCAAGCGTGGCGTCGATATGGGCCGGCGCCGCGAGGTCGAGCGCCAGTCCGCCGCGAAGGCGACGGCCGAGGAAACCGCCAAGCGCATCGTCGGCGAGGCCGAGCGCGAGGTGGAGACGATGCGCAAGAGCGCCGTCGTCAGCGGGAAAGAAGAAGTCATGAAGCTGCGCGAGCAGGCGGAGCAGGACTTGCGCGCCCGCCGGGCGACGGTGGAGCAGGAGGAGCGGCGGATCAGCGAGCGGGAAAGCACGCTGGACCGAAAGCTCGAGGCGGTCGAGCAGCGCGATCGCGAGCTGGGCCGCCGCGCGAGCGAGTTCGGCCGCCGGGAAAAGCTCGTCCAGTCGCGCGAAGAAGAGCTCGACAAGCTGGTCGCCGAAGAGCGGCGGCGGCTGGAGCAGATGGCCGGGATGTCGGCGCAGGACGCCAAAGGCGAGTTGATCCGCCGCCTCGAAGAAGAGGCGCACGCCGACGCGGCGAACTCCCTGCGTGAGATCCGCGAGTCCGCGCGCCGCAACGCCGAGCGTGAGGCGAAGAAGATCGTCGCGCTGGCGATTCAGCGCATCGCCGCGGACACGACGGCGGAGACGACCGCCTCCGCCGTGTCGCTGCCGAACGACGAGATGAAGGGACGCATCATCGGCCGTGAAGGACGGAACATCCGCGCCTTCGAGCTCGCCACGGGCGTCGACGTCATCATCGACGACACCCCGGACACCGTCGTCGTCTCCTGCTTCGATCCGGTGCGCCGCGAGGTCGCGCGCCTCGCGCTCGAGAAGCTGGTGTCCGACGGCCGCATCCATCCAGGGCGGATCGAGGAAGTCGTCAACAAGTCGAAGAAGGAGGTCGACGCGGCCATCGTCGAGACGGGAGAGGAAGCCGCGTACAACACCGGCGTCCACGGTCTGCACCCGGAGCTGATCAAGCTCATCGGACGGATGAAGTGGCGCACGAGCTACGGTCAGAACATCCTGCAGCACTCGCAGGAGGTCGCGCATCTCGCCGGGATCATGGCCGCCGAGCTCGGCCTCGACGTTCCGATGGCGAAGCGCGGCGCGCTGCTGCACGATGTCGGCAAGGTGCTCACCCACGAGCACGAAGGAACGCACGTCCAGCTCGGCGTCGAGATGGCGACCAAGTACGGGGAGCATCCGCTCGTCGTGAACTGCATCGCCGCGCACCACGACGACGTGCCGCACGAGAGCGAGGTATCGGTGCTCGTGCAGGCAGCGGACGCGATCTCCGGCTCGCGGCCGGGCGCACGACGCGAGGCGTTCGAGACGTACGTGAAGCGGCTCGAAGGCCTGGAGCGCATCGCGTCGAGCTACAAGGGGGTCGAGCGCGTGTTCGCCATTCAGGCGGGACGCGAGATTCGCGTCGTCGTGGTACCGGACGACGTGGACGACGGGCGCATGACCACGCTCTCCGAGGAGATCGCGCGGCGCATCGAGGCGGAGCTCCAGTATCCGGGGCAGATCAAAGTGGTGTTGATTCGTGAGACGCGGGCGGTGGACTTTGCCCGGTGATGTTGGAAAGGCAGTTGCAGCGGCAATTACGGGCGCGAATCGCCAGGCGACCGCAAGTGCGGGCGCGGGTCTGATAGACGGTACCGCGCTCGCGAAGCGCATCCGCGCCGACGTCGCGTCGGACGTCGCGGAGCTGCGCGCGCGGGGCATCGTGCCCGGTCTGTCGGTCGTGCTCGTGGGCGACGATCCGGCCAGCGCGGTGTACGTGGGCGCGAAGGAGAAGGCGTCGCGCGAGGCGGGGATGACGGGTGAGACGATTCGGCTCCCCTTCGACACGACCGAGGATGAATTGTTGGGGCTCGTCGAACGGCTGAACCACGACGATCGCGTCCACGGAATCCTCGTCCAGATGCCGCTCCCCAGGCAGATCGATCCCGACACCGTCATCCGACACATCCGTCCCGACAAGGACGTCGACGGGTTTCATCCGGTGAACGTCGGCAAGCTGCTGATCGGCCACACCGACGGCTTTGCGCCGTGCACGCCGGCCGGCGTGCAGCGCATGCTCGTCGAGTACGGCGTCGAGACGCGCGGCGCGAACGTCGTCGTCGTCGGACGCAGCACGATCGTCGGCAAGCCGATGGCGGCGCTCATGATGCAGAGCGGGGCCGGCGCCGACGCGACGGTGACCGTGTGCCACAGCCGCACCCGCGATCTCGCGGCGCACACCCGCGAGGCGGACATCCTGATCGTCGCCGCGGGCCGGCCGCGGATGATCGGCGCCGACATGGTCAAGCCGGGCGCCGTCGTCATCGACGTCGGGATGAATCGCATTCCCGACGCGACGACCAAGAGTGGCACCCGGCTAGTCGGCGACGTCGACTTCGACGCGGTGCGACAGGTGGCGTCGCTCATCACACCGGTGCCGGGCGGCGTCGGTCCGATGACTATCGCCATGCTGCTCCGGAACACGGTGCGCGCAGCGCAGCGCAGCGCGGGCGCGTGACGCGCCGCCGCACGAGCGCCTCGCGGCGCGTGGAGCCGGAACCGTCGCCATCGCTCTTCGATGGGGCGGCCGTCCACGAACCGACCGTCTACGACGAAGTGGGAGAGACCTTCCCCGGTGCGAGCGCCGGTTCGGCGATCGCGGTGTCGACTCTCACGCAGACGGTCAAGGACATCGTCGAGGGCGCGTTCATGCCGCTCTGGGTGCGGGGCGAGATCAGCGATCTCAAGGTCCACCGCAACGGCCACTGGTACTTCTGCCTCCGCGATCTCTCCTCGCAGCTCCGGTGCGTCGTGTGGGCGAGCGATCAGATCGCGATCCCGGCCATTCCGGACGAGGGGATGCAGGTGGCGGTCCTCGGCCAACTCGGTGTGTACGCGGCGCGCGGTGAGATGCGGTTCACGGTGCGGCGCATGGAGGCGGAAGGGGATGGTCTCTGGCGCAAAGCGCTGGAGGCGTCGCGTCGCCGGCTCGAGGTGGAAGGGTTGCTCGCGACGGGCCGCAAGCGCGCGCTGCCACGCCATCCGCGCCGGATCGCGGTCGTCACGAGCGTGAGCGGTGCGGCGATCCGTGACATCGTCGCCGTGGTGCGCCGTCGCGCGCCCGGAGTGCAGGTCGTCGTCTCCCACGCCGCGGTGCAGGGCCCGGGTGCCCCGCTCGAGCTGTGCGCCGCGCTCGAGCGCGTCGCCCGCTGGGGCGACGCCGACCTCGTGATCATCGGACGCGGCGGCGGCTCGCGCGAGGATCTGTGGGCGTTCAACGACGAGCGCGTCGCCCGCGCCGTCGCGGCGTGTCCGGTGCCGACGATCTCCGCCGTCGGACACGAGATCGACGTCACCTTGTGCGACCTCGTCGCCGATCTCCGGGCGCCCACGCCCTCCGCCGCCGCGGAAGCCGCGGTCGCGTCGCGTGAGGAGATGGCGCTTGCACTCGGCGCCGAGTACCGGCGTCTCGCCTCGGCGATGGCGATGCAGCTCGATCAGCCGCGACAGCGGCTCGAGTGGAGTGCCCGCGCGTTGTCCGGCGCCGCGTTGGCGCACGTTGCCACGCGGAGGACGGCGCTCGGTGCGCTGGCCGGCCGCCTCCATGCCCTGAGCCCGCTCGCGACCCTCGACCGCGGCTACGGCGTCGCGCGCGACGCGAAGGGGCGTACGCTCGCCTCGATCGACGATTTCGCCGCGGGATCCGCGTTCGTGTTGCGGGTGCGCGACGGCGAGGTGACGTCGAGCGTGAATGCCGTGCGCTCATTGCCGAGAGGCGTCGTATGACGATCGAGCGGCGGTTGACGCGCCTCGAGGAGATCGTCGTCGAGCTGGAGAACGAGCAGCTCGACCTCGCGCGCGCGCTCGAGCTGTTCGAAGAAGGCGTGACCTGCCTGCGCGATGCCGCCGGCACGCTCGGCGAAGCGGAGGCGCAGGTACAGCGGCTCACCGAGCTCGCCGACGGCACGCTCGGCGTCGAGGCGCTCGATGACGAGTGAGGTGGTGATCGACTTCACCCGCGAGCGTCGGGTGATCGGCGATTCGCTGGCGGCGGTATGCGAGCGCGGACTGAATGGCATCGCCGGCCCGGTGCGTGACGCAATCCGGTATAGCCTGATGGGCGAAGGGAAGCGGATGCGCGGGATCCTGCTGTTGAGCGCCTACGAGGCGGCCGGCGGGGTCGGTGACGCCGCCGATCTCGCCGCGGCGGTCGAGGTGGTGCATGCGTACTCGCTCGTCCACGACGACCTGCCATGCATGGACGACGACGACGTCCGCCGCGGCCGGCCGACGGTGCATCGAGTGTACGGCGTTGCGGCGGCCACGGCGGCGGGTCTCACCATGGTGCCGCTCGCGGCGCGGTGCGCGGCCGACGCGGCACGGGCGCTCGGCCTCGGCGAAGTCGCAGTGGGCGAGGTGGTGGGTGAATTGATGCGCGCCGCCGGTGCGGGTGGAATGATCGGCGGACAGCTGCTCGACCTCGAAGGGGAGGCGCGCCCGTTGGGACTTCCGGACCTCGAACGGATCCACCGCGCCAAGACGGGCGCCCTCATCACGGCCGCCGCCTCGCTGGGTGGCCGCGCGGCGCGGGCGGGCGAGGCGCGGCTCGCGGCGCTCGCGCATTACGGCGCGGCGATCGGCCTCGCGTTCCAGATTGCCGACGACGTCCTCGACGTGACCGGGACCAGCGACCAACTTGGAAAGACCGCCGGGCGCGATCTGGCGCTCCGAAAGAGCACGTATCCCGCCCTGCTCGGGGTCGAGGGGGCAAAGGCGCGCGCCGCGGCGTTGATCGACGACGGGTGTGCGGCCCTCGACCGGGTCGGGCTTCTCACGGCGCCTCTGGCGCAGATCGCCCGCTTCACGGTGGAGCGAACCTCTTAGATTTCACGGACCATGGCGCTCTCCACCCCGCTGCTCGACCGCATCGACTCTCCCGCCGACCTTCGCGCCTTGACGAAGGAGGACCTCCCCGTGCTCGCCGACGAGCTGCGCGCGCGCATGGTGGACGTGTGCTCGCGCACCGGAGGGCACATCGGGGCCGGTCTCGGGGTCGTCGAGCTCACGATCGCGCTGCACTACGTCTTTCAGACCCCGAAGGACCAGCTCGTGTGGGACGTCGGGCATCAGGGGTACCCGCACAAGGTGCTCACGGGCCGCAACGGGCGGATGGAGACGCTCCGCCAGGAAGGCGGGATCTCCGGGTTCCTCAAGCGCAGCGAGAGTCCGTACGACAGCTTCGGCGCCGGCCACGCCGCGACGGCGATCTCCGCGGCGCTGGGCATGGCGGCGGCGCGGGACATCAACGGCGAGGACCTCAAGGTCGTCGCCATCCTCGGCGACGGTGCGCTGACGTCGGGCCTGTCGTACGAAGGGCTCAACAACGCCGGGCATTCGGAGCGCGACATCGTGGTCGTCCTCAACGACAACGAGATGTCGATCGCGCCGAACGTCGGCGCGATGCACAAATACCTCACGTCGATCCAACGCAACCCGCTCTACAACCGGCTGCGCTCCAAGCTCGGTGAGATCGTCGACAACGCTCCGGGTCCGGTGAGCGCGATCGTGCGGAAGTGGGAGGAGAGCGTGAAGACGTTCCTCACGCCCGGCGTCCTGTTCGAGGAGCTCGGCTTCCGTTACTTCGGCCCGATCGACGGCCACGACGTCCACGCGCTCGTCGATACGTTCGCCGCCGTGCGCGCGATGACCGGTCCGCGGCTCGTGCACGTCATCACCCAGAAGGGAAAGGGTTTTCCCGCCGGCGAACACGCGGCGGGCGAGAAGTGGCACGCGCTCCCGCCCGGGCACGATCCCGCGACGGGCAAGCAGCTCAAGCCATCGGCGGCGAACCCGGCGTACACCGCGATCTTCGGCAAAGGGCTCGCCGAGCTGGGAAGCGAGAACGCCAAGGTCGTCACGATCACGGCGGCCATGCCGAGCGGCACCGGCACGGCGGCGTTCGCGAAGGAGCATGCGAACCGCTTCTTCGACGTCGGCATCGCCGAGGGGCACGCCGTCACCTTCGCCGCGGGGCTCGCGACGCGTGGCCTCCGTCCCGTGTGCGCGATCTACTCCACCTTCCTCCAGCGCGCGTACGACAACATCATCCACGACTGCGCGATCCAATCGCTGCCCGTCGTGTTCGCGATGGATCGCGCCGGCCTGGTCGGGGAGGACGGCGAGACGCACATGGGGCTGTACGACATCGCCTACATGCTCGCCGTGCCGAACATGACGGTCACCGCGCCGAAGGACGGGACCGAGATGCTCGGCCTTCTTCGCGCCGGCGTGGAGCATGACGGCGGACCGTTCTCGCTCCGCTACCCGCGCGACGTGGTCCCGGCTCCCGTTCCACCGATGCAGGAGATCGCGGCGACGCCGTATGGCACGTGGGAAGTGGTGCGCCGCGGAAGCGAGCTGGCGATCCTCGCCATCGGGACCATGGTCGGCAGCGCGCTCGCGGCGGCGGATACCCTCGCGGCCGAGGGTCTCGACGTCACGGTCGTGAACTGCCGCTATCTCAAGCCGTACGACGAGGTGACGCTTGCCGCGATCCTCGCCGATCACCGCCAGCTGCTGGTCGTCGAGGAGGGGACGGTGGTGAACGGGTTCGGCGCCTTCATGACGGCGGTGGTGGCGAAGCACGACCCCGCCGTGCGCGTGCACACGCATGGCGTTCCCGATCGGATCATCCATGCCGCGCCGCGGGCCAAGCAGTTGGCCGCGCTCGGGCTGGATGCTGCGGGCATCGCCGACCGGGTGCGGGCGCTGCACGAGAGCGAGGCGCTCACCGGGTGACCCGCCTCGGCGTCGTCGGGCACCTGGGCTACGAAGGTCTTCCCGACGTCCTGGCGACGCTGCGACGGCTCGCGCCCGCGCTCGATCTCTCGCTCTCCTTCGAGGAGACGCTGCGCGAGATTGCGGGAAAGGACGCCCGTCCGATCGTGCCGGGAGAGGTCGACGCCGTGCTCACCCTTGGCGGCGACGGTACGCTGCTCCGCGCGGCGCGCATCCTGGGCGAACATCCGGTCCCCGTTCTGGGTATCAATCTCGGGCGGCTGGGGTTCCTGACTTGCTGTGCCGGGAGCGAGCTGGAGTCGGCGCTCCGCCGGTTCGCCGCCCGGGACTACATCGTCGAGCCGCGCATGACGCTCGACGCACGGGTGCTCGACACGCGCGGCACCGAGCGGGCGAGATGGCGGGCGCTCAACGACGTCGTGCTTCACAAGGGCGGATTCGCCCGCGTGGTGACGATGCGCGTCCGGGCCAACGGCGAGAACGTCGCGCGCTATTCGGCCGACGGTGTGGTGCTGGCCACTCCCACCGGGTCGACGGCGTACAACCTGTCGGCCGGCGGCCCGGTCGTGTTTCCCACGCTGGAAACGATCCTTCTGACTCCGGTGAGCGCACACACGCTCGCGCTGCGGCCACTCGTGCTGCCGCCGACCTCGGAAGTCACGGTGCAGGCGGACGATGGGCCGGACGAGCTTTTGGTGACGGTCGACGGCCAGGTCGGCGCTACCTTTGCCGCCGGTGAGATGCTGGTGGTCCAGCGGTCCGCCTACCCGGTGCTGGTGGTGCGATTCTCGAACGGAAGCTTCTTCGCGACGATGCGCGAGAAGCTGCACTGGGGCGGACTGCAGGACCGGGATTTCTAGCAGCACACGAAGCACATGTTGACCGAGCTCCGCATCCGCAACTTCGCGATCATCGAATCGCTCACGCTTCCGTTGGCCCGGGGCTTCAACGTCCTCACGGGCGAGACGGGTGCCGGCAAATCGATCATCGTCGGCGCGCTCGGCCTGCTGCTCGGCGAGCGGGCGAGCACGGATCTCATCCGGACGGGCGCGGACCGCGCGACCGTCGAAGGGGTGTTCGACGTCGCCGATCGTCCCGAGATCGCCGTCCTGTTGGACGAGCGGGGAATCGACGCCGAGGAATCGTTCGTGGTGCTCAAACGCGAGATCGCCGCCGCGGGACGCGCGCGCGCTTGGGTGAACGGCACGACGGTCAGCGCCGGCATTCTCGCCGAGATCGGGCGACTGCTGGTCAACCTGCACGGGCAGCACGAGGCGCAGACGCTGCTCGACGGCGAGGCGCAGCGGCGCATCCTCGACGCGTTTGCCGGCGCGACGGAGCAGGCGGCCGCTGTCGACGAGGCGTACCACGCGCTGGCCGCGGCGCGGCGCGAGATCAGCGAGCTGCGTCGCCGCCGGGCCGACGCCGAGAAGCGTGCGGACTATCTGCGTCACGTCGCTCAGGAGATCGAGGGCGCGCGCCTCGTCGATGGTGAAGACGTCCGGCTCGAGGACGAGGCGCGCCGCCTCGAGAACGCCGAGGAGCTGCGCGAGCTCGCGTCCGGGATCTCGGCGGCGATCGAGGGCGACGAAGAGGCGCTGCTCGACCGGCTCGGCGCGGTCGAGCGACTGCTGACCAACATCCAACGCGTCGATCCGACGCTCGCGCGGCTGCAAGAGCTCTACGACACCGCCTACTACAATCTCGAGGCGCTGGCGCGGGAGCTCGGGGAGTACGAGTCGTCGGTCGAGCTGGATCCGGCGCGGCTCGAGGAAGTGCGCCGCCGGCGCGAGCTGCTCTTCAAGTTGACCAAGAAATACGGGGCGACGCTCGCCGAAGTGATCGAGGCGGGACGCGCCGCGCGCGCCGAGCTCGATCTCGTCGACTCCGCCGACCTCGACCTCCGCACACTCGAGGAGCGCGAGCGCGCGGCGTCGGGGACGCTGCGGGAACGCGCTACCACGCTCAGCGCCACGCGCACCGCCGCCGCCGAGCGGCTCGCGCGCGCCGTGGACGAGGTGCTCCCCGACCTCGGCATGCCCGACGGACATTTCCAGGCGGCGATGGTCCCGCTGCGTGAGATCGGGCCCGAAGGCGCCGAGGCGGTCGAGTTCAGAGTATCACTCAACGTCGGGCACGAGGAGCGTCCGCTCGCGCGGGTCGCCTCGGGCGGCGAGCTGTCGCGCGTCATGCTCGCCCTCAAGACGATTCTTGCGCGCCTCGACCGCGTCCCGACGCTGATCTTCGACGAGGTCGACGCCGGAATCGGAGGCCGTGTCGGACTTCAGGTCGGCGAGACGATGCGTCGCGTCGCGTCGTATCATCAGGTGTTCGCGATCACCCACCTGCCGCAGATCGCGGCGCGGGGGCATCATCACATCCTGGTGAGCAAAGGCGCGCGCGGCGGGGTGACGACCGCGGACGTCACCATCCTGGCGGACGACGAGCGCGTGACGGAGATCGCGCGGATGCTCGGGGGCGATCCTGAAAGCGACGTCAGTCGCGCGCACGCACGCGAGCTGCTGGAAAGTGCGGCCCTCGTTGCGGAGCCGGCGACGACCGGGCCGGCGCGCTCGCCGAAACGAGCCACGAAGCGCGGCTAGCCGCTACCGCGCGCGACGAAGCTGGTAGAAGATCCGAACCTGGATCTGATCGCGCGTGTCCTTCGGCAGGGCGAGCCCGCCGGTCACCGTCTCCAGGTGCGTGATCGACACTTCGATCGGAAAGGCAGCCTGGCCGCGCGCGTACGAGTCGACGCTGGACATGCGGGCGCCGAGTCCCAGCCGCTGCGCGGTCCGTGCGGTCTCCGTCGGTCCCGGTAAGGGCGACGCATACGCGAGGCAGTCGGCACAGCTGTCCTGCACGTCCGTCGCGCTCCACGTCGTCGCTCCGATGTGCTCCAGGCCGTAGTGCGCGTTGAGCGACAGCCACCCGCTCACGAAATAGCGCGGCGTCACGTCCAGCCCGATCACGTCGCCGGCGCGTCGTTGACGTGGGCCGAACACAGGATACGGCCAGGGCGCGTCCGGATCTCCCACGAGCGACGCCTCGACGGTGCGAGAGAATGAGCGCGTGTATCGGCCGGCGACCGTGGCGCCGAATCGGCCGCTGACGACGTCGAGCGCGCTGCGCACCTCCGCACCGGCGCCTTCGCCGGTGGGGATGTCGGCGAGGTTGCGTCCCGAGTCGGGCAGGCTCGTGGCGAAGCGTACCAGGCCGCCGACGACGACGCGCATCTGTACGCGAGGGATCGCGACCGAATCGTGCGCGAAGTGGTCGAGCAGCAGATACTGCGCCCCGACGGCGACGTCGCCGATGTACATCCGCTCGGTCGTGTGGAGCGAGTCGAGCCCGCCGCCGAGGCTGCTCTGCAGCAGACCCGGCACTCCGTCGCGTCCGTTCAGGTCGAGATATGAGAAGTCGTTCGTCGCGTAGAAGACCGAGGTCGACACGCCGGCGCCCGCCCCGAGGTATTGCTGCAGCTGCTGGTTCAGTGCGGCGCGCTGTGCTTCGATCGCCGTGGCGAGCCGGCTGTTGTCACGTGGGGCGACGATCGCCGTGGCGGCCGTCGTGCCGAGGGCCGAGACCGCGCCGGCGAAGCTCTGCGCTTGCGCGACCGCGGCCGCCGCACCGGTCGGATCGGCGGTCACCGCGGCGCAGCCCGACCCGTTCGGATTCTGTTGGCAGCTCGTGATGCGCGCCTGCAGACTCGCGGCGGCGGCGGCGTAGGCCGCGACCGCCGCGGCATTGGTCGCCGCCGCGGTACTGCGCGTCCCGATCGGCACGTAGCCGACGTTGGCGTGCGACGTGTCGCCGCTGACGTGAAGCTGGATCGTGCGTCGCGTCTGGAGAAAGGGGACGAGCACGCCGACGCTCAACCGTCGCGTGACGCCGTACTCGAGGGCGAACGCGGTGGTGACGACGCGTGCGTCGCTCTTCACGCCGAGCTGGCCGAGCGAGAGCCGCGTCGTCGGACTGCCGGAGAGCGTGCGCAGGCTCGTCTGGATGGGCGCGAGCCGCGGCATCTGGGCCGGTCCGAGCGAGTCGGCGGCGAGGTCGGCGCCGAGGTCGGTCATCATGCCGTTGCCGAAGCGCTGGTCATAGCGCTTCCAGCCGTTCGTCACCGTCAGCCGCAACGCCCCGCTCGCGACGGGGGCGGCATCGTCGGTGTGGGTGAGCGGCATCTGCGCCCCGAGCGGTGCGCGCGCGAGGGCGAGCACGAGGACGGCGAGCGGCGCGCCGAGCCGGCGCACCGCTCGACGACGGGCCTGCCGGCGGGCGGTGGCGGCGAGCGGAGACATGGGCCGGAAGGTTATCATTGGGGCGCAGCGCTATCAACTTCAGCTCGCGTCTTCGTGCCCGATCTCGGACTTCCGGCCGTCCCCTGGCAGCTCACGGGAAATCATTGGCTCGCCATCCCGTGCATTCATCCCGGCGACGGCGCGGTGTACGCGGTCAGCGCGCTGCACCGCGGTGCGCGCGCGGCGGTGGAATTCGCCGGGGCGCCCGGCTTCGTCGAGGGCGATGGCGAGCCCCTGCTCAAGCCGGTCATCGAGATCGACGGACGCGTCCACGAGCTCTCGATGGGAACGATGGCGTGGGAGCGCGCGGCGCAATGGCTCCCGACGTTCACGTGCACCATCGGCGACGTCGTGGTGCGCGGAACGGTGTTCGCGCCGTACGGACGCGACGTGGACGTCGCCGGTGCGGTGTACGCCTTTGGCGTCGAGAATCGCGGCCAGACGGCGCATCGCGTGGCCGTGCGACTGCAGGGACACTTCGGGCATCGGCAGCTGCGGGTCCGGACTGCGCGGCCGGCCGGCGACGCATCCCGCGTCACGCGGTCGAGCGGCGGCCTGGTCGTCCTCGAGGGCACGGCGCAGCCAGGCCTGATCGCGCTCGCCATCGGTGCGGACAGCGACGCCGATCCGGTGATCGACGGCCCCCGATTCTCGCTCGAGCGCTCGCTCGAGGTGGAGGCCGGCGGCACCGCGCAGGCGGCGTTCTATCTCGCGGCGGGTCCGGAGCGCGACGGCGCCGAGGCGACCGCCGGCGTGCTGCGGCGCCGCGGGTGGAAGGCGCTGCTCACCGGGACGCGCGACGCCTTGCAGGCGCTCGAGCAGAGCTCGGGCAACGACGTCGTGGACCGGCTGATCAATCGCAATCTGCTGTTCGCGTATTTCTACGCCGTCGGACGCGCGTTGGACGACGCCCATTATTATCTGGTGCGGACGCGGGTGCCTTGGCACACGGCGGGCGTGACGGTTCGCGACTGGGAAGCGCTCATGTGGACGCTGCCCGCGGTGCAGCTGGCCGACCCCGGACTCGCACGCGAGCTGCTGCTGCGGATGTGCGAGCTGCACGCCTACGCGCCGGGCCGCGGCGTGCACTACTTCGACGGGACGTTGTTCGAACCCGGCTTCTCACTCGAAGGAGCGGCGGCGTACCCGATCGCCGTCGACCGGTACATCCGCGACACCGGCGACGACGCGATCGTCGATGAGCCGGCGATCGGCGACGCGCTGTATCTGGCCAGCGACGACATTCGGGACCGCCGCGACCAGCGGCTGCCGCTGTACTCCACCGACGTCACGCCAGCCGGAACGCCGGCGGCGCACCCGTATACGCTGCATGCCAACGCGGCGGTCGCCAACGCGCTCGACGTCCTACGCCGCACGCTGGACGAACAGACGGCCCGCGAGGTGGAAGATCCGGCCGCGGTGCGCGCAGCGATCAAACGTCACTTCGCGCCGGATCGCGATCCGAAGGGGAAGCTGAGCGCCTCGATCGATCTCGCGGGACGCTCGAGCGCGGACGACGAGCCGTCAGCGAGCGCGCTCTGGCTTCCGCTGTACGAAACGCTCGACCGGCAGGATTCGCTCTATCGTCGCACGGTGAAGGCGATCCCCGCCACGCGCTCCTCGCTCGTGCGCGAGATCGCCCGCCTGCTCGGCCCGGACGGCGACGCAGTGCTGCAGTGGCTCCGTCGCGCGCCGCTGCACGGCGGCCTCGCCGCGGCGCTGGTGGACGAGCAAGGAAACGCGACGGCGAATGGCGGCGACGCGACGCTCTCCGGGCTGCTCGCCGCGACGGTGTGGTATGCGGTCCATGCGCTCGGGGTCAGTGGGGGGTGAACTGCAAGGGCGAGTACTGGGTTGGGCCGACAACGGCGAGTACCCGGTACGAGGTAGAACCGGTACCAGGTCGTACTCTTGTACTCGCCGTTGCCGTTCCAATCGAGCCGTTGCCGTCCCAACCGAGCAGTTGTCGTCCCGCGCCCACCGTATATATTTTCGCCGACATCGCGGGAATAGCTCAGTTGGTAGAGCACAACCTTGCCAAGGTTGGGGTCGCGGGTTCGAGTCCCGTTTCCCGCTCTTCGAGAACGTGGCGGAGGCCGACGACGGGGGAGCGAGCGCTCCCCCGTTTGTCGTGTAGGGCCGCCGATCGCCGGGATGGCGAAATTGGCAAACGCGAGGGACTTAAAATCCCTTGTCCGTAAGGACTTCCGGGTTCGATCCCCGGTCCCGGCACGTGCCGATCGACATGGCGTACGTCGCGCGACGCACGGTGCGCGACGTATGGGCACAGCGTTTTCCACCCGCGCCGCGTAACCGCCGTCATCACTCCTTGGGAGCAGCCATGACTCGGTGACCATCCACGTGCCCGGAAGGTCCCTCCAGGATCGTGTCGCCCGACCCATCCGGCCGATTGGCATCGCGACGTTCATCTCGACCGCACCATCCACATCCGTCGTTGCGGTCCGTATTCCCCACAATGCTCGAGGTTAATCGCCACATGTCCCCAGGCTTGCTGCTGCGGAGCGCTCGCGCGTGCGCGCGCGTCGTCCTCCGCGGACCCAACCTGCTCGCGCTGCTGCTGGCCCTCTGTGCCGGCGCAACCCCGGCGCAACTTGCCGCACAGACCATCGCCGGCGCCGTCACGGCCCAGGGCACGGGCGAACCGATCTCCGATGCCCGCGTCGTCGTGGTCGGCACGAGCGTGTTCACGACCACCGGCGCCGACGGCCGGTACACCCTTCGCAACGTCCCGGTTGGCGCGCAGTCCGTACGCGTCTATCGCATCGGATTCCAGGAGCAGAAGCAGCCGGTCGCCGTTGCCGCCGGCGCGACGCTGACCGTGAACTTCGTTCTGACGCGCGCGGTCATCCGGCTGCAGGAGGTGGTGACGACGGCGACCGGCGAGCAACGCCGCGTGGAGATCGGGAACTCCGTGTCGACGATCAATGCGGCGGAGCGCACGCAGACGGCGCCGATCACGAACGTCGCGAGCCTTCTCCAGGCGCAGTCGCCCGGGGTGCAGGTGGAGCTCGGGAACACCGTCGGCAGCGGCGCGCAGATCCGCATCCGCGGCATCAGCTCCCTCTCCCTCGTCAACGACCCGATCTACGTCGTCGACGGCGTTCGCGTGACGAGCAGCAACGGCTCGCTCAGCGCCAACATCTTCACCGGCGGCGCGGCGCAGAGTCGCGCCAACGACCTCAACCCGGACGAGATCGAGTCGGTCGAAGTGGTGAAGGGCCCCTCCGCGGCGACGCTCTATGGCACCGACGCGGCGAACGGCGTCATCGTGATCACGACGAAGCGCGGGCGCGCTGGGGCCGCGCGGTACACCGTGTGGGGCGAAGGCGGGATGATGAAGCAGGAGAATACCTGGCCGACGGCATACTTCCTCCAGGGCCACGCACCCGGCGCCACCACCGCCAAGCAATGCTACCTGACGCAGATCTCGGCCGGGACCTGTGTCGCCGACAGCCTGCGCGCGTTCAATCTCTTCACCGATCCGGTCACCACGCCGCTGCAGACCGGCTACAACCGCACCGCCGGCATTCAGATCTCCGGGGGGAGCGAAGCGGTTCGATTCTTCACCTCGGCCGAGTTGCAGAACGAGACCGGCGTGCTCACGATCCCGCAGTTCGACCGCCAGCGGTTCGACACCCTGCACACGTCGGTGCTCGACGAGTGGCTGAACCCGAACTACCTGGGCAAGGGATCGTTCCGTGCGAACCTCAATGCGACGCTGAGCCCCAAGCTCGACGCGTCGGTGTCCACCGGCTTCGTCACCTCGACGAACCGTCTGCCGCAGAACGACAACAACGCGTATGGCCTGCTGTCGAATGCCTTCGGCGGTCCGGGATTCTCGACCTCGGGACCCGGCTACAGCGGCATCAGCTCGTTGGGCTATCAGCTTCACGGCTACCGCGCCAACACCCCGGGCGAGAGCTTCCAGGAGACGTACACCCAATACATCAATCGCTTCATCGGCTCGACCACGTTGAACTGGCGTCCGACCAGCTGGTGGACGAACCGGGCTGACCTCGGCCTCGACAACACCGGACGCCAGGACGAATCGCTCTGCCGTCGCGGGACCTGCTCGGATGTGGGGACCCACCGGCTGGGCTACGTGCAGGATGACCGCGCGTCGCTCACCACGACCACGGCGAACCTGATCAGCACGGCCACCGTCACGCCGCGTCCCAACCTGAACTCGCGTACGACGGCGGGCATGCAGTGGGTGAGCTATGCGTTCAACCGGAACGGTGCCCATGGCGAGAACCTCACGCCGGGCGCGACGACGGTCAGCGGAGGCGCCAGCCAGTTGGCCGATGAATCGACGACGGAGACGAAGACGCTCGGACTGTTCGTCGAGGAACAACTGTCGTTCAACGATCGGCTCTTTCTCACCGGTGCCGTGCGCGCGGACCAGAACAGCGCCTTCGGCACGAGCTTCCAGCGGGTCCTGTATCCCAAGGCGAGCCTGTCGTGGCTGGTGTCCGACGAGCGCTTCTTCCCGAAGCCGACGTGGCTCAGCGAGTTCCGTCTCCGCACCGCGTATGGCACGTCGGGCGTGCAGCCTGGTCCGATCGATGCGCTCCAGTACTACTACCCATCGACCGTCAACATCGCCGCACAGGATCAGCCGGGCGTGCAGTACTACTCCGTCGGCAACACCAACCTGCGTCCCGAGCGCGCCACGGAGTTCGAGGGAGGCTTCGACTCGAAGCTGTTCAACGGCCGCATCAACGTCGAGCTCACGTACTACAGCAAGCTGACCAAGGATGCCCTCGTGGGCACGGTGATCCCGCCGTCGCTCGGCACCGGCGCCACGGTGCAGAACACCAACCTCGGCTCGGTGAAGAACGCCGGACTGGAAGCGCTGGTGCAGGCGCAGGTCGTCGAGCGCGCGCGCTTCGGCTGGGACATCTCGCTCAACGGCTCGACGAACGCCAACAAGCTGGTGTCGCTCGGCACGGACGCGACGGGGAAGCCGATCCCGCCGGTGGTCGGATCGACGATTCGCGAGATGCCGGGCTACCCGCTGTTCGGGTACTGGCAGCGCCCGTACACGTACAACGACGCCAACGGCGACGGCATCATCACCCTGAACGAGATTCACGTCGCCGACTCGGCCGTCTTCGTGGGCTACTCGACGCCGCGCTATCAGGTGTCGTTGGCCAACGGGTTCGACCTCCTCGCCAAGGCGCTGCGGATCAACGCCCTGTTCGACTACAAGGGTGGGAACAAGCTGCTGAACGGGACCGAACGCATTCGCTGCTCGAGCCGCAACAATTGTCGCGGCGCGTCCGATCCCTCCGCACCACTCTGGCAGCAGGCTGCCGCCGTCGCGGTGCGCGAGGATCCGTCGCACACCTACTACGGATACATGGAGGACGCGTCGTTCGTGCGCTTCCGCGAGCTGTCGCTGACGTACAGCCTGCCGCAGTCGGTGACCGCGCACCTCTCCACGACGAAGTCGGCGTCGCTCACTCTCGCCGCCCGCAACCTTCACGTGTGGACGAACTACACGGGGCTCGACCCGGAGAGCAACTCCGACGTCGGCACGACGTCGTCGGTCCCGTCGGACTTCCAGGCGATGCCGACGCCCACGTACTTCATGCTCCGACTGAACCTCGGATTCTGACGACCTCCCACTACCGAATCGAGATCTCAATCAATGATGCGATATACAGGCACGTTGCGCCGTGCGAGCGCGCTCTGCGCCGTTGCGCTCGCGGCGCTCTCGGCCGGATGTCGGGACACGCTGCTCCAGGTCCAACATCCGGACATCATCAACCCCGGTGACCTCAACTCGCCCGACGGCGCGGAAGGACTGCGCGTCGGCGC
>DASXHF010000297.1:0-3372 GCA_036488775.1 Gemmatimonadaceae bacterium | reverse complement strand
AGGGCGGCCTTCACGTTCGTGCCCCCGACGTCGAAGGCGAGTGTGTAGCGGCGAGCGGGACGCCGAGTCGCGGACATGGTGACGTCAGCGCCCCTTGCGACGGTACTTGGCCAGTCCCTTCGTCATGAGCTCCTTCGCCCGTTGAGGCGTAGCAGGGATGGGGCGCGTGTGGTGCGAGGCATGTGACGGTGAGGTGCAGGGCCCGACGCTCATGCGTACATTCGACCATCGAGGCAAGGGATGTGCCCGCTTCACCTCGTTCCCGCGATGGCCTGCGAAGGCGCTGGGCGGCGCGGTTTCCGTTGCGCTTCGGATCACCGGCAGGCGCTGACGAGAGCTCGACGTCTCACGCTGTCGTATGGCGGCGACTCGCTCGCGTCACGGTCCCGGCGGACCGGAGGTCGCCGGCGTGTCCTCCTGCTGCCGCGACCGCAGCTTGAGCTGCTGGCCGAAGTTGCGCGTGATCGTGATGAACAGCCCACGCACTCCGAAATGGCGCTCGGTGAGCTCGACGACCCGCGCGTCCTGGGTGCGATATCCGTAGCTCATGAGGTTGAACGGATCGGCGACACGGAACGTCACGCTGCCTTGGTCGCCCCACAGCTTCCGGCGCACCGCCAGGTTCATGAAAACGAACGCCGTCTGCGAGCCGCCCTCGGTGGCGAAGGGCGCCCGGTAGTTGGCGAAGACCTGCAGATCCGTCACCTGCGACAGCTTCCACGTCCCGTTCATCCGGGCCGACCACACGAAAGCGCGCGTCGACAGATTGCCACCCAGGTTCGCGGCGTCGCTCGTGTAGCGATACGCGCTGCCGCCGCCGAACAGCGTCAATGCCCCGGTGTGATAGTTCACGTTGAGATCGGCGCCCACCGTCGTCGTCTGGGCGACGTTGTCGAAGGTGCCGACGGTGACGCCGGTAGAATCGACGGTCTGGATGTACCGCACGGCGTTGGCGGTGCGACGCAGATATGGGTTGAGCTGTACCGAGCCCCACGAGTGAGCATCCTGCAGCCCGAGCTCGACGGCGTCGGTGTATTCTGGTCGGAGGTCCGGATTACCGTGATACAGATGCCGCGCATCATCGCGCCACTCGATCGGGCTGAGCTGACCCGGGTTGGGACGCGTGATCCGGCGCGAGTAGCTCAGCTTCGCCTGCCGCATCTCGGTGAAGTTGTACGACACGATGCCGCTCGGAAACGCGCTGGCGTACCGCGTCTCGTACACCTGGTCGATCGTCGGCAACGCCAACCGCGTCGATGCCTCCTCCAACCGGAGGCCGGCCTGCGCCTGCAGCTTGTTCACCTGCTGCGACAACACCGAGTACAGCGCGCCGATTCGCTCGTGATAGTCGAACGCGCTCGCTCGACTTGCGTCGACCGCGTACGCACCCGTGGTGGTATCGAGGTAGGCGGCCGAGAAATTGTCGGAGTTGGACCGCGCGATCCCCTTGAACCCCGACTCGAGCTTGGTGCCGGCGCCGAAGGTGTGGGTGTAGTCCGTCTGCAGATTCCACGCGGGCATCAGGTCGCGGCTGGCGTCGCGCTCGCGAGACAGTGCGCTCGTTCCCGTGAGCGCGCCGAACAGGTCGTTGTCGGTCGACCACCGATTGCGCGAGTAGCGTAGCTCCGTGGACAGCACGGGCGTCGACATGCCGGTCGATCCGCCGGCGGTGCGGTGGAAGGCGAGGGTGTAGTCCTGCGACAGACTCGTGGACGCCTGATTGTTGAACTGGTCGAACTGGCCGATCACGTCGCGCGCGCTGTCGAGGTTCGTGTAGTACGCTCCGTTCTGCCGCGCGAAGCGTCCGCCCGACAGCATGGCATCCGCCGAAATCGCGTTCTGCTCCGTGAGCCGGTACTCGGAGCGGAAGGTCATGCTTTCCCACCTCGGCTGCATCGATCCGTCGGAGCGTGATTCGACGAACGCAGGATCGGGAATCGCCAGATTCGTTCGGTCGGAAAACCCCGCGAGTTGACGGCGATCCTGATAGTGGCTCGCCGATAGTAAGAGTGTGAGCGGTCCCGCCTGTCGTCCAATGTTGCCGGAGAGGTTCGCCTGCTGCGTCGTCCCCGTGCCGGCAGTCAAGCCGCCGCTGAGTCCCATCTCCGCCTGCTGATTGAGCACGATGTTGATGATCCCCGCGGTGCCCTCGGGGTCGTTCTTCGCCGACGGGTTCGTGGAGACCTCGACGTTCTTCACCGTGCTCGCCGGGAGCTGCGCGAGGAAGTTGCCCAGCTGGTCGCCCTTGAGCGGCGACGAGCGCCCGTTGATCTGCACGACGACGTTCGCGTTGCCGCGCAGGGTGACGTTGTTGTTGCCGTCCACTTCCACCGAGGGCACGTTGCGCAGGACGTCCACCGCCGTGCCGCCGCTCGCGGTGGTCATGTTCTTCGTGCTGTAGCTGTTCCGGTCCGGCGCGAGGGTCGCGTCCTCCCGCTCGGCCGTGACGACCTGGCCCTCGAGCTTCGCCGCCACGCGCGACAGCGTCAGCGCACCGAGATCGACGACAGGCTTCTCGGCCGAGATCACGACGTTGGCGCGCACGAGCGGGGCGAAGCCGAGCGCGCGAACGCGCACCGTGTAGCGGCCGGCGGCGAGACCATCGACGATGAACGAGCCGTCCGCCTTCGGCAGCGCGCCGCCGGCGAACGCCGAATCGCTCGCGCGACGCGCGGTGATGGAGCCGCTCGTCACCGCTTCAGCGCTCGCCGAGTCGGTCAGACGCCCGCGGATCTCGCCGACCCCCGCCTGTGCGTGCGCCGCCGCTCCGGACTGTCCGCGTGCGCCGGAGAGTGCGGCGAGGATCAGCGCGGGCGTCAGGAGAAGGCCGAACCGAGAAGGCACGGTGATGTCGGAGAGTGGACGGAGCGCAGCGGTAATGCGCAGTTTAGACTCTCCTAAGAATAGCCGGTAACGTCTGGCGCGCACCACTAGTACTTCCGCCGCCAGAGCGCGATGCTGCCGCTGACCTTCCCCATGACCGTACCCGGGTGCGTGATACGGAGCGACGCACCCGGGCCCCGCACGAGGCAGCTCACGTGGTCGACCGTCGGTGCGAAGTCGGGCATGCACATGACCGGCCCGTCGACCGCAAAGGTGGGAATCGGCTGCGTGTCCGACGAACGGCCATAGCTGAGCTCGAAGAGTCCGATCGGCAGCGGCCAGCGAACCGTGCTACCGCGTCCGAGCCGCATCGGGGCAACGACCAATTGCTGATCGGGGCGCAGCCCTTCGAACGTGCGCACCTGCTCGTAGACGCTCACCCCGGTCCACCCTTCGCCGTCCCCGATGTGCATCACCACATGGGTCGTACCCGGCCTGACCGGACGGAGATGGGTCCCGTGCAACGTGGCGATCGTACTGTCTTCCACG
>DASXHF010000094.1:0-6033 GCA_036488775.1 Gemmatimonadaceae bacterium | reverse complement strand
CCCGCCAGATGCGTCAGGTTCAGACGCACCCCCTGCTTGCGGTACCCGGTGTTCTGCTCGATCCCGCCGTCGTACTTGTTGAGCCCCGAGACGAAGAACGTCGTTCGGTCGTTGCCGCCACGCGTGCTCGCCGACGTTTCGAACGACAGTTGATGTGCGCCGAAGAGCTCCTGCTGGACGTCGCAGAAGCCGCCGCACGCGTTGTAGTTGGCGGTGACGTCGGCCGCGCTGAACCGCGCCGGCGCCGAGGCGATCGCTTCCTGCAGCGTGTAATGACGGATCGGATACTTGTTGGCCAATGAGAAGGTGCCGAACCGCTGCACCACGTCGACCGTCGACCGGCCGGCGTTTCCCGATTTGGTCGTGATGATGATCACCCCGTTCGACGCCTTCGAGCCATAGATCGCCGACGCCGACGCGCCCTTGAGGATCTCGATGCTCTCGATGTCGTTCGGGTTGATGTCGGCGATGCGATTCACGCCGTTGTCCTGGTTCGACGCGTCGTTCCGTCCGCGCGCGGCGTCGGTCACGGCGTTGATCCCCGGCTGGACGACGTCGTTGCTGACGATCACGCCGTCGACCACGTAGAGCGGATCGGCCGATCCGAACACGGAGGTCACGCCGCGCAGACGGATCTGGTTACCGCCGCCGGGTGCGCCGGAGTTGGCCATCACCTGAGCGCCGGCGACGCGGCCGGCGAGCGCGTTCTCGATCGACGGGGCCGGCGCGTTCGTGAGCTGGTCGGCCGTCACCTTGACGATGTCGTTCGCCGCGTTGCGGCTCGAGACCGTCGTCGCGGTGCCGCTGATGACCTGCGTCTCGAGCTGCAGAATGTCGCGCTCGAGCTGCACGTCGACGCTGTTCTCGGTCGCCGTGACCGGCACCGCGCGGCGCTTGTAGCCGATGCTGCGCACGAGGAGCGTGAGGTTGCCGGCCGGCGCGTTGCCGATGCTGTACGTGCCGCTTGCATTCGCCTGCGAGCCGAGCGCGGTGCCCACGATCTGGATCTGAGCGCCGACGACCGGCTCGGTGCTGCCCAGCGCCGTGACGCGACCCGTGATGCGGCGTTGTGCCGACGCGTCGGCGGCGACCAACGCGATTGCCAGGGACAGGCCCAACAGGCATCTGATTCCGGACACAGCGCCTCCTGGTTGAAGGACAGGCGCGCGCTACCGCGGGGGACCGGCGGCGGTCGGCAGGCGGAGCGTGGTCGCGCTAGCATACGACAGCAGGGCCGACATAGCAAACCGGCCCGGGGACGGTCGAGGAGACAGTCAGCGGCAGCAGCGCGCAGCGGCGTACATCATGAACACCTCATGAGGTGACGAGGCGGTCACTAATTGCTTCCGTGTGAATCCGACGTGGCTGCCCGGTGTGACATCGAGCGTTGATTCCAGGAACCAATTCGACCTGACCCCGACCCGTGCTTACCATCCGTCCCGTCGCCATCGTCGTTCGAGCCGTGCTCGCGTGTCTGGCATTCGCCGCGCCGTGTCACGCCCAACTACTCTCGGCGACGCGCGCGACCGACAGCGTCGACGCGCCGCGGAGCGCCGACCATCCGTCACTTCGCGACGGCAAGTGGTTGATCGCGGCCGGCGCCTTGTCGCTCGCCGCTGCCACCGATGCGCACCTCAGTGCGTTCATGCGCGATCATCAGCGTCCCGCTCTCGACCGCCTCGCCAATGCGGTGGATCCATTCGGGCGCGCGGGCGTTCTGGTGCCGGTGCTCGCCGCGTCGGTCGTCGCGACGAGGCTTGCCGCGCCGCGCCGTATTTCCGACGCGACCATTCGGATCGCACTCGCGTATGCCGTCGCCGACGGGATCGAGAGCGTGCTCAAGCCCGTCGTCGGTCGTCATCGTCCATCGGACGGCGGCGGACCATGGCGCTTCCATCCACTGAGTGGCAATGCCGATTGGCACTCCACGCCTTCGGCGCACACCGTGCACGCCGTTACGCTCGCGACCGCGCTCGCGCTCGAGTCGCACACGTCGTGGGTCGCGGCACCGGCGTACACGGCGGCGGCGCTGGTGGCGGTCCAGCGCGTGTATACCGGCGCGCATTGGGGAAGTGACGTCGTCGCCAGCGCCGCCCTCGCCGTCGTGACGGCGGCGGCGACGGACCGTTTCCTTCGCCGCCACGGTCTGCGCGGCGTGTTGCCGCCCGCGCAGCCGGCGGCCGGATCGGGCAGCGACGCCGCCGTGACGCCGCCGCGTGCACACATCGCGGTGATGGGTGGCCGGATCGCAGTCGGCTGGGATTTCTGAACCGACGCATTCGCTCCGCGTCGCTCGGCCTCGGCCGCATGCACCGGCGTTGGTGGGTCGCCGCCATCTTTGTGCAATCTTAGCGTGATGATGGATCGCGGACGATGAATATTTCCGGTCCATACCTGCACGACGTATGGCCTCGGGTCGTGGGAGCTCGAGGGATGCACCGTTTGGGGGACACGAGCCCGAGCATGCCCGTCTGGGTGCTCGGGTTCGTGCGTTGTGGGGACCCGGACGGCAGGCTCTGTCCCTTGACCGTACTATTGACACCATTATAGTACCATTATAGAGTTCAACGGGCGTCCTTGTGCGGCAACCCGATGACGCCCGAACCGCGAGCCGCCCCGTCGGCGGAGGTGCCATGCGCAAAGGAGATTTCGGCCTCGACATCGTCCCAGCCGGCGACGGCCGCGTCCGCGAGCTCGACTCGGGACACGTCCTCGCCCGACCCGGACAGGTCTACCGCCTGCGACTGCGGAACTTCGGCCCCCTGCCCTGCGTCGCCGACGTCACCATCGACGGCGAACGCGTCACCGCCGGCGGACTCGTGCTCGAACCCTGGTCCGCCACGGAGCTCGAACACCCCATCGGCACGCACGACGACGGATGCTTCACCGTCGTCGCCGAGGGCGACGAAACGGTCTTTGGCGACGACGGCGGACGAGACAACCGACAGCTCGGACTCGTCGAGGCTCGATTCCGCCGCGAGCTCCCGCGCCGTGATCGCAAGACGGAGATCCCGGCCGGCATCATGTCGCCGTCGCTCCCGGCGCCACCGCGTCCGCTGCCAGGCATCCCGCCCCTCCCCTCTCCCCTTCCGTCGCGCTTTCCGCCGGCACCCCCGGAATGGGTGCCGCCACTCAACCGCCGCGCACCGACCCGCGGCTTCGCCGCGATGTCCGTCTTCTATCCTGGGGTCCTGCCGGCGCCACCCGCCTTCTACGACGACACCGATGACGCGATCGAGCGCGCCGCCGGCACTGGACTCACTGGGCACTCCGACCAACAGTTCATTCCCGTCTCGCTCGGTCCACTCGAGGCCGAGGCGACCGTGATCCAGTTGCGGCTCGTCATCGGCTCGGACCAGGCGCTCGCCGCCGACGCGCCGCGACCACTGATCGCCGACGAACCGCCGTCGCGCCCGGCGGCGCGTCCGTGATACGAGTCGCATGACGCGCCGAACCCAGTCACCGCGATCCCTTGGCCGCCGCGGCGTGGCACAGCCGAACACGCCGCCCAGCGACAGGAGCCGGACCGACGCCGAACGCCAAGTCCTCGACGAGCTCCGCGCGTGGCGCATGCGCGCCCTTCCCGACTCGGCGACTCCGCTCGGCGTCGACGATCTCGCCCGACTCTTTTCCGATTGGGTGAACGCGCTCGCGCTCGATCCGGCCATCGTCGCCGACTTCACGACCAGCACCATTCACTATTACCGGCGCAAGGACGTCATCGACCCACCCGAAGGGCGCACCGCCGCCGCGCGCTGGAGCGTGCGTCACCTTTGGCAGATTGCCGGGGCGCGACTTGCCGGCCACCTCGGCCTGGTCACGCTCGCCCAGGCGCGCGATACGATACGTGATGCGGACACCACCACGCTGCTCGGCTTTCTCGCCGCTCGCGTCGTCGACGCACGCGCGAGAGCGGCACTGCGGGACACCGTCGCGCAGCACCAGCGAGCGCCGGTCGATCAGGCACGCCCGCTCGCCGGACGGCGTGCGCAGCCCAGCGCGGAGGACGTGTCTCGATCGGCGACGATGATCCATCTGCCCGGCGACGTGCTGTGCGTCGTACCGGCATCGCACACGGCCCACCACTCCACCGAAGGCGCCCACGCCCTTGGTCGCGCGCTGACCAGGGCGTTGCTCGACGCCCGCACACGCTGACCCTCGTGTCGACACTTCATGTTCCGTACGTCATCGAGCGCTCCAGCCGCGGCGAGCGCACCTATGACGTCTTCTCACGGCTGTTGATGGACCGCATCGTCTTCCTCGGCACGAGCGTGAACGACGAAGTCGCCAACGTCATCATCGCCCAGCTGCTCTTTCTCGAGGCAGACGCGCCGGGCAAGGAGATCCAGCTCTACATCAACTCACCGGGCGGCGTCGTCACCGCCGGCCTCGCGATCTACGACACCATGCAGCATCTCACGTCGCCCATCCGCACGACGTGCATCGGCATGGCAGCGAGCATGGGCTGCTTCCTGCTCGCCGCGGGACACAAAGGCATGCGCGCGGCGTTGCCGCACGCGCGGATCATGATGCATCAGCCGTCAGGCGGCACGTCGGAAGGGACCGCCGCCGACATCGAGATCGTGGCGAGGGAGATCCTTCACAACCGCGCGAAGCTGTTCGAGCTGCTCGGCAAGCACACCGGTCAGCCGCTCGAGCGCATCGAGCGCGAGTTCGAGCGCGATCAGTGGTACTCGGCCGCGGAGGCGAAGCGGTACGGTTTCATCGACTGTGTCATCGAGACGACGGGTCAGCTGGTCGAGACGTAGAGAGGTCCGCGCCGTCGGTCTCGCGCAGATCGTTCGCGCGCCGGAATGGGAGCGCGAAGGCGAACGTCGTTCCCAGCTCCTCGGACGGCTCGATCCACGCCCGGCCGCCGAGCGTCTCGACCGTTTCCCGCACGATGCTCAGACCGAGGCCGGTGCCTTCGACGCCGGTCACGACGGCTTCGCGGGTCCGGTAGAAGCGCTCGAACAGATGATACCGTTCTTCGATCGGCACGCCGAGGCCGTTGTCCCGCACCTCCACCACGAGCTCCAGTGCGCCGTCGCCGGCCGGTCTCGGAACGAGCCGCCCGCGTATCTCGACCCAGCGGTCTTCCTTCGCCGAGTCCGCATACTTGATCGCGTTGGACAGATAGTTCGTCAGGCACAGCTCGACCGCGGCGGCGTTCACCTCTACCTCCGGCAGGTCGGCGGCGACTCGCACCGCGACCTTGCGTGCGCGCGCCGAGCCACGCAGCTGCCGCACGACCTCAGCGACAGCAGCGGGAAGACGCACGTTGCGCTGCTGGCGCGCCTCGCCGTCGAGACCGGACAGCGCCAACAGGTTCGCCAGCACCGCCTCGATCGCCGCGACGTTCTCGCCGATCATGTCGTGGAAGGTCTGGCGCTCGGCGGGCTCGAGCCACGATTCGCCGAGCAGTGCATGCGCACCCTTGATCGCACCGACGCGGCTTTTCAGCTCGTGCGAGACCGTCCGGTTGAAGGCGCGCAGGCGCTCCTCGCGTTCTCTGACACGCTCGCCAGACTTGCGCAGAAAGTGCATGAGGGTGAACTGCTGAATCAGGGTGACGGCGCGAAAGACGCGATGTGCGCACTGGAGCAGCTCCTCTCGCGAGCACGGCTGGTCGATCTGGTCGACGATGCGCGCGAGGAAGGTGAACAGCACGCCGCCGAGGAGCTCGTACTCCTTGGAGATCTGGTACGCGTCGAAGCCCTGCCGGTAGCGCATCTCGCCGAGCTCCATCGCTTTCGCGACGACCGGCACGTCGGCCGCGATCTCGTCGGCCGGGTTTTCCAAGTAGGCGGCAATCCCGTCGATGAGCAGCGGCACGTGATCGAGCAGCTCCTCCGTCGGAAAGAGCTGGTTTCGATCGAGTGACACCCGTACGGCGATCCGCTCCAGCCAGCGGGCGGTGAGCTCTTCTCGCGCCGCGCGGAGATGCACCGCCAGCGTACGCGCCAGCGGGCAGTTGTCGTAGGCATCCATGGGACTAAGAATACGAGCGACTGGGGGCTCGCGCACAAGGGG
>DASXHF010000055.1:0-3146 GCA_036488775.1 Gemmatimonadaceae bacterium | reverse complement strand
ATTCCCGCGGCGCGATAAATGGACTCGAGGACGATCGGCACGGTGGTCGACCGGCTCATCCCCCGCTGCCGCCCGATGGTGTACCACACCTCGCCGTACGACGGATCGGGCCGGTCGAACAACCCGGTGGCCGACGTCGCGACGTAGCGCACGCGCACGTCGTGCATCGACCGCTCGAGCTTCTGCAGCACGCCGCGCTCGAGATCGGCCAGGCGCGGATCCTCCGGCGAGAGATGCACCTCGACGTCGAGCGGCTCGCGAATGCCGGCGAGCGCGCGCTCATCGGCGGGCGAGAAGGAGTTGCGCCGGTCTTCGCTCAGGTCCGCGCTGCTGCGAAGCCGCGCCGCGGCTGCGAGCAGCACCACCGTCCCGACCAGCACGAGCGCGATGCGCGCGGCCGAGCGGCGCGGCGTGCGCGAGATGTGCAGCGCAGTCGCCGCGATGGCGAGGAGCGCCACGATCACGACGACCGACGACGCCACGACCGCGGGCGACAGCTCTCCACGCTCGAACACCCGCAGCGCGGCGTCGGGGGTGAGGCGCGCCAGCCGTTGCGCGGTGCCACCCTGAACCGCGCCGATGAAGTCGAGCGCCCATGCGCCGAGCGTGACGCCGAGCGCGACGATCGCCGCGGTGCTCGCGCTCTCGGTGACCGCCGCGGCGGCGAGGGCGAGCGCGATGGTGAACGCGGCGCGGAGCAGATGGCCGAGCAGCACGACGCCGACCTCCGCGCCGAACAGGTGGCCGCCGGCCATGCGCCACAGGACGAGCGCGACCAACCCCGGCACCACCGCGACGCCCCAGCCGAGCAGTGCGACGAGAAACTTGGCGAGCACCAGCTCGGCGGGCTGCACGCCGCTTGCGAGAGTGAGCGACGCCGAGCCGCTCTCCTTGTCGGCGGACATGAGTCGAATGGCGACGAACGGCAGCAGCAGCGTCGCAGCGATCGCATACGCGCCGAAGACGGGGACGATGAAACCGTCGAGCGGGCTCACGCCCTGCGACAGCGCCGCCGGTCCCCCACCGGCGCCGCTCACCTCGGCGTACGTCGCGATCGCGGTCACGAACGCGTGTCCGACCAGCGCGCCGGCGGCGAGCAAGAAGAGCCACCATGCGCGCGCGGCGCGCAGCTCGCGCCACGCATTGCACAGCAGCAGCGCGAGGCGCTCAGGTGAGCGCAAGGAACACCTCCTCGAGCGTCGCGCCGGGCAGCCGCGCCGCGGCGCGCAGCTCGTCGAGCATCCCTTCGGCGACGATGCGCCCGGCGTGCAGGAGTGCGAGCCGGTCGCAGATGCGCGCTGCGTCGGCCAGCTGATGCATCGACACGATCACGGTGCGTCCTGCGCGCGCCTCGGCTCGGAGCAGGGGCGCGACCTCGCGCATCTGTCGCAGATCCAGTCCGTCGTGCGGCTCGTCGAGCATGAGCACCGGCTGCGACGCGAGCAGCGCGAGGGCGATGAGGAAGCGCTTCCGTTCCCCCTTGGAGAGCTCCTGCACGCGGCGGCCGAGCAGGTCGGTCAACCTCACCTCCCGAATGCGACGTTCGGCGTCAGCGGCGCTTCGTCCATGCACGCGCCGCCAGAAGCGCACGATCTCGTGCACTGGATGCTCGGCCCACGGGGTGATGCCGTCGGGCATGAGGAACACGGTGCGCCGGATCGCGGTGAGGTCGAGGAGACGCTCGCCGTCGATGACGTCGCCGGAGTCGGGGCGCACGAGTCCCGCGGCGATCGCGAGGAGGGTGCTCTTGCCGGAGCCGTTGGGCCCGATGACGCCGAGGACTTCGCCGGGGTGCGCTACGAAACCGGCCCCACGCAGCGCCTGCGTGGGGCCGAACCGCTTCGCAACGTCCCGTACGGAGAGGGTCAGAAGAGCGCGACCTGTTCGGTGGGAATGGCCGGCGGCGTGTAACCGAAGTGGCGGTAGGCCTGCGGCGTAGCGACGCGTCCGCGCGGCGTGCGCTGCAGGAATCCCTGCTGCACGAGGAATGGCTCGTACACTTCCTCGAGGGTGCTCGCGTCTTCGCCGATGGCAGCCGAGATGGTGCTGACGCCGACTGGACCGCCCTCGAACTTCTCGATGATCGCCTTGAGGATGCGGGCGTCCATGTCATCGAGGCCGAACTGGTCGACGTCGAGCATGGCGAGCGCGGCGCGGGCGACGTCCTCGGTGATGACGCCGTCCGCGCGCACCTGCGCGTAGTCGCGCACGCGGCGGAGCAGGCGGTTGGCGACGCGCGGCGTGCCGCGCGAGCGACGCGCGATCTCGCGCGCGCCGGCGGTCTCGATCTGAACTTTGAGCACTTCGCTGGTGCGACGCACGATGAGCTCGAGATCTTCGGCGGCGTAGAAGTTCAGCCGCTGCTCGATGCCGAACCGCGCGCGCATGGGCGCGGTGAGCATGCCGAACCGCGTGGTGGCACCGATGAGGGTGAACGGCTCGATCGACATCGAGATGGTCTGCGCCTTGGGCCCTTCGCTGAGGCGGATGTCGATCTTGTAGTCCTCCATCGCGGGATAGAGGAACTCCTCGATCACGGGGCGAAGACGGTGGATCTCGTCGATGAACAGGATGTCGCCGGCGCGCAGGTTGGTGAGCGTGCCGACGAGATCGCCGGGCTTCTCGAGCGCGGGCCCGGACGTCGTGCGGATGTTGACGCGCAGCTCACGCGCGATGAGCTCGGCGAGGGTGGTCTTACCGAGACCGGGCGGGCCGTAGAAGATGGCGTGGTCGAGGGGCTCGCTGCGGGCAAGCGCGGCGTCGATGGCGAGGCGAAGGTTGTCCTTCACCTTCTGCTGCCCGATGAACTCCTCGAGGCGCTGCGGCCGCAGCGACAGCTCGACGACGGATTCGTCGGACAGGACCTCGGGGGTGGTGATCTCGGCGCGGGACATGACCTGAACAACCTACGAAGCGGAAGGGAGGTCCGAAATCTACACCGAATAAAGACCGAATCGCAAGAGACGGCTACTCGGGATACGTCGTACTCGAGTAGCCGTTATACGGCCGCCCGCACCGTCGCCAGTCGCTCTGCCGCCCGACGCAGCGTCTCGTACTTCTTACAGAACGCGAACCGCACGAGCGACCGTCCGAGCTTCTTGTCGTGGTAGAAGCTCGATCCCGGCACCGTGGCGACGCCGATCTCG
>DASXHF010000245.1:0-2536 GCA_036488775.1 Gemmatimonadaceae bacterium | reverse complement strand
CATCGTGTACCTGGCGAGCAACGTGGCCCACATCCGCTACTTCAGGAAGATCGGGGAGCGCAAGCTCTTCGTGCACGTCGTCGTGCCGGTGCTCGGCGTCATCGCGCTCGCCTACCCGCTGTACTCGGTGAGCAAGCCCGGGCAGGCCTACCCGTACAACTACGTCCCCTGGGTGGTGCTCGCCTGGATCGTGATCGGTGCCGCGCTCTACGCCTACTACCGCGCGAAGTCGCCCGCGAAGATCGCCGCCCTCGGGAACTTCATCGCCGAGGAGGACCTGCCGGCCGACGAGCAGCCTGAGTCCCTGCTCGCGGCCCGGGCACCGGCAGTGCAGCACCCGACCGTGGCCGAGGAAGCCATGCGGCACCCCGAGCCGCGCGACGGTGACACTCGCTAACGGAGACTCGCACGCTGATGGTGACTCATACGGTGATGGAGACCGAACGTTGATTCAGATCGAAGGGAAGCAGGTATTCACCGAGCTTTCCGAACTTGTCGCGCCTGCCCACACGGCACTCCTGCTGATCGACATGCAGCGCGACTTCGTCGAGCCGGACGGCTTCTTCGGGAGCCTGGGGATCGACCTGGCCATGTACGACGAGACGCGGCCGCGCCTTGCGGCGCTGCTCGGCGCGGCACGCCGCCACGGCGTGCTCGTCGTCCACGTGCAGAACACCGCACTGCCGAACCGGATGAGCGACTCGCCGGCGCAGATCCGGTTCAACCTGCGGATGCACGAGAGCGCCCGGCGCGGTGGCCCGCCCCTGCGGTACACCGTGGCCGGCACGCCAGGGCACGATTTCGTCGACGAGCTCACCCCGCTCCCCGGCGAGATCGTGGTCCGCAAGTACCGGTCGAGCGCGTTCTGGGGCACGAACATTGAGCTCCTGCTGCGCAGCAACGGCATCCGGACCGTCGTCGTCGGCGGATGCACCACGGAGGGCTGCGTGGAGTCGACGGCGAGGGACGCGATGTTCTGCGACCACTACGTGGTGATCGCCGGTGACTGCGCGGGAAGCGACGACAAGGAGCAGCACGACGCGTCGATGCTGCTGATGCGCCATCGCTTCGACATGGCGGAAGGCACTCAGATCGCCGACGTGTGGCGAGCCGCCGGGCGTGACGGCGCCGCACGGCGCGACAGTGAGGAGTGAGGACGTGGGCAAGCTCGAGCAACGGACAGCCGTCGTCACCGGTGCCGCCTCTGGCATCGGCGCCGGCATCGCCATCGCCTTCGCTCGCGAAGGCGCGGACGTCGTCGTGGTGGACAGGGCGCCCGCGCGGCAGGCGGAGGACGTCATCGCCGCGATCGAGGATCACGGCCGGGAGGCGCTGTTCGTCCGCGCGGACGTCAGCGACGAGGCGAGCGTGCGGGCGATGGCCGAATCCGCGATCGCGCGATTCGGCCGCGTCGACATCCTGGTGAACAACGCGGGCATCTTCACGGAATCGCTCCTGGCGGACATGCCGGTCGAGGACTGGGACCGCGTCGTGAACACGAACCTGCGCGGGACGTTCCTGTGTACCCGCGTGCTCATCGGGCAGATGCTCGAACGCGGTGACGGGCGGATCATAAACATCGCCTCCCAGCTGGGGCAGATCGGCGGGACCTCGGTCGCGCACTATTGCGCGAGCAAGGCCGGCGTCATCGGGCTGACCAAGGCCCTCGCACGCGAGGTCTCGGCGCGGGGCGTGCTGGTGAACGCCATCGCGCCGGGGCCCATTCAGACTCCGCTGCTCGACAGCGAGACAGACCAGTGGCGCAGCGCGAAGCTGAAGGAGCTGCCGATCGGGCGCTTCGGGACGGTGGACGAGGTGACGCCCACGGCCGTGCTGCTGGCGTCGTCGGACGGGTCTTACTACGTTGGCCAGACGCTCGGTCCCAATGGCGGGGACGTGATGCTCTAGGCGCTGGCGCCAGCCGGACCCAGAGCGAAAGGAATGCGATGAACACCGAGGAAGTCGTCGCCGCCGCGCGCCGCGCGGGGGTGAAACTGATCCGCTTCGAGTACTGCGACGTGAGCGGAGTCGCGCGCACGAAGGCAGTCCATGTCGGCCAGCTCGAGCACAAGCTCGTCGAGGGGGTGAGCCTTACCCGCGCGCAAATGTCCATCAACCTGCTCGAGCAGCTGGTGCACGTCGACGGCATGGAGCCCGTCGGCGAGATCCGGCTCCTTCCCGACCCGGCCACCTTCACGGTGCTGCCCTGGGTGCCCGCCAGCGCGAGCGTGCTGTGCGACCAGATCGGGCACGACCGTCTCAACTGGGGCGCATGCCCGCGCTCCTATCTCAAGCAGATCATCGATCGCGCGGCGGCGCACGGGCTGCACGTGGCGGCCACGTTCGAGAACGAGTACTACCTTGCCCGTGAGCAGGAAGGGCGGTTCGTGCCGTTCGACGTGGCCAGCCACGCGCCCGTCTACTCCGCGATCGGGCACGACCTGGACGCAGAGCTCATGGTCGAGATCACGGACGCGCTCGGGACCCAGAACATCGCCGTGGAACAGGCGATCAACGAGTTCGGCGCCGGCCAGCA
>DASXHF010000231.1:0-4151 GCA_036488775.1 Gemmatimonadaceae bacterium | reverse complement strand
GGCCGGCGTGGTGAACATCGGCGTGACGGACTATGCGCAGGGCGAGCTCGGCGACATCGTGTTCGTCGAGCTGCCGAAGGTTGGCGCGAAGTTCAAGAAGCACGACGTGTTCGGCACGATCGAGGCGGTCAAGGCCGTCTCCGAGCTGTTCGCGCCGGTCAGTGGCGAGGTCGTGGCGGTGAATCAGCGACTCGACGCCGAGCCGGCGCTGGTGAACACCGACCCGTACGGCGATGGGTGGATGATCAGGCTGCGGCTGTCGGACCAGGGTGAGAAGGAAGGTCTCCTCAATGCGGCGGCGTATGCGGAGAAGGTGGGCTGAGAAGACGGTGAATCACCGGCAGACTCAGCCACCCGCCACATCGTCCGCGTACGCATCCGTCGGGATGCACGAGCACACGAGGTGGCGGTCGCCGTAAGCGCTCTCGATCCGGCCGACCGTCGGCCAGAACTTGCGCTCCCGCGTCCACGGCGCAGGAAACGCCGCCTCTTCCCGACCGTACTTGTGCGACCAGGCGTCGCTCACGACGGCGCGCATGGTGTGGGGTGCATTCTTGAGGACGTTGTCATCGCGGTCAGCGGCGCCGCGCTCGATTGCGCGCACCTCCTCACGGATGGAGATCAACGCGGCACAGAAGCGGTCCAGCTCCGCTTTCGGCTCGCTTTCCGTCGGCTCGATCATCAACGTGCCGGCGACGGGGAAGCTCACCGTCGGCGCGTGGAAGCCATAGTCCATCAGCCGCTTCGTGATGTCCTCCACCTCGATGCCCGCACTTCCCTTGAGCGCGCGCGGATCGACGATGCACTCGTGCGCCACGCGGCCGTTCGTCCCCTTGTACAGCACCGGATAGTGCGGATCGAGCCGCGCGGCGACGTAGTTCGCGTTGAGGATCGCCACCTTGGTGGCGTACGTCAGGCCCTCGCCGCCCATCATGTCGATGTACATCATCGAGATCGGCAGGATGCTGGCGCTGCCCCACGGCGCCGCGGACACCGCGCCGACAGCCTTCGGACCGCCGGGATTCACGATCGGATTGCCCGGCAGGAAGGGGACGAGCTGCTTGGCGACGCCGATGGGTCCCATGCCAGGGCCGCCACCGCCGTGCGGAATGCAGAATGTCTTGTGCAGGTTGAGGTGGCACACGTCGGCGCCGATGTCGCCCGGCCGGCACAACCCGACCATCGCGTTCATGTTGGCGCCGTCCATGTAGACCTGCCCGCCATTCTGATGAATGATGTCGCAGATCTCCTTGATGCTCTCCTCGAACACGCCGTGGGTGCTGGGATACGTCACCATCAGCGCGGCGAGCTTGTCCTTGTTCGCCTCGGCCTTGGCACGCAGATCGGCGACGTCGATGTTGCCGCGCTCGTCGGTCCTGGTGACGACGACCGTCATTCCCGCCATCACGGCACTCGCGGGATTGGTCCCGTGCGCCGACTGCGGAATCAGGCAGATCGTGCGGTGGGTATCACCGCGCGAGCGGTGATACGCCGCGATGGTGAGCAGCCCCGCATACTCGCCCTGCGATCCGGCGTTGGGCTGGAGTGAGACGGCCGCGAAGCCAGTGATCTCGGCCAGCGCCGATTCGAGGTTCTTGAACAGCTCCTGATAGCCCTGCGCCTGCTCGACCGGTGCGAACGGGTGGATCTTTCCGAACTCCGGCCACGTGACGGGAATCATCTCCGCGGTCGCGTTCAACTTCATCGTGCAGCTGCCGAGCGGAATCATCGAGTGCGTGAGCGACAGATCCCGCGACTCCAGCGTCCGCATGTACCGCAGCATCTCCGTCTCGGAGTGATGCGTGTTGAACACCGGATGCGTGAGGAACGGGCTGGTGCGCGCGAAACGTTCGTCGTACCGGTCGTCCACCTCCGCGTCGAGACCACTGGTCTCGGGCGCCGGTGCACCGTTGGCGAAGACGGTCAGCAGCTCCTGCACGTCGTCCTCGGTCACGGTCTCGTCCAGCGCAACGATGACGCTCTCGGGACCGGCCCTGCGCAGGTTGATCTGTCGTTCAGCGGCTCGTGCGACGACGTCATCGGCGGTCTGCTCGTCGAGCGTTACGCGAACGGTGTCGAAGTAGACGTCGCTCGCGAGCGAGTGGCCGAGCTGCTCGAGCCCCGCCGCCAGCAGTGCGGCGCGACGATGAATGCGGCGTGCGATCGCGGTGAGTCCCTCGGGCCCGTGCCACACGGCGTACATGCTCGCCATCACGGCGAGCAGGACCTGCGCGGTGCAGACATTCGACGTCGCCTTCTCGCGCCGGATGTGCTGCTCGCGCGTCTGGAGCGCCATGCGCAGCGCGGGGCGACCTTCCGCATCGCGGCTGACACCGATGATTCGGCCAGGCAGCATGCGCTTGAACTCGTCCTTCGTGGCGAAGAACGCGGCGTGCGGCCCGCCGTAGCCGAGCGGCACACCGAAGCGCTGGGAGTTGCCGACGCAGACGTCGGCGCCCCATTCGCCCGGCGGCGTGAGGAGCACGAGGCTCATGAGATCCGCGGCGACGACGACGAGGCCGTCCGCGGCGTGAACCTTCTCCGCCGTGGCGCGGTAGTCGAGCACGGCGCCGTCCGTCGTCGGATATGTCAGGAGCGCGCCGAAGATGTCGGCGCCGAACGTCGTGCTGGTCGCGTCGCCGACGGTGGTGCCGATCCCGCGCGCCCTGGCGCGCGTCTGCACGACGTCGATCGTCTGCGGGTGACAGCGTGCGTCGATGAAGAAGACGTTCTTTCCGTCCTTCGCTCGCGCCTGATATGCCATGAACATGGCTTCGGCAGCCGCGGTCCCTTCGTCGAGCAGCGAGGCGTTGGCGATCTCGAGGCCGGTGAGGTCCATGACCATCGTCTGGAAGTTCAACAGCGCTTCCAGGCGTCCCTGCGCGATCTCGGCCTGGTATGGCGTGTAGGCGGTGTACCAGCCCGGGTTCTCGAGGATGTTCCGCTGGATCACCGGCGGCGTGAAGGTGTCGCTGTATCCATAGCCGAGGTACGACCGAAAGATCCGGTTCTTGCGCGCGATGGCGCGCATCGCGTCGAGCGCCTCGCGCTCGCTCCGGCCGGGATGGATACGGAGTGGGCGGCGAAGGCGGATGGCCTCGGGGATGGTCGCGTCGATCAGCTCATCGAGCGTGCCGTAGCCGAGCACGGCGAGCATCTCCTGGACTTCCTGCTCGCTCGGTCCCACGTGGCGGGGCACGAAGCTGTCGGCGCCGGCGCTCGGCGCGCTCCGAATGGTCGTCGTCATACGAGCCTCAGGCACCACGAGGGCGCCGGTAAGTGCGGCGGGACAATGGGCCGTGGCCCACAACGGGGCCGTAGCCCACAAGCTATTGGGGCGGGCAAGTGCGAACGCGGCGCGCCCACCTGATAATAGCGACCTGACGCGTGCGTCGGCGGCGCGTGCGTGCGACGAAGCGGTCACGCGTGACGTGCTCGGCTTGACCGCGTCCTGACCGGGGACCATCGTTTCACGCTCGTCACTCTTCCGTTCGCCGCTCCCACGCCACTATGTCTCTCCTCTCGGTTTGCCGCGCTCGCCGGGCGCCACTAGTCGCCGCCTTGGCGCTCTTGGGCTGCAAGGGCTCCGAACCTCCGGTCGCCACCAAACCTGGCCCGAACGACATCGGAGGGACGGTCGTCATCGCGACGGCGACTGACGCCGGGACGATTCTGCCGCCGTTGGTCACGGGAGTGATGGATCGCGAGGTGAGCGACCTGCTCTACGACCGGCTCGCCGACATCAGCGACGACATGAACACGATCGGCGACAGGGGCTTCCGTCCACAGCTCGCCGACCGGTGGGACTGGGCACCGGATTCCCTGTCGATCGCGTTTCACCTGAATCCGCGCGCCCGCTGGCACGATGGGCAGCCGGTGCGTGCGAGCGACGTGCGCTACAGCGTCCGTCTCATCAAAGACCCGACGCTGGGCTCGCCGACTCAGGCGCTGATCACCAACGTCGACAGCGTCGCCGTGCGCGACTCGTTGACCGCGGTGGCCTACTTCAAGCGCCACACGCCGGAGCAGTTCTACGACCTGGTTTATCAGGTCGCGATCGTCCCCGAGCACGTGCTCTCGAACACGCCGCCGGCGCAGCTCAAGACCGCTGACGTCGGTCGCCGAGGGATCGGATCAGGGCGGTTTCGCCT
>DASXHF010000032.1:0-5062 GCA_036488775.1 Gemmatimonadaceae bacterium | reverse complement strand
TCGCCGTCTGCGAGAGCAGCGGTAACGCCGAGCCGGGGTCGGCCGGAGAGATGCCGCGCGTGAGTCGGGAGCGATCGACGATGGACAGCAGACCATCCTTGTTCGCCGACGCGATGATCGCGCGGCCGGAGCGCGTCGTGGCCAGCGCCGGCGGGCTGTCGACGTCCCAGTCGTGAGCGTCACGCTTCACCAGCTGGTTGTAGGCGAGCATTCGTCCGGTTGCTGCGTCGAGCGCGATCAGCGAGTTGGAGTAGAGATTATCGCCTTTGCGCAGCTCGGTGTCGAAGTCGGGCGCCGGATTACCCGCCGGTACGTAGAGGATTCCATTCGGCGCATCGAGCGTGAACGATGTCCAGAACGCGCCACCGGAGATCGGCAGCCGCGGATTCGCCCACGTCGCGCGTGCCGGCCCGCTCGGCGGCACGACGTCGAACTTCCACACGACGTGTCCGTCGTTGGCGTCGAGCGCATACACATGGCCGGTCACGGCGGCGAGATCGCCGCCCGCATTGCCGATGTAGACCAGCCCGTTCGAGGCGATCGGCGCCATCGGTACCGACACGCCGGGCCCTTTGATGTCGAGTACGCGATCCCAGATGAGGTGGCCATCGGCAGGGTCGAGCGCGATGACGTGGACGTCGGACGTGCCGCGGAACAGCCGGCCATTGAGATACGCAAATCCGCGGTTGACGCCGAGTGCGCTCGGTGTGTCGCTGTGGCGCACCACCCGCCACTTCTCGGCGCAGGTGCTCGCGTCGATGGCGTAGGAGATCGTGTCGGTGGTGAAATACATCGTGCCGCCGACGACGATCGGTCCGGTCTGAAGCGACGTGACTTCGGGCAACGCGTAGCTGCAGATCGTGCGCAGCTGGCTGACGTTGCCCGTGTCGATCTCGGCGAGCGGCGAGTATCGGTCGCCGGCCAGGGTGCGATTGTACGTGAGCCAGTCACCATCGGTCGCCTGAGCGGCGGCGGTCGAGGTGGACGTTGGCGCCGCCGTCGGAGCCCTGGTCTGCGACATCACGACGACGGGCGGTCCCGAACAGGCGATCAGCACGATGGCGCTCGACATGCAGGCGCGCGCGAGTGGGGAGCGATGGGTTGTCACGGCGATTCCTCCGGTTTGCCATGCGCGGTGCAATTCCATCGCCGTCGAGCCGTCGCCCCCCGAAGACAATGCTTCAGGCAGCTGACGGGGCGGCCCCCTTCCCTTTCTTCCGTCGTCCTCTCGCGACCAATGCGCTCAGTCCCGTCGCGAGGAGCAGCAACGAGCTCGGCTCGGGCGTCGTGGTGAGGCTCGCGAAGAGCCCGTGCTGCTCGTTGTCGATACCGGCCGTGAGGTACAACACGTTCGGACTGCTTCCGGTGCCGTTGTTGCCGAAGGCGATCGTCCAGAGCCCATCGTTCACGATGGGCGCGCCATGGCCATCCATCAGCTGGCCGAGGAGGGCGCCGGTGAAGAAGTCGTAGGCGTGGATCGTCCCGTCGCCGAAGTTGCCGACGAGCAACGCACCGCCGAACGGACCGAACGCGCCCGGTGCGAGGGCAACACCCCACGGCGAGCTGAGCGCACCATCACTCACCACTCGGCGCAAGAGCGTGCCGTTCTGGTCGTAGACGTCGACGAATCCATTTCCCGGGCCGGCCACGTCGTCGCCGGTGAGTGGATTCTTCAACGCGTACGTGACGACGATGTTGCCGCCCACGTTCTGGACGTTGAAGGGCGCATAGCCGGGTGGCAGGCCGGGATCGACGAACGCGTTCTGCAAGGTCGGAGCGAAGTTTCCGTCGAACACGTCGACGTGGCCGGTGCCGAAGTCGGCCGCATACAGCCGCGCCGTCGAGCCGCTCCCCGCGATCGCGAGGCCGGTGAACGAGGCGCCGGGGGTGGCGGTCACTTGAGTCACCGCGGTCGTCCCCTCACCGCCGTTCCACGCGGCGATCGTGCCGTTGGTGGTCGCGAACAGGAACGTCGCGTTCGCGTTGTCGGCAAGCCGGAACGAGCCGGTGTTGTTGAACACCTGGCCGGTCGGCTCGCTCTGCACGTCGCCAGTGGGGCCCGGAATGGTCACGGTGAGCGCCTGCCTTACCCCTGCCGCGCTGTACAGCGTCGTGATGCCCCGACGCGCATCCGAGATCCAGAACGGACTCGTTGGGGCGAACGACATCCCCCACGGGTTCTGGAGATCGGGGTCGGTGTGGAGGGCAAGCCCTGGAATGTCGGAGACGAGATTGGTCTGGGCGTATTGCGCCCGCAACGTGACGCTTCCCAGCGTCGTCACGGCGAGTGCAAGGAAGACGCGCGGGGCCCACCGCGCGGCGAGGCGACGTATCATCGTGTTACTCCGTTGTATCGAAGAGTGCCAGCGCGAGCTCGGGAATGTGTGCATGAAAGACAGCTGATTTCCCGGCGGAGGCGCGCGCGAAGCGTGGACGCGCTCGACCTGTCGCGCGACCCAACGCGTTGGGCGCAGCGGAGTTGACGTGCTTCGGCGTCGATCGGTCGGCGCGGAGCCCACGATCACACCTCGCGTTCTCGGCCAACCGGAGGCGGTCGGCGCGGTGTGATGCGCCGCACATCCTACGCCAACCGTGGCCCGCGTTCACCTCGAGCGCGCCACGGCGGCGAGACGCTGTCGCCGACGTCGGCGACAGCGTGCGGCCTTCAGGCTTGCAATCGCTCGCGCTGGAACACGAACTCGACGGCGCCCACCAGGTCGTCGATCCCGACCGGCTTCTGAAGAAGCGCGGCAACGCCGAGCCCACGCACCCGATCCGACGCGAGCGTGGTGCCGCAACCGCTCATGAGGATGATCGGCAGCCCCGGCCGGATCTCATGCACGGCACGCGCGAGATCGTCGCCCGAGAGCTCGGGCATCGTCACGTCGCTGATCACGACGTCCACGGAGCTCGGCGACTCGCGAAAGGTCTCCAGTGCTTCAGCGCCGTCGGCGCAGCAGGTGACGGCATAGCCGGCGTTCCTGAGCACGAGTCCAAAGACGCGCGCCAATGTCGGCTCGTCTTCGACCAGCAGAACGTGGGTGTGCAACGAATCGGCGGAATGTCGTTGTGAGTTCACGGCTCGATTGGGTTTGACGAACGGAGCGGAGGGAGCCGCGCGACCAGATGCAGCGGCCTAACGGTAGAGTTCGTTATGCAAGGTCGAGACCATGCGGGCACCGCCGATGGTGGGGCGAGACGCCCCAGATTTGTGCGTTGGCGCACTGCGCTCGCTCGATGGAGAATGACCGCACCCGCCCCTCGGAGGCGAGCCGCGAGCCATCCCTCCGTCATGAAAATTTTCTCATACGTCCGAATGTCGCGCCTCGGACTCGACCACTCCAGCTCGCCGACAATCGGTTGTCGGATCGACGAACCGGCGGCGAGCGCGCCGCTAGCCCACGATTTGCGGACATCGAACGCACAACCGCGGATCACACACATGCGCTCTCGTCATCAGCTCGCTACGCCGCTCATCATCGCCGCGCTTCTCACCGCGCCGGTCGCGTTCGGTGCCTGTGCCGCCCACCGGGTCTACGATCCGTATTACAGCGATTACCACCGCTGGAATGGCACGGAGGACGGCTACTACCGGCAGTGGGAAGGCGAGACCCGGCGCACTCACGTCGCCTTCAACCGGCGGGCCTCCGACGAGCAGCACGCATACTTCGACTGGCGCCACCGGCGCTGATCGGATAGAGCCGATTTGCTTGCGGCACGCTGGTAGGCGTGTCCGCGCAGCGGGCGATGTGTCCTTCCGGACACATCGCCCTTGTCCAGGAAAACGGACGACTCCACACGCTTCTCTCGGCGAGAGAAGTGTGTAAGTCGTTGGCTGGCAACCCGTTGATGCGGTGAGCATCGGTGGCGCCAAAGCTGCCTTGCGACCGGCATGACGACGCGCCTCCGTCCTGTGCGACACCCTGCCCTCGCGTCCTCCCTGCTTCTCCTCGCCGGCTGCACGCAGGGAATGATCTCGCTCTCGCCCGCGACCGTCATCTCCGCTGCCGTGATGGTGGGCGACGCGGTGGACGCGCACGCCCGCTCCTCGGGATCCACCCGCTCGAGCGGATCGGGCTCCTCGGGCGTACGGATTCCCGCGTCGCCCGCTCCGACGGCGGTCGCCTCCCGGGTGCTCGAGACCGCGCACCAGTACATCGGCGTGCCGTACGTGTGGGGCGGAAACACGCCCGAGAGCGGGTTCGATTGCTCCGGGTTCACGAGGTACGTCTTCGCGAGACAGGGCATCGCGCTTCCACGCACGTCACGCGAGCAGGCCCAGGCCGGTCAGGAGGTCGCCCTCGACTTCGGGGCGTTTCTCCCGGGTGACATCCTCCTCTTCGCCGAGCCGGACCAGGCCGTCTCGCACGTCGCGATCTACGTTGGGAGTGGCCGGATCATCCACGCCTCGTCCGTCGCGCGCGCGGTGAGCTACCTTGATCTGCAAGGCGATCGCGGCGCGTGGTACGTGCAGAACCTGGTGGCGGTCCGTCGGCTGACCGCGAACGGCCGGAGTCTCGCCGGGAACTAGGCTCGCCGAGGAGCGGTTCGCCTCGCCCGCGGCGGGGCGGCGCGATAGCTGCAGCACGTGCCCGCCAGCCACGCGCTCATAACCCGATGACCCTCCTGCAATGACATCTCGACTCCCGTTGCTCGCCTTTGCCGCCGCGCTTCTTTCCGCCGGCTGCCATCACTCCATGCTCAGCGGACACCCGCCTCGCGGCTCCGCATCCATGCACGATGCATCGGGTCGGTCGCTCGGCGTGCTCCATCTGGACCAGACCCGCTCCGGTGTGCGGATCGTCGGCGAGCTGTCGGGACTACCCGCCGGCCCTCACGGCATCCACTTCCATGCAGTCGGCCGCTGTGACGGGCCGGACTTCACGACGGCGGGCCCGCACTTCAATCCATCCGGCCGGCGCCATGGATTGGAGAACCCGGACGGACCGCACGCCGGCGACATGCCGAACCTCGTCATTCCAGTCGGCGGCGCCGTATCGGTGGACATGTTGAGCCCACGCGTGACGCTCGACGACGCCAGCACCACGGTGTTCGACGCCGA
>DASXHF010000028.1:0-6752 GCA_036488775.1 Gemmatimonadaceae bacterium | reverse complement strand
GCGATCGACCGCGGCATCACCTTCATGGACAACTCCTGGGATTACAACGGCGGCGCGAGCGAAATCCGGATGGGCAAGGCGCTGCGCGACGGCTACCGCGACAAGGTCTTCCTGATGACCAAGATCGACGGCCGCTCCAAGCGCGAGGCCGCTCGACAGCTGGATGAATCGCTGCGGCGCTTACAGACGGACCACATCGACCTCGTGCAGCACCACGAGGTCATCCGCTTCGAGGATCCGGATCGGATCTTCGACGAGGAAGGCGCCAACGCGGCGCTGGTCGAGGCGCGCCAGGCGGGCAAGATCCGCTACATCGGCTTCACCGGTCACAAGGACCCGCACGTGCATCTGTACATGCTCGTCGTCGCGCGCGAGCACGACTTTGCCTTCGACACGGCGCAGATGCCGCTCAACGTCATGGACGCGCACTTCCGCAGCTTCGAGAAGCTCGCCGTCCCGGAGCTCGTCGGACAGGGCGTCGCCGTCCTCGGCATGAAGAGCATGGGAAACGGCATCATCCTGAAGTCGAAGACCGTCACGCCGACCGAGTGCCTCCACTACGCCATGAACCTGCCGACGTCGGTCGTCATCACCGGCTGCGACAGCATGGAGATCCTCGATCAGGCCATCGAGGCGGCGCGCACCTTCCGCCCGATGAGCGACGCGCAAGTCGAGGCGCTGCTCGCCAAGACCAAGCAGGCGGCGTCGAAAGGCGAGTTCGAGCCGTTCAAGACCAGCTCGATCTTCGACTCGACCGCGACGCATCCCGAATGGCTCGGCGAAGAGCCGCAGCGGATCAAGGAGCTGATGTCCGCGTGACGTGCAGTTGCGCTTAGCGCGAAGCAATTAGCGCGCGGTCACTCTCTGCTCCATCCGAGCGTGAGCAGCACGGCACGACGCGCGATCGGTTGTCCGGCCGCGTCGAGATAGTCGGCGTCGGTGAGATTGAGCAGGTCGACGCCGAGCTGCAGGTTGCGCCAGCGCTGCGCGACTCGCGCGTCGGCGCGGAAATGGCCCGACTCGGTGGCGCGCTGCTCATAGCCCGCGTCGAGCGTGACGAAGGCCGACCCGAAGATGGGCGTCGACATGCGCGCGCCGGCGGTGCGCGTAATGGGACGAAGCGCATACTTCCCGACGTACCCATTCGCACCGCGGGTGTCGAAGGTGAGCGCCGACCCGTACAGCGACCAGGCCGCGCCGACCAGCGTCGGCAGCTCGACGCCGACTTCCAACCCACCGTACGTCGCCTCCGACACGTTCATCGTCCGCCACGGCGTCGTGGCAGTCGCAGTCGCCGGCTTCGCCCAGTCGATCAGACCCGTCGCGCGCCGAGCGAAGGCAGCGACGTCGATGCTGCCGAGAGAGGACGGCACGGTGAGCAGCCCGAGCTCCCCCGACCAGAAGGTCTCCGGTGTGAGCGTGGGGTCGCCCTCGTTCTGGGGATCCACGTAGTATCGCTCCAACCAGGTCGGTGCACGGAAGCCGCGCGACGCCGACGCGCGCAGACGCGTGTATCGCGACAGTGGAACGGACGCTTCAACGGTCGGCGACACGAAGGTGCCGTTCACCGACGACCAATCGACCCGCGTCCCGCCGTTGAGCGTCGCGCCCGTCGGCTCGCCGCCCGTCAGCTCGAGAAACAGCGCGCCGCGCTCCTCGCGCCGGTCGCCGAGTCGTGCGCTCGTCAATCGGGCGTCGTAGGCTTCGCCGCCGACCGCCGCGCGCAGCGACGGGCTGAACGCGAGTCGCGTCGTCGCCTCGAGCGACGTCTGATAGGAGCGATGCAGGTTGCGGTAGAGGCCAGGGTTGGTGCGGTCGAGGATGTAATCGTCGCCATGGTCCCGGGTCGACAGCGTGACCGACGTCTGGCCGTCGTTCGGTGCGCCGATCGCGTACTGCAGCGACGCCGTCTTCGTGTCGGTGCGCTCGTACGACGGCAGCGTGGAGTAGAAATCGGCGGCGCCAAAGGCGCGACCGGCGGCGCCGAGATCGAGCCGGAGCTGCCCGCCGCGCAGTGGTGTCTGCACGGAGCCGTTCGCCTGCGTGACGCGATAGTCCGTGCCCGCCCGATGACCGTCGGAGCGCTCGTGCTCGGCGCTGACGAAGATGCCGACGGAATCGACCGACGCACTGGCGGATCCGGCGGCGTTCACGGTGCCGAAGCTTCCGCCACCGGTGCGAATGCTGTTGAGGGCGACACCCGGTGACCCGTCGGCGTGCGCGAGCCCGTTCCCCGCACGACGCGTCACGATGTTCACCACGCCCCCCGCGGCGTCGGGACCGTACAGCGTCGATCCGGCGCCTCGCAGAATCTCGATCCGCTCGATCGCCTCGAGCGGTACGTCGACGTCGAGCGTGAAGTGGCTCGACAGCTGGTCGGTCGCCCGCACGCCGTCGACGAGGACGAGCACCTGGCTGGTCGACGAGCCTCGCATCGCAATGTCCGCCTGCGCCGGCGAGCGGCGCGTGATGTCGATGCCGAGCATCGTGGCCAGCAGATCCGGCACGGTGCGGACGGGACGGCGCGCGATCTCGTCCCGTGTGATGACCGAGACGCTCCGGCTCGACGTAGCGATCCCGTCTCCGGCGCGCGAGCTCACGGTGACGTGCACGGTATCGAGCCGCGTCGACGACTGGGCGATCGCGTCGCTCGGTCCGGTCCCCAGCGCCGCAAGGATGATGATGCACGCGCCGAGGTGGGAAGGACGGCGCGACGAGAGCTCGACGGATGCCACGGTGATCTCGCTAGTGACGGAGAAGCGCCGGTCGTTCGCCGAGCGCGGATGGTACAGTGGGAAACCGTGTTCGAGCCGAAGGATACTTACTCCGTCGATCTCACGCCCATCCGGCGCGAGATGCCTGCCATGCCGAACGCGCGCGGCCATGGCGCTTGACAGCCGGCCCGGGTGCCCGTGATGTTGCAAGGACCCCTAGGTGTCTCCAGCGCCCGCCAGAGGTCCATTGGCAGGCGCTTTTTTTGTGTCACGCGGCCATCGCCGCATTCATCCCCGCGCTTCCGAGGACTCGCATGACCGCGCCCACGACGACCGTCCATCCGCTCGAACTGATCTCGCTGGGCAAGATCGTTCAGATCCGTGAACGGCTCCTTCAGTCGCAGGCGGCCGGCCAGAACGTCTACCGGCTGGAGTCGGGCGATCCGAGCTTCTCGGTCGCGCCTCACGTGCTGGACGCCATCGCGCGCGCGGCGACCGCCGGGAAAACGCACTACGTGCCGAACAACGGGATCCCCGAGCTTCGGTCGGCACTGGCGCGGAAAGTCGTCGAGAAGAACAGCATGCAGAACGTGCGCGCCGCCGACGTCTTTCTCACCAACGGCGCGATGCACGCGCTCTACGCCACCTTCGGCTCGCTCCTCACCGCCGGCGACGAAGTGATCATTCCCGACCCCATGTGGACGGAGGTCGCCGAGAACATCCGGCTCGCCGGCGGCGTTCCGGTGGGCGTGCCACTCAGCGCCGCGCACGACTTCGAGTACGACCCGGAGGACATCGCCGCGGCGATCACCGATCGCACGGTCGCCATCTTCCTCAACACGCCGCACAACCCGACGGGCGCCGTCCTGTCCGAGCGTACGCTGCGCCGGATCGGCGCGCTCGCCGCCGAGCACGATCTCTGGATCGTCTCCGACGAGGCGTACGAGGACGTCATCTACGAGCCGAACGTCCATCATTCGATCGCGGCGCTGGTTCCCGAACAGGCGGAGCGGATCGTCAGCGTCTATTCGTTCTCCAAGAGCCACGCCATGAGCGGGCTCCGGGTCGGTTACATCGTCACGACCTCTCCCCTGCTCCATGACCGGTTGCCGAAGCTGCTGCGCTGCACGATCAACGGCGTCAACAGTCTCGCGCAGTGGGGGGCGCTCGAAGCGGTCACCGGCGACCAGTCGCCACTCGCCGCCATGCGGGCCGAGTACGCGGTCCGGCGCGACATCCTGATCTCCGCGCTCTCGAGGATCGACGGCGTCCGGCCGTTCGCACCGCGCGGCGCGTTCTACGTATGGGCGGAGCTCGACCGGAGCCTCTACGAGCGGCTCGGCGTCGCCGATGCGGACGAGCTCTCCGACCGTCTGGCGGAGCGCGGCATCGGGAGCGCACCCGGCAGCGCGTTCGGCGAGGCGAGCGCCGACGCGATCCGCTTCGCGTACAGCTGCGCCACGCAGATGGTCCGCGACGGCGCGGACGCGGTGCGGCGCGTGCTCACGTCTCGCACGCCGCTCGACGCACTGTGACCGCGCCCCTTCGCATCGCGCTCGGCGAATACGACACCGGTTGGCACGAGCCGGCCGCGTCACTCGCGCGCGCGTCGCAGGTCGTGCGCACGGCGGCGGGCGCCGGAGCGCGGCTCGTCGTTCTCCCGGAGATGTGTACGACCGGATTCACCATGGACGCGCTGTCGCAGGCGGAGCCGCTCGACGGACCCAGCGTCCGCGCACTCGGCAGGCTGGCCGCTGGAGCGGGCGTGCACCTCATCGCCGGGGTCGCGGTTCGGGAGGAGTCCGAAGGCGCCGCACGCGCCGTGAACACCGCCCTGCTGTTCGGCGATGACGGCGCACTGCGCGCGGTCTACCGGAAGCAGCGCATGTTCGCGTACGCCGGGGAAGACGACGTGTACGAGGCCGGGCGCGAGTCCGTGGTGATCGAGGCCGAAGGCGTCCGACTCGCGCTCTTCGTCTGCTACGATCTCCGTTTCCCGGAGCTGTTCCGCGCCGTCGCCCCCGACGTGGACGCCATCGTGATCATCGCCAACTGGCCAGCGAAGCGGCGCGCGCACTGGGACACCCTGATCCGCGCGCGAGCGATCGAGAACCAGTGCTACGTGGTGGCGGTGAACCGCTCGGGGAGCGGTGGTGGCATCGACTACGACGGCGGGTCGGCGGCATTCGATCCGTGGGGCGAGCGCCTTGCGGCCGGCGCAGCCGGCGCGTTCGCCGTCGATCCGGCACGGGTCCGAGCAGTGCGTGAGGAGTATCCGTTTCTGCGCGACGCCGTCCGAGAGACGTCGGCCCGACCGTAGCGCGCGCCAGCCGGTCGCCTCGTTCGCCATGAAGAAGCTCGAGCGCCTCGCCGAGGCCCGCACCCCCGACGGGACCATTCTCGCCCTCCACCGTCACGACGGCGACTACATGATTCGCGCTGGCGGCGCGGAGCTGATGTCGACGCGCCATCACAACTCGGAGGATCGGCTGGCCGAGGTAGCGTGCGCTCCCCTGCGCGATCGCGCGGCGGCACGGGTGCTGATCGGCGGGCTCGGGTTCGGCTTCACCCTCAAGGCCGCCCTTCGCGTCCTGGGAGCCGACGCACAGGTCGTGGTGGCGGAGCTGGTTCGCGCCGTGATCGACTGGAACGACACGCCGGACTATGGGCTCGCGTGCGCGGCGATGCACGATGCGCGGGTCGAGATCCGCCATGCCGACGTCGCCGACGTGCTGCGCGAGAGCGCTGGCGGCTTCGACGCCATCATGCTCGACGTCGACAATGGGCCGGATCCGATGACGACGGCGCGGAACGGAGCGCTCTATGGCGACGCGGGCATCCGGATGTCGGCCGGCGCGCTGCGGCCCGGCGGGCTGCTCGTGTACTGGTCGGCACAGGAGGACCGGAAGTTCGAGCGGCGGCTGCGCGGTGCGGGGCTGGCGGTGGAGACGGTGCGGGTGTGGTCGCACGGGACGTCGGGCACGCTGCACACCCTGTTCGTCGCCGGCCGTCCGATCCGGGGCTGACCGGGGTCGGCGCGCGGGTTTCGCCGGTGTTGTGGCGGCGCGCCGGGTGGTGGGGTCAAAGGATCTGAACACCGGTCGAGGACACCAGATCGCCCCCCACGTTGGTATCCCAAAATGGCATACCTTGCGACGCCCCGACCGCCGCTGTAGCGTAGCCAGCCGTTAATCCGGATCCGTCCTCGCCGCCGCTGTCGCACCCATCCCCCATCCCCGATCCCTAGTTGGAGGAGATGATGCACGCACCAATTCGTCCACCCGCGCGACTCACCCGGTGGGTGCGCTCGACGCCACGCTGTTGGGTGGCGCGGCTCGTTCCCCTCGCCATCACACTGCTCCTCACCGCGCCGGCCGCGGCGCGCGCGCAGACCGGCACCATCAGTGGCTCGGTCGTCGCCGAGGGCTCCCAGCGACCGCTGGCCAACGTCCAGGTGACGGTCGAAGGCGAGGCCGGCCGCGGTGCGGTCACGGACGCCGCCGGCCGGTTCCGTATTGCCGGGATCACCGGGACCACGGTCACGCTGAACGCGCGACTGATCGGCTACCGGCCGGCCACGCGCACCGCCCAGGTGGGCGCGACCGACGTCCGCTTCCTCCTCAGCGAGCGGGCCGTCGAGCTCAATCAGGTGGTCGTCACCGGCACCGCCGGCGGTGAGCAGAAGCGTGCGCTGGGCACGTCCGTCGCCCAGGTGAACGCCGTCGACGTGCTGGCCAACACCTCGCCCCCGTCGATCGACGCCCTCCTGAACGGGCGCGCCGCGGGCGTGGCCATCCTTCCAGGTACCGGCATGGTCGGCGCCGGCTCGCGCGTCCGCATTCGCGGTATCGGCAGCTTCTCCCTCAGCGCCGACCCGCTGATCTACGTCGACGGCGTGCGCGTCGATAACCAGACGAGCACCGGCATCTCGATCCAGGCCTTCAGCTCCGGCGTCATCTCACGCCTCAACGACTTCGATCCCGAGCAGATCGAGAGCGTCGAAGTACTCAAGGGTCCGGCAGCCGCGACCCTGTACGG
>DASXHF010000182.1:0-1983 GCA_036488775.1 Gemmatimonadaceae bacterium | reverse complement strand
GGGCGAAATCGCGCCCCGAGACATCGACGTCGAAGTAGTCCAGTAGCGTCTGCCCGGGCTTCACCGTCGGCGAGGAGATTCCGTGCTCGGCCGCGAACGTGTCGAGCCGGATCTTGCGCAGGAACAACCCCGCGTTCTTCGAGGACGACGCGTCCGCGATCCGCATCCCGGCGTCCTTGGTCGCGATGACGAAACGCAGCGCGTCTGGATACGCCGTGAAGTCGCCGGCTTCGATGAGGCGCACGACCATTTCCTGCTTGCGCTGCGCGTACTCGGCCACGCGCTTGTCGGCGTCGGGCACGTGGAAGTATTCGAGGGCGGCGAGGGCGCCGGCCATGCGCGGCTTGCCGGACACGTACTGCTGGTAGACGTGGGGCGTGAACGCGTCCGGTGTCCACGTTGTCTGGTCGCGTATGTCGCGCCAGCCGCCGTCCATCAGCTCGCGCAGTGACTCGCGCCACGCCTTTTGGTGCGGCGAGTCGACCAGCACTCCGTCGACGTCGAAAATCGCTCCCTGGAACTTCGGCATGCGGCCTTCTTTCAATCCGGGTCGGAAGGGGTGGAGGGCGCCGCGGTCGCGGGGCTGAGTTCGAACACGGTCCGGTCGCCCACGCTCAGCTTGCGAACGTCGTCGCGGACCGCGACCCTGACCGAACGGCTGCCGCCCTCGGCGTGGAGGGCCAGCGTCAGGCGATCGCGGGTGAGCGTCAGCTGGATCGGCGTCTCCCGGAACTGCATCGAGAATGACAGGCTCGCAAGCCGGCTCGGCAATCTGGGATCAAAGCATAGGACGCCGTCGCTGATATAGGTGCCCGCGTAGCTGCGCTGCATAAGGTCGAGCGTCCCGGCCATGACACCCATGTGGATGCCTTCTTTCGTCGTGCCGCCCTGGACGTCCTCGGCATCGCTGCGCAGGGCGACCAGGAACCGCTCCCATGAGCTCTCCGGGTCGATGGCGGCGAGGACCCCGGCATGGGTGACGAAACTAAGCGTCGAGCCGTGCGACGTGCGCCGGTCGTAGTAAGCGACGTTCCGGGATACCGTGCCGGCGTCGTAGGCATACCCGAGCCGTCCGAAAATCTCGCGCAGCTCCTCGTCCCTGAACAGGAAGAACAGCATCACCGTGTCGGCCTGTTTGGTGACCTTGTAGAGGTTGGGGTCCTTGCCCTCCGCGCGCAGGATGCGGTCGAGCCTTTGGATGTTGCCGTACTTCGCCCGGTACGCGTCCCAGTCCAGTTCCTCGAGGTCCTCATAGCCCTCGAACTGGCTGATGATCCCTTCGTCGTGGAACGGGACGAACATCCGCCGGCTCATGTCCCGCCACACGGCCAGTTCGTCGTCGCCGATGGCGAGCCGCTCGCGCAACTCCTCCGCGCGGCTCGCCGGCAGCAGCGCCAGCAGCTTGCCGGTGATATCGCACAGCCACGCCACCATGACGTTGGTGTACGCGTTGTTGCGCAACCCGCCCCGCGGCGCGTCCGGGTACTTGTCGTGGAACTCGTCCGGGCCCATCACGCCATGGATCTCGTGTCGCTCGCGCTCGGGATTGAAGTGCGCGATCGATGCCCAGAAGCGCGTGATGCTGAGCATCATCTCCGCGCCATAGTCGCGCAGGAACGCCTGGTCGTGGGTGGTCTGGAAGTACTGCCAGATGTTCCAGAAGATCGCCGCGTTGACGTGCCGCTGGCGACGGCTGAGGTCGGGCTCCCAGTGGCCCGAAACGGGGTTGAGGTGGACGCGCTGGGTCTCCTCGGTTCCCTCGCTACCGCTCTGCCACGGGAACATCGTGCCCTGGAACCCTTCCTCCCGCGCCGCCGCCCGGGCCTCGCCTATCCGGCGGTAGCGGTACATCAGCAGCCCTCGCGTGACCTCGGGCAGCCGGACATTGAAGAACGGAAACGCGTAGAGCTCATCCCAGAACACATGCCCGCGATACGCCTCCCCGTTCAGGCCGCGGGCGGGCAGCCCCGCATCGAGGTCGGC
>DASXHF010000125.1:0-1626 GCA_036488775.1 Gemmatimonadaceae bacterium | reverse complement strand
GCGCTGATGCGACGTGGTGGGCCGTTTGGCCGGCGCGATGGGGCGCGACTGCTCGATGGACGAGACGAAGCGCATCGGTTGGTAGCTCTTCTGCGCGATCGCCAGATCGCCGCCCGAGCTCACGGTCGCGAGATCTTTCTTGAGATCGTCCGACAGCGCCACCGGCTCCTGCTGTCGCTTGCTGCACGCGGCAACTAGGATGACCAACGAGAGCGCCGCGCCTTTTGAGACCGCCCGCATGGATGCCTCTTCGATTTTTGACGTGCGTGTACGAGCGCACGGTGCATGCAATGCGCCATGGCTCTAGGCCATCTACGCGCGCTCCAGCCTTCGCGTCGTCCACAACGGGAGACACCGCTGTCGCAATGAGACACGCAATGCACGTCCTACCCTCGGTCCGTCGTGTCGCGATCGCACTTGTCGGACTCGGCTGTGTGCTCTCGTGCGCGCGCGATACAGCGAGCACGGTGAGCGACGCCCAGCGCCGCGCGATCGCCGACACGCTGCGCACTCTGATCGTGAATGCCTACGACCTTTCCAAGCCGGGCGACGCGGTGAGCCGGCTGATGAGCCTCTACCCGGAGCGCGGCCAGGTCATCTCGGCGAGCGGCGGCCAGGTGTCCACTTCTCGCGACTCACTCGAGTCGGGAATTCGCGCCTTCTGGGAGAATGTCGGCCGGAACATGCGCGATCCCAAGTGGACCTGGGGCCCGATGCACGTGGACGTGCTGGCCCCCGACGCGGCGGTGGTGACGACGACCTACCGCGTGCCGCACCTGACGCCGCGGGGAATGCCGCACGTCATCGCCGGAGCGTGGACGGCGGTGTTCCAACGCCGAGGCGGGCGATGGATGATCGTGCAGGAACACCTGTCGGACGTTCCGGAGAGTCCGAGTGGCGGGATGAACGGGATGAGCGGGATGTAGTCGACTCAATTCTGTTCGACCGACACCTCCTCACGGCGTCAGATAGCGTTTCGCGATCATCATGTGGACCCCCACATTCCCATCCACCAGCTGCGTGATGTGCGCATCCGCGGCCATCGACGCTGCCTGGTAGCCCTGCGTCTGGGTGATCCCCTTCCTCTCCTGAAGGAACTTCACCATCTCCCTGACGGCGGTCTTCGTCGCCACGACGAGCGACGTGTCGGTGCCCATCGTGATCCAGTGCGTCGGCGTCTCGATGCGCGGCCAGTCGAGCTTCATGTCCTTGCGCACGATCACCTGGATGCGCCCCTCGAGATTCGTCTCGATCGCGGTCTGGTCCACCTCCCCGTCGCCCTGCGCGGCGTGGCCGTCGCCCAGCTCGAGCAGCGCGCCCTTCACGAACACTGGCACGTACAACGTCGTGCCGGCGACGAGCTCCTTGTTGTCGAGATTCCCCGCGTGCCGGCTGGGTGGATTGCTGCTCACCCGCCCCAGCGCCGGAGCCGGCGCGACACCGATCGAGCCGAAGAATGGCCGCAGCGGAACGACGATCCCGGGTGCGACCTCCGCGGTCATCGCCTTGCGGTCGAGATGAATCAGCGTGCCGACCCGCGGTGATCCGGGCACCTGCTCGCCACACAGCTCGCGCACGAAGCCGCTGCACCCGTTGTACCCGTAGGCGATGGGCAGCGTGATGCGC
>DASXHF010000014.1:0-2497 GCA_036488775.1 Gemmatimonadaceae bacterium | reverse complement strand
AATTGCCTGAGTCCGACGGGACGCGGGCGCGCTCTCTTGCCCTGACGCCGCTGTCCTTGTCGCGTCTCGATTGTGGTGGGCTCGGTCATCGGGTGATGGCGGGAGGTGGGTGGCCGCCAGTAATGGCAAAGTGACGGCCACGCCACCCATCCGAGCTCTAGCGCTGCCGCGCCAGGGTCACCGGCACTACAGCCTCAATACCGGACATTGATGCGGAGCGCGACGATTCTGGCAACGCCGCGATCGCGATTGTAGCCGGGATGACGGATGAGCTGTAGATCCGGCCCGACCTGTAGGTAGTCGCCGAGCTGGGCGCGATAGTAGGACTCGAGGATCTCCTCCGGGCCGTAATTCAGACGCCCGTCCCCGAGCAGAAACCCCACCCCTCCCGCGGCGAGATATTCCTGATGGAGGCGCGAGATGCCATCCGCGACGCCGGCGATGCCGAACCGGTCGTCGGTGCGGCGCCAGTGCGCACCGCTGAGCTGAAGGCCGATGCTCGCGTGTCGATCCACCTCCGTGAACACGAACGACTCATTCTCGCCGTCGCTCCACCCGAGGCGCGCGAACACGCCGGTCTCGCCGGCATCGGCGATCGGCTGCTCGAGGTTGAGCCCGAAGCCATACTTCAGACGTCCGGGCTGGTCGGTGGCCACGATATCCGGAATGGTGTCTGCGGTACCGGCGGCGCGCGCGGCTGCGGCTCGGTCGATCGCGAGCCGATAGGACCCCATGCGGGCGTGATTCACGTAGGCCAGCACCCGCACGATCGTCGCGCTCCGCGGCACCACCGTCGTGACCTCGAGATTGTCGCCATGGGCGCGGCGGAGATCCGCGTCGAAGTGGTTTCCGTTGGCCAGCGTCGGCATCTGGAAGCTGCCGAGGCGCACCGCGTAGCGGGGCGTGATCCACGCGATCGCGACGCCGTTCGAGTAGCCGCGTGTATCCGCCGCGAAGTCCCACGCGGTGTTCTGAAACAGGCTCCAGTTGAGGAACTGCCAGCGGGTGGTGTTCGCGTACCGATTCAGATCGAACAGGTCGGACACCCCGAGCTTGCCCGCGAACACCTCGAGGCGTCGCGACGAGACCGCGACGGGCATCTGGTCCTGTGCGCGCCCGAGCGTGTCGGTCGTCTCGCTGGCGAATGGGACGGTGTAGCGCAGATACGCGCGGGCAACATAGGGACCCGAGCCCAGATCGACCGTGCCTTGCCGAAGCACGTCACCATTCGGGATGCCCGCGACGCCGGTCGCGTGATTGATCCCGTTGCCCCGGATCATCTCCACGTCGAGATAGCCCTGCAGCCGCGCGTCGATCTGCAGGCCGGCATACACGCCGTACGCTTGGCTGGTCTCCGTGTCACCGTCGGCGGTGAGGCTGTTCACGCCGGTGTAGGGTGCCCGCAGGCGAGCGAGATGCTGCACGATGATGTTCGCCTGCGTTCCGAGCAGCGCGGGTCGCCACGCTTCGGAGCCGCGGCGCGCGGGCATCTTCGTCGAGTCGGGGGCGGCGGACGTCTGTTGCGCGCGAAGCCCGGGGCTGGCGGCGGCGCCAAACACGACGAGGGCGACGACCGTCATCATCAGGCCGTGCCGGCCGGTGTGGCGCCGGACGTTCGATTCGACGAATGGCGTCACCCGCCTCCGCACTGAAGCTCGCTCAGTCAACCGACGGACGGGGTTCTTTGTAAGCTTTTTATGCGGCAATGCACCGATCTGCGCGTCCGGACCTAGGCTCGCCGCCGGAACCGGATGTTGGTCACGCGCCCTGCTTCGACGGTGAACGCACCGGCCTGTCCGTTGGCCACGTCGAAATGCAGGGTGACCGGCGGCGCGAGCTGATTGCCGGCGGCGCGAAAGGTGGTCGCGTCGACCGGCGTGAGCGTCACGTCCGGAGTGTTCGGCCGCACCAGCTTCAGGGAGCTACCCAACGACACTACACGATAGGTGACGTCGAGCTCGTCGCTGTAGTAGTCGCCCGCGATTCGCTGCGCGTCCGCACTGCTCACGACCCCCCCCGAGCCGGCGACGGTCACTCGGCCCGTCGCGGTCGCGGTGCTGGCAGCCGGCGCCTTCATCTGGTTGCCGAGATACACCTCCGCCACCTGCCGAGCGATCGGCCCGGGGTTGATCGAGCCGAGGTTGCAGGTCTCGATCACCGAGAGGCGCTGGTCGGGGAAGCGGATGATGTGCGCCTTATAGCCCATCATGCTTCCGCCGTGCTCGTCGGTCCTCAGACCGCGATACTCGGCGACTTCGTTGCCGAACGCGTAGCGTAGCGTGTCGCCGTTCGCGAGGACGCCGCGGGTGTGAATGAGCCGCTGGAGCGCGTCGCCGCCGACTTTGTGGGTGTAGAAGTTCTCGTCCCACTTGGCGAGATCCTCGACGGTCGAATAGAGTCCGCCCGCGCCGATCTTGTCGAAGTTCTGCAGATAGCTGATGCGGAAGCCGCCGTTGGGATCGGGCTCATAGCTCATCGCCCGGTTCTTCATGATGTG
>DASXHF010000004.1:0-9482 GCA_036488775.1 Gemmatimonadaceae bacterium | reverse complement strand
CGGCACGTCGATCTACTATCCGCTCCCGCTGCATCTGCAGCCGTGCTTCGCCTACCTCGGCTACCGTCAAGGCCAGCTGCCGGAAAGCGAACGTGCGGCGAAGGAAGTGTTGTCGCTTCCGATCTACCCCGAGCTCAGCCGGCAGCAGCTCGACGAGGTCGTGGCGGGCGTTCAGGCATTCTTCAAGAGGTAGAATGAACACGCACGCGAAGCTGTTGAGCAAGATCAACGACCGGTCGGCGACGGTGGCGGTCATCGGACTCGGCTACGTCGGCCTGCCGCTCGCCGTCGAGTTCGCGCACGCCGGCTTCCACGTCATCGGCTATGACGTGAGCCGCCGCGTCGTCGACCTGTTGAACGGCGGCAAGTCGCACATCCAGGACGTGCCGAGCGCCGCGGTGGCCGCGCTGGTGCGCGGCGGCAAGTTCGTCGCGACCACCGACGAGGCGCAGCTCGCGAAGGCCGACGCCATCTCCATCGCCGTGCCGACGCCACTCGGCAAGACGCGCGACCCCGACATGAGCTACGTACAGTCCGCGGCAGACGCCGTCGCGCGGCAGGCGCACCCGGGGCTGTTGGTGGTCCTCGAGAGCACCACCTATCCGGGCACGACGCGGGAGGTCCTGCAGCCCGTGTTCGAGCAGCGCGGCCTGGCCGTCGGCAAGGACGTCTTCCTCGCGTTCAGTCCGGAGCGTGTCGATCCCGGCAACGAGCGATACAACACCAAGAACACACCGAAGGTCGTGGGCGGCATCACACGCGCCTGCACCGACGTCGCAGTCGCCCTGTACGAGAGCTGCATCGAGAACGTCGTGCGCGTCTCGTCCACCGAGACCGCCGAACTGGTGAAGCTGCTCGAGAACACCTTCCGGTCCGTCAACATCGGAATGGTGAACGAGATGGCGATCGTGTGCGACAAGCTCGGCGTCGACGTGTGGGAGGTCATCGATGCCGCCGCCACCAAGCCGTTCGGATTCATGAAGTTCACGCCCGGACCGGGCATCGGCGGCCACTGCATCCCGCTCGATCCGCACTATCTCGCGTGGAAGATGCGCACGTTGAACTACAAGACGCGCTTCATCGATCTCGCCGGCGAGGTGAACACGTCCATGCCCGCGTTCGTCGTGGAGAAGGTGCGGCATGCGCTCAACGAGGACCGCAAGGCGGTGAACGGCAGCCGGGCGCTCGTCATCGGCGTCGCGTACAAGCGGGACATCGACGACGTCCGAGAGAGTCCGGCCCTCGACATCATCCGGCTCCTCGAGGCCGACGGCGCGGAGGTCGCCTATCACGATCCCTACGTGCCGGTGTTCCGCGAGGACGGGCACGAATGGCACAGCGTCCCGTTGACCGACGCCGAGATCGAGCAGGCCGACGTCGTGGTGATCGTGACCGACCACAAGACGTTGGACTACCAGCGTCTCGTCGACCGCGCCGCGCTGATCGTCGACAGCCGCAACGCGACCCGCACGACGACCCCGACGCGAGCCCGCATCGTGTCCCTCTCATCGCCGCGGTCGAGTGGCGAGCCGATGCCGGCTGACTGAGCCAACGCCCTCCATCCACGCGCATCAGTGAACATCTCGGTTGTCGGTACGGGGTATGTCGGTCTCGTCGTCGGTGCGTGCCTCGCCGAGACGGGCAACAATGTCATGTGCGCCGACGTCGACGGCGGCAAGATCGACGGGTTGAAGCGCAACGTCCTGCCGATCTATGAGCCCGGGCTCGACGACTACGTCGAGCGGAATCAGCGCCAGGAGCGCCTCGCGTTCACCACCGACATCCCGGCGGCTGTAGGCCGGGCCGACGTCGTCTTCATCGCCGTTGGCACACCCCCGGACGAGGATGGCTCGGCGGATCTGCGCCATGTCCTTGCGGTCGCGGAACAGATCGGGCAGCACATGAAGCGGGAGCTGGTGGTCGTCACCAAGTCGACGGTGCCGGTGGGCACGGCGGCGCGGGTCGCCCAGGCGATCGGCGCGCATGCGAAGTTCCCCTTCCACATGTGCAGCAATCCCGAGTTTCTCAAGGAAGGGGCCGCGATCGACGATTTCATGCGCCCCGATCGCGTCGTGATCGGCGTCGACTCGGATCACGCGCGCAGCATCATGGCCGAGCTGTACGCGCCGTTCGTGCGCACCGGGAAGCCGATCATCTTCATGGACATTCCATCGGCGGAGATGACGAAATACGCCGCGAACGCCATGCTCGCCACGCGGATCTCGTTCATGAACGAGATCGCGAACCTGTGCGAGATGGTCGGCGCCGACGTCGATCTGGTGCGGAAGGGCATCGGATCGGACGGACGCATCGGGCCGTCGTTCCTCTTTCCCGGACCCGGATACGGCGGCTCCTGCTTTCCGAAGGACGTGAAGGCGCTCGTGCGCACGGCCCGCGAATACGGATCCCCGCTGCGGGTGCTCTGCGCCGTGGAGGATGCGAACGACGCGCAGAAGCAGCGGCTCTTCCACAAGCTCGACGCGCTGCTTGGCGGCGTTCGCGACAAGCGCATCGCCCTGTGGGGCCTCGCCTTCAAGCCGAACACCGACGACATGCGCGAGGCGCCGTCGCTCGTGCTGATCGAGCAGCTGCTCGAAGCGGGCGCCGACGTCGTCGCCCACGACCCGGTCGCGATGCACGAGACCGAGCGGTGTATCGGCAAGCGCATCCGCTATGCGGAGTCGAGCTACGAGGCGCTGGAAGGAAGCGACGCGCTCGTCGTCGTCACCGACTGGAACGAGTACCGCCATCCCGACTTCGCCCGGATCAAGCGCACGCTCAAGTCGCCGGTGGTCGTCGACGGCCGCAATCTGTACGACGCGCGAAAGATGCGGGCGCTCGGCTTCACGTACGATTCGATCGGCCGGAGCAAGACGTGAGAGTCCTCATCACCGGCGCCGCCGGGTTCCTCGGCTCCCATCTCTGCGATCGTTTTCTCGCCGACGGCCACAGCGTCGTCGGGCTCGACAACTTCGTCACCGGTCACGCCGACAACGTCGCGCACCTCATCGGCAATGACCGGTTCAAGCTGCTCCGGCACGACATCTCCACCTTCACCTACGTCGACGGTCCGCTGGACGGCGTGCTGCACTTTGCCTCGCCTGCCAGCCCGATCGATTATCTCGAGCTGCCGATCCAGACGTTGAAGGTTGGCTCCCTGGGAACCCACAACGCGCTCGGGCTTGCCAAAGCGAAGGGCGCGCGGTTCTTCATCGCGTCGACGTCCGAGGTGTACGGCGACCCGCTCGTGCACCCGCAACGGGAAGACTACTGGGGCAACGTAAACCCCGTCGGACCTCGCGGTGTCTATGACGAGGCCAAGCGGTTCGCCGAGGCCATCACCATGGCGTATCACACCTATCACGGTCTCGACACGCGCATCGTCCGCATCTTCAACACGTACGGCCCCCGCATGCGTCCGCGCGACGGGCGCGTCGTGTCGAACTTCATCGTGCAGGCGCTGAGCGGCGAGCCGCTCACCGTGTACGGCGACGGCTCGCAGACCCGCAGCTTCTGCTACGTGTCCGACGAGATCGAAGGCATCTACCGATTGTTCCTGCATGGCGACCACAACCCGACGAACGTGGGCAACCCGGTCGAGTACACCGTGAAGCAGCTCGCGGAGATGGTGGTGGAGTTGACGGGCTCCGCGTCGCCGATCGTGTATGAGCCGCTGCCGACGGACGACCCCAAGGTCCGGAAGCCGGACATCACGCGCGCGCGGACCATGTTGGGGTGGGAGCCCGGCGTCCCGGTGCGCGACGGCCTGGAGCGCACCATCGCGTACTTCCGCCGCTACGTCGGAACACCGGTCATGGCGCCGCGCGCGCCACGTCCCCGACCCGCGCGCCCCTGACCCGTGCTCGGCCGTTCCGCTCCCGGCGGGCCGGTCCAAGCGTCGCCGGGCCTCGAGGTGTATCTTTTGAAGCTCTAGTCGAACCGATGGCCCATTCGCGGGTACCAACTCTCGATATGTTTCTTTCTCGCCGGGCGCTGGCCGCCACGCTGCTGCTCGTGGCCGCGGCCTGCCACCCCGACTTCGAAATCGCGAAGTATCCCAACAACCAAGCGCTCTATCGCGCCGCCATGGACGAGTTCAACCATGGCCGGTGGGACAATGCCGTCGCGGCGTTCGAGAAGCTGACGACCGATCTGTCCGCGCGCGATACCCTGCTGCCGCGTGCGCATTGGTACCTGGCTCGTGCGCATCAGGAGCGAGGCGAATGGGTGCTGGCGGCCACGAGCTTCTCGCGACTCACCGAGAGCTTCCCCGACGACTCCCTCGCGCCCGCCGCGGCGCTCGAGGGGGCTCGCTCGTACCGGAAGCTCTGGCGGAAGCCGACGCTCGACCCCACGTACGGCGAGAACGCGGTGGCGACGTACAGCACGCTGCTGTCGTTGTATCCCCAGTCGCCGCAGGCCGAGATCGCCAAGAAGGAGCTCGCCGAGGTCGAGGAGATGTTCGCCCAGAAGAACTACCTCGCCGGGATGTACTACTTCCGTCGGGGCGGCTACGACTCGGGCATCATCTACTTCAAGGACGTTCTCACGAAGTACCCGACGGCGCCGACCGCTCGGCTCGCCCAGCTTCGGCTCGTCGATGCGTACAAGGCGATCCGATACAAGGAAGACGCCGCGGACGCGTGCGCCACGCTTCGCAAGAGCTATCCCGACGACGCCGACGTGCGTCGCGCCTGCGAGGGGATCGCTTCGGCGCCAGCGCCGGTGGCCTCGACGCCGTCCGGCGCGCCGTCGTCGACCGGGCCGCCCCCGCCGCCAACCACGCAGGCTTCCGCTCCGCCGGCTTCGCCGACCCCCTGAGGCGTGCGCCTCGGGATCTTCGGCGGGAGCTTCGATCCGCCGCACCTCGGGCACCTGCTCCCCGTGATCGACGCGGCGGAGACGCTCGGACTCGAGGCCGTGCGCTTCGTTCCTACCGCGATTCAGCCGCTGAAAGTCGGGCGGATGAGCGCGGCGCCGGAGCACCGGCTGGCCATGACCAGACGGCTGATTGCGGGAATCCCCGGGTTCTCGGCGGATTCGACGGAAATCGATCGGAACGGGTTATCTTTCACGGTTGACACGCTGGCGAGCTTGGCGGCAGCCAACCCAGGCGCGGAGCTGGTGCTCCTGCTCGGGGCCGACGCTTTCGCCCTGTTCGATCAGTGGCGTGAGCCGAGGCGGATCCTGGAGCTGGCGTCGGTCGCGGTGCTGGTTCGCGGCGACGAGGAGATGCCGGACGTCCCGGCGTCCGCGCAGAACGCGGGACACGTCCAACTGTTGCGGACGCGGCGGGTGGACATCTCGTCCACCGAGCTGCGCGCCCGGGTAGCCGACGGGCGCACCATACGAGGCTTCGTGCCGGCTGCGGTGGCGGACTACATCGCCGAGCACCGGCTGTATCGGTAAGAGGACTTCATGTTCAAACGCGTACTGACGACGTTCCTCGGCACACGCCACGAACGAGAACGCAAACGCATTCAACCCATCCTCGATGCGATTCATGAGCACGAGGAGCGGCTCGCCCGCGCCGGCGACGAGGAGATTCGCGGCCAGACCGCCAAGTTCCGCACGCTGATCGCCGAACGGACTGCGGCGCTCGAAGCGCGCGCGGCCGAGCTGCGCGAAGCCAAGCGGGGTGCGGCCGACGCCGCCGAGCGCGAGCGACTGGACAACGAGCTCACCGGAGTCGACGGAAGCGGGGGCGTCGATGGTGCGCTGCGCACCACCATCGCCGAAACGCTCGACGAGATCCTCCCGGAAGCGTTCGCCACCGTGCGCGAGGCGAGCCGTCGGCTCCTCGGCAGCGTCGTGAGCGTCACCGGCCGCGACACCGAGTGGAACATGGTGCCGTACGACGTCCAGCTCATGGGCGGCGTCCAGCTCCACCTCGGCAAGATCGCGGAGATGGCGACCGGCGAGGGCAAGACGCTCGTCGCGACGCTGCCGCTCTATCTAAACGCGCTGCCGGCCAAGGGCGCGCATCTCGTCACCGTGAACTCGTACCTCGCTCGCCGCGACTCGCAGTGGATGGGGCATCTCTACCGGTGGCTCGGCCTCACCGTCGGCTGTCTCGACGACACGGAGGCCGGCACGCCGGAGCGCCGCGCCGCCTACATGGCGGACATCACCTACGGCACGAACAACGAGTTCGGCTTCGACTACCTGCGCGACAACATGGTCGTGTCGAACGACCAGCGCGTGCAGCGCGGCCACGTGTTCGCCATGGTCGACGAAGTGGACTCGGTCCTCATCGACGAGGCGCGGACCCCGCTCATCATCTCGGGCCCGGTCGGGAACGAGGGCGACGCGCAGTACTTCGAGCACAACGCCGGCGTCTCACGTCTCGTGCGGAAGCAGACGGAGCTCGTGAATTCGCTCGTCGCTGATGCCGAGCGGGAGCTCGAGGCGGGAGACACCAACGCGGCCGCGATCAAGCTGTATCAGGCGCAGATGGGCAGCCCCAAGAACCGGCGGCTGCTCAAGCTCATGCAGGAGCAGGGCAACAAGCAGCTCGTCCAGAAGATGGAGCTCGAGCATCTCGCCGACCGCAAGCTGCCACCGGCCAAGCAGAGTTATCGCGACGTCGAAGAAGATCTGCTGTTCGTCCTGGACGAGAAAGGACATTCCGTACACCTGACGGACCGCGGCGTCGACTTCATGTCGCCGTCGGATCACGACGCGTTCATCCTGCCGGATCTGAGCGAGGCGGTGCACCGCATCGATCACGATCATGACATGACGGCCGATCAGAAGATCGCGGGCCGCCGCGAGCTCGAGATCGAGTACGCCGCCAAGAGCGAGCGTCTGAACATCGTCCACCAGCTCCTGCGGGCACACGCGCTCTACGAGAAGGACGTCAACTACGTCGTGCAGGACGGCGAGGTCCTGATCGTCGACGAGTTTACCGGGCGCACGATGCCGGGCCGGCGGTGGAGCGAGGGATTGCACCAGGCGGTCGAGGCCAAGGAAGGGGTTCGCGTCAAAGGTGAGACGCAGACCATGGCCACGATCACGATTCAGAATTACTTCCGCATGTACGAGAAGTTGGCCGGCATGACCGGTACGGCCGAGACGGAAGAGACCGAGTTCTACACGATCTACAAGCTCGAGGTCGCGGTCATCCCGACGAACAAGGACGTGATCCGCGACGACCGCCACGACCTCGTCTACAAGACCCGGCGCGAGAAGTACAACGCCATCGTCGAGGAGACGCGCCGGCTGCACGGGCTCGGCTATCCGGTGCTCATCGGCACGACCAGCGTCGACGCATCGGAGACGCTGTCGAAGCTGATGCAGCGTGCCGGCCTGACGCACAACGTGTTGAACGCGAAGTACCACCAGCGTGAGGCGGAGATTGTCGCCAACGCCGGCGAGCCCGGCGCGATCACCATCGCGACGAACATGGCCGGCCGCGGAACCGACATCAAACTCGGACCGGGCGTCACCGAATCCAAGCCGTCGGTGGTGAAGGATCCGGACGGCAAGGACGTCGACGTCGACGAGATCGGCGGGCTGCACATCATCGGCTCGGAGCGGCACGAGGCGCGGCGCATCGATCGCCAGCTGCGTGGCCGCGCCGGCCGTCAGGGCGATCCGGGCGCGAGTCAGTTCTTCCTCTCCCTCGAGGATGACCTGATGCGGCTGTTCGGGAGCGACCGCATTGCACGGCTGATGGACCGGATGGGCGCGCAAGAGGGGGAGGTGCTCACCCATCCGCTCATCACGCGCTCCATCGAGCAGGCGCAGAAGCGCGTCGAACTGCAGAACTTCCAGAGCCGCAAGCGGCTGCTCGAGTACGACGACGTGATGAACCAGCAGCGCGAGGTGATCTACTCGCTGCGGGCCTTCGCGCTCGAAGGTGGCGAGGAGCTGAAGGGCGAAGCGCTCAAGATGGTCGAGAAGGCCATCGAGCGACGCGTCGAGACGCTGCTCGCCGAGTTCGACTCGGCCGAAGAGTGGGACTTCGAGCTCCTCAAACAGGAGCTGCTCATGCACTACCTGCTGCAGGTGCCCGCGTTCGAGGAAGAGGCACTTCGGCCGACGGTGCTCGAGGACGCGCAGGCGCGCGCAGTGGAAGCGGGACGCGCGGCGTTCGCGGGCAAGGTGGACGCGCTCGACATGGTACGCGACCAGGAAGGCGGCTACGCCGATCGCCTGATGCGCTACGTCATGCTCAACGTGCTGGACGAGAAGTGGAAGGACCACCTGTACGATCTCGACCAGCTGCGCAACGCGATCCACTACCGCTCGTGGGGACAGAAGGACCCGTTGATCGAGTACAAGCAGGAGGCGTACACGATGTTCGTCGATCTCATGAACGACATCGCGGAGACCTTCGCCGATCGGTTCCTCAAGGTGCAGTTGGTGATCGAGGAGGGACCGCAAAATGCCGCCGAGCAGTTCACTCCGGCGTCGTCAGGTCCACCCGCGCCGACGAGACGCTACAACGCGCTCGGCGTCCTCGAGGACGTGCCGACGGGGAACGGGGCCGTCGGTGTGGAGGAAGTCGTCGACGTCGGACCCGCCGAGAGCCCGAGCGAGCAGGTGGCTGCGGTGCGGCGCGACCCGGTGATCGTCGGGGCCGGCCGTGCGCGGAGCATGAGCGACATCGAACGGGCGACGTCGGCGGGCTCGCTCGACTTCACCAACGTCGGGCGCAACGATCCGTGTCCATGCGGGTCAGGGAAGAAGTTCAAGAAGTGTCACGGGGCCTCGCTGTAGACTGACCGCCGGCCCGGCGACGTTCCCGGCCCGCGCGCAGTCGTTGGGTGATGGCCGGAGTGGATCCATGGCGTAGAGATGGGAGAGCCCGCCGCATATCGCGGCGGGCTCTCCCCATTTCAGAGGCACCCATGGCCATCCAACTGTCTAGCCAGCCCGGCCGGATCGCGCTATCTATCAAAGAGCTGCCCCGGTCGGAGCGGCCTCGCGAGCGGCTGGTCGCGCTCGGAGCGTCGGCACTCAGCTCCGTCGAGCTGCTCGCCGTTCTGGTCGGTGCCGGTGGCGCCGGCCGCTCTGCCCTCCACGTCGGACAGGCACTTCTGGCCGCGAGCGGGGGTTCATTGCGAAGGATGGCAACGCAGCCGGTCGCGGCACTCACGTCGACCGCCGGGGTTGGAATGGCACGTGCGGTCACGGTGCATGCGGCGCTCGAGCTCGGGCGCCGGCTGGCATCCGAGGCCAGGGACGACGGCGCACCGGTCCGGTCGCCGCGGGACGTGGCCCGGCTGTTCGCGCCACGGCTCGAAGATCTACCGGTCGAAGAATTTCACGTCGCCGTGCTCGACGCGCAGCACCGGCTGGAGCGGGACGTCACGGTGACGCGCGGAATACTCACCTCCTCCCTCGTGCATCCGCGCGAGGTGTTTCGCGAGGCAATCGCCGAGCGGGCAGCGGCGGTCGTCCTCGTGCACAATCACCCGAGCGGCGATCCTACGCCATCGACGGACGACCGCGCGGTAACCGAACAGTTGGTCGCG
>DASXHF010000331.1:0-3130 GCA_036488775.1 Gemmatimonadaceae bacterium | reverse complement strand
TCCTTCGACGAGGTCATCGTGACGATATTCACCGCGGGCGCGCAGAACACGCTGCCGCTGTGGATATTCGGCGCGATCCGCCTCGGCCAGCAATTGCCCGAAGTCAACGCCGTCGTCACCATCGTCATCCTGCTAACGCTTGTCCCCGTCGTGCTCGCCGCCCGGATCGCCGGCGCCGGCGCGATTAACCGTTCCAGCCGAAGCGCCTAACGATGCCAGGTGTTCGAGAAGGTGAACACAGGCGGTGTCACCCTCACGGTGTTCGAGCTTCTTACTGCGACCTTCGCTGCCGATGAGTTAGATCTGCGGCAGCACTGGGAGAAGGAATGCCAAGGCGCCTAGTCTGGCTCCGAATACTGGATCCTCCGCGAGGTCGCCAATACCGACTTCCTGCAAGCCGTTGCCCTGCCCGCACCCCCGTGACCTGCGAATTTGCGCGCTCAGCTGATCTTGGAGACGAATAACCGCAGGCCAGAGACATGAATCAAGTGTCCGAGGGGTGCTTGCACCAAATAGCCCATGCCCGCTCACGGCGGAGTTCTCGCTGCTTGACGGGGGTGCGTGATGCACGCGGCCGACCGGGTCATCAGGTGGTCGACGGCGTTGGCTATGGTCGGCGTCGCCGCGATTGCTGTTGTGTCGTATCAGCATGCGAGCGCTCTGGTACGGGAACACGGGGAGTTCGGCTGGACGGGGCGCCTGATCCCGCTGACGGTGGACGGTTTGATCTACGCGAGTTCGATGGTGATGCTGGACTCGGCGCGGCGCGGCGGGGTGCCCGGGTGCCGTCGCTGGCGCGGTGGCTGCTCGGCTTGGGCATTGTCGCGACGCTAGCCGCGAACCTCGCCCACGGCCTGATCGGCGCTGCCGTCGGCGCGCGGCCCGCAGTCGCGCTGGCCGGGTCGTACGAGCTCCTGACGGTGATCATCCGTAGCGCGCAGGTGCCCGCGGTTACGCCTAGCGCGCAGGACGACGGCTCCGCGACCGATCCGCTCGGCGAGCGAGCCGCAGTCGTGTTCGCGGATGACCTGGCAGCTGACCGGGTTCCCTCGATCCGGGCCATCCGCACCGCACTGCACGTCGGCCAGCGGGAACCTCGACCTCGAACTCGACCGGGGACTCCATGCTGTCCTCCTTCTGAGTGACGGCGCCGAATGGCGTCTCGACCCCGCATCTGGCGACCGGGGCCGAGACGCCGATGTTCTTTACGCCGCTCGGTTAACTGCGCTTGCGATGACGGCCCCGCGAATGACGCTCGCGACGATGTCCGGCTGCGACAGCATCAGGAAGTGGGAGGCGCCTTCGACCTCGGTGACCGTAGAGCCGGCGCGGTCGTACGAGAAGCGGTGGAGCTCCGGTGCGACCGGGTAATCCGCCGTACCGAACACCGCCCAGGACGGCTTCGTCCGCCAGGCAGCGACGGTCGCGGGATCGTCGAACGCCGTGGCCGAGACCGGGCGCTGCGAGATCGCCATGAACGCAGCGTCGGCGTCGGGAACGTCGGCGCAGAAGACGTCGTGGAAGCGCGCGGGGTCGATCGACACCTCTACGCTGCCGTCGGCCAACTGCGCCGGGCGCACGAGCGGACCCATCACGAGCGACGGGAAGCGTTCCTGCAGGTCGTTGACCGATTCGCCCTCGTCGGGCGCGACGCCGGCGACGTACACGAGCCCGGCGACCTTATCCGAGCCGCCGGCGACCGTGATCACCGCGCCGCCATACGAATGGCCGACGAGCACCACGGGACCTTCGATTTGGTCGATGACCGACGCCGTGAAGGAAGCGTCGTAGGGGAGCCCGCGCAGCGGGTTCGGCTGCGCGAGAACGGTGCGACCGTCGCCGACGAGCCGGTCATACACCGGCCGCCAGCTGGACGCGTCTCCGAACGCGCCGTGAACGAGAACAATTGTCGGACTAGGCATGACGAGTTCCTTTCCTCTCATGGGTAATTGGGATGCCCGTTGCTGGATTCATCAGGCGACTTTTTCGAGGTGGCTGAGGCCGAGGGCCTCGACCACCTTGGATTGCACGGGCGCGACGTCTTCGTTGGCCTGGTCGGAGCCGAACGGCGCGCCGACGACGGTGCGGACAGCGCGGCTGCCCTTGGCTTGACCGACGAGCTTGACGATCGCCTCCGCGACATCGTGCGGATTCGGGGCGTCCTTGCCCTCGAACGTCGATGTCAAGGACGTGACCATGGCGTCGGGGATGTGACCGACCTCGCCATAGGACTCGGTGACTTCGATGTCTGCGGGCGTCTGAATGTTGGCGAAAAAGTTGGTCGGGTATCCACTCGGCTGCACCTCCACGACCTCGACGCCGAGCTGCGAGACTTCGTAGCGGAGGCTGTCGGTCAGCGCTTCGACCGCGAACTTGCTCGCGCCGTAAATGGCGACGAAGGGGAACGTCACGCGGCCGAGGATCGAGCCGATGTTGATGATCAGGCCATCGTGCTGCCGGCGCATGGACGGGAGCACCGCGCGGGTGACGCGAAGCAGCCCGATGACATTCGTGTCGAAGATCGCCTTCGCCTGTTCGGTAGTGAAGGCTTCGGTTACGCCGACCGAGGCGATACCGGCGTTGTTGACGAGCACATCGATCTTGCCAGCCTCGGCCAGCACTGTCTTGACGCCGGTTTCGACAGACGTATCGTCGCTGACGTCTAGCTCCACGATCTTGACGCTGAGCTTTCGCAGGGCCTCGGCGGCCTCGCGGTTCTTGCCTTGCGCACCGCGCATCGAGGCGTACACCGTGTGGCCGGCGCGGCGCAGGGTCTCCGCCGTGTCACGGCCGAAGCCGCTGCTCGCGCCTGTGATCAGGATTGTCTTGGACATATTCAGCCTCCGCGAGTGGAGTGAGTTGTTTGAGGCAACGTGGTAGGAACTCTCCACGACGAGATGCGCGGACAATAACGAGCCGGCCTGCAGAGCTTTGCCTGACGCCCGCGGGCGCATGTCCGGAGTTCTCCGTCTGGCTGGGAGCTCACGGCTTTACGAGCTTGGCGTGGGGGTGGTCTGGCCGACCTCGATGAGGTGGCCGTCGGGGTCGCGGATGTATGCGCGGATCTCGCGGCCGTGATCTTTGGGCTCAGTGAGGAACTCGGCTCCTCTGGCCGACCACACCTTAGATG
>DASXHF010000290.1:0-8959 GCA_036488775.1 Gemmatimonadaceae bacterium | reverse complement strand
TGCTCGTTCCATTCCGCACGGGCAAGCAGATCGGGATCGTCGTCGGTGAGGGCACGGCGAAGGAGGGCGTCCGATACAAGGACATCGCCGCGGCGCCCGATGACGCCCCGGTGATGGACGAGCGCATGCTCGAGCTCTGTCGGTGGATTGCCGACTACTACGTCGTCCCTCTCGGTGTCGCGGTGCGCGGTGCGCTGCCCGCGGCGCTCACCGGCGCCGACGCGCCCGTGCCGGCGCGCAAGACCCGTCGCGTCGTGCGCATCGCGCGCGAGCTTCCGTCACTGCTGCATCGCGACCGCATCTTCGCGCGCGCACCGCAGCAGCGGGCGTTGTACGAGTTGTTGGAGACCACCGGCGGCAGCGCCGCCGTCAACCATCTCGGCGAGCAGCTCCACTTCTCCTCGTCCGTGCTCAAAGGCCTCGTCGCGCGCGGGCTCGTCGTGCTGTCCGAGGAGACCGTGGAGCGCGATCCGTTCCTGTCGCGCGCCCAGCGGTCGCCCGATGCACACGTGCCATCCGATGCGCAGCGCCATGCCCTCGCGAGGCTGGCCGCCGCGCCGCCCGGTCACGTCGCGCTGCTCCATGGAGTGACCGGCAGCGGCAAGACGCTTGTCTACCTCGAGCATCTGCGTCGCGTCGTGCTCGAGCAGGGCAAGACGGCGATCGTTCTCGTGCCCGAGATCGCGCTCACGCCGCAGACGGTCGACCGCTTCCGCGCCGTGTTCGGCGATCGCATCGCCGTGCTGCACAGCGCGCTCTCCGACGGCGAGCGCTACGACGCGTGGCTCGCGCTCAAGCGCGGCGACAAGCGAATCGCCGTCGGTGCGCGGTCGGCGATCTTCGCGCCGCTCCGCAACCTCGGCGCGATCGTCGTCGACGAGGAGCACGAGTCGAGCTACAAGCAGGGCGAGACGCCCCGATATCATGCGCGCGAAGTCGCGATCGTGCGGGCACGCGCCGAGGGCGCCGTCGTCGTCTTGGGGAGCGCGACACCGAGCCTCGAGAGCTGGACCAATGCCGCGTCGGGAAAGTTCGAGCTCCTCACGCTTCCCGACCGTGCCGGCGGTGCGCAGCTGCCGCACGTCGACGTCGTCGACTTGCGCGCCGACAAGCCGAAGCGGAAGCCGAGCGAGGTACCCGACGCCGACGCCGCGTTTTCGTACGCCATCGGACCCGCGCTCGAGGCGGCCCTCGAGGACCGGCTCGCGAAGCGCGAGCAGAGCATCCTCCTGCTCAACCGTCGCGGCTACTCGGCGTTCATCCAGTGCGCGAGCTGCGGCGACGTCGCCGTGTGTCCGAACTGCAGCATCAGCCTCACCTACCATCGCACCCCCGAGCGGCTCGTCTGTCACTACTGCCTGCACGCCGAGTCGCTGCATCTGAGCTGCACTCGATGCGGCGGCATGCGGTTGCGGCAGCGCGGGCTCGGGACGCAGCAGGTCGAGCGGCTCGTCGTCGAACGCTATCCGAACGCGCGCGTCGCGCGCATGGATGTGGACACGACGAGCGGCAAGTGGGCGCACACCGAGATCCTCGATCGCGTCGGTGCAGGGGAAGTCGACATCCTGCTCGGCACGCAGATGATCGCGAAGGGACTCGACTTCCCCAACGTCACACTCGTCGGAGTCATCGATGCCGACGTCGGGATCAACCTGCCCGACTTCCGCGCCTCGGAGCGGTGCTTCCAGCTTCTCAGTCAGGTCGCCGGCCGCGCCGGCCGCGGACCGAAGGGCGGGGAAGTGCTCATCCAGACGCGATGTCCGTCGCATCATGCCGTTCGCTGCGCGATCACCCACGACTATCACACGTTCGTCGAGCAGGAGCTCGCCGGCCGGCGTCACCCGCCCTATCCGCCGACCCTCCGACTCGCGAACGTCGTGTTGAGCGGCACGCAGGAAGACGCGACGGCCCGTCTCGCCACGCGCGCCGCGGCATGGCTGCACAAGCTGCTCGCCTCACAGCCATTGCCCGGTATCACGGTGATCGGCCCCGCCCCCTGTCCGGTGGAGCGCGTCAAGCAGCGCTGGCGCTGGCACGTGCTCATCAAGGCCGAGCGGCCGCAGGAGCTCAGCCGGGTCGCGCGATATCTGGTCGAGCGGTTCGAGATTCCCAAGCGGTTCGGGCTGCGGATGACGCTCGATCGGGACCCCGTCGCGTTGCTTTGACCGGGGGCGTCACCACTTCAGCGTCCCGACAGCACATGAACCTCGCCTTACCGAGGGACGATTCGAGGCGCTAGCCCGTGTTCATCCCTCGATCGTGACCGGTCTCGCTTGTCCCGCACCTCTCCGCGGACGATCTTTCCCGCGTGACCTTCTCGCACCCCGACTTCTCGGCGCCCGCGCTCGCCGCGGCACCGGACGCACGGTTCGTCCCGGCGCCCGCCGACGGCGTGCTCCCCGACGGCTTCTTCTCCACCACCAACCTGCCGACGTACGTGAAGGTCGGCGGAGCGTGGCGGATGCCGCGCGAGCCGCGCATGGACTCGGCGCTCGTGTTGGAGCGCGAGGGGACGCTGTGGGTCCGTGAAGGACGGCGGCTCAAGAAGGGCGATCGCGTCGCCATCGGTACGCACGAAGACGGCCGCGAGGGCATCTACGTGCACACCGCGGCGTTCATGGGCGACGTCGAGAGCGACACCGAGTTCAAGTTCATGACGAGCGAGGTGTCCCGCGAGAAGCCGATCGACTACGCGCTCATGGCCCGCATCCTGATCGATGAGCGCGATCGCGGTGGCTATCCGATCTGGGTCGTCGGACCGGCGCTCGTGCATTCCCGCGCGCGCGCCGACATGACCTGGTTCATCCAGAACGGGTTCGTCGGCGCCATGCTCGCCGGCAATGCCGTCGCCGTACACGACATCGAAGCATCCATCTTCGGCACCACGCTGGGCATGTCCGGGCGGGGCGAAGCGACGCAGGGCGGCCACGGGCTGCACATGCGGGCGATCAACAAGGTCCGCGCCGCCGGATCGATCGCCGCCGCCGTCGCCGACGGCACGATTCGCGACGGCATCATGCACGCGTGCGTGACGACGAACACGCCGTTCGTTCTCACCGGCTCGATCCGCGACGACGGGCCGCTTCCCGACGTGATCACCGACGCCGTCGCCGGTCAGGACGCGATGCGCCGCCACGCCGTGAAGGCGACGATGGCCATCCTCATCGCGACCGCGCTGCACGCCATCGCCACCGGCAACATGCTCCCCGCCTTCGTCACCGAGACGGACGGCTCGCTGCGCGAGCTCGCGACGATCTGCGTCGACTCCTCGGAGTTCGTCGTCAGCAAGCTCAAGGACCGCGGGACGCATCAGGCATTCGGCGTCGTCACCAACGCGCAGGACTTCATGCACATCCTGCGTCTCTACGCCGAGCGCGAGCTCGACCAGCGCCGCGCGGCGATGCCGGCGCCGCGCGATCTCGCGAGCGCGCGATGACCGACGAAACGCGAGCCCGCTTCCTCGCCGGCATCGCCGCGCAGCTTCCGGTCGATCGCATCACCGAGATTCACCTGTTCTCCGCCATCCGTCAGGGCGGGATGGAGAGCGGCGTCGCGGTGGTCGCCGTCGCGCCGGCCTTCGACGACGCGCCGAATGCCGCCGAGCGATTCACCGTCTACACGGCGCGCTACCGGCACACGCTCAAGGGCCCCGAGCGCGGCAAGTGGGAGCTCGCCGTGGTCGAGGAGGCCGACGCACCGCTCCTCACCGTCGACGCGGTGGTGCGCGGTGTCTCCCGCCGCTCGGGCGACACCGGCGAGACGTCGCGCCTCTCCGGTGACGAGTTCCGCGCCGCCGTGTCGGATCCGGCGCGCAGCTAGCAGGTCACGCGCGCCGCACCCCCGGACCTTCGCGTGAACGATCCCGCCTCGCTCGGCGTTGCGCTCGCCTTCAGCGCGGGGCTGCTGAGCTTCGTGTCGCCGTGCGTCCTGCCGTTGATCCCGAGCTACCTCACCTTCGTGACCGGGGTCGGATTCGACGACCTGTCGCGCGCGCGCCGCGCCGCGCTGCTCCATGCGCTGCTGTTCGTTCTCGGCTTCACCCTCATCTTCGTCGCGCTCGGCGCCTCGGCGACGGTGCTCGGCCGGCTTCTCCTCGCGTATCGCATCTGGATCACCCGCGCGGGTGGCGCGCTGGTCGTTCTGTTCGGACTGTATCTGCTGGGTGTCGTGCGCGTTGCCGCGTTCGATCGCGAGCGACGCGTGCATCTGGCGACGAAACCGGTCGGCTACCTCGGCAGCGTCCTCGTCGGCGTCGCCTTCGGCGCGGGATGGACGCCTTGTCTCGGTCCCATCCTCGGCGCGATCCTCACGTACACCGCCGCGACCGCCGACCTCGCCCGCGGTCTGCCGCTGCTGCTCGCCTACTCGCTCGGCCTGGCGCTCCCCTTTCTCGTCGCGGCGGTCGCGGTGGAGCGCTTTCTCGAGACCGTGACGCGACTGCGCCCACATCTCGCACGCGTCTCGCAGATCAGCGGAGCGCTGCTGGTGATCGTCGGATTACTGATGATGTTCGACTACTTCACCGTACTCGCGACCTATCTCCAGGCGCTCACACCGGCGACCCTTCGAGCGAGACTCTAACGGCATCGACTACAGCCGCGAGTACGAGAGTTCGCTGGCAGCACTGGTACCGAAACCAACATCGGGCCGATAGGAGCATGTCCGTTCGAGCCGTTTCAGCGTCCCGACAGCAAACAAAGCGCTTTCCTCCGTGTTCTCTGTGGTTGTAGCTACTCCCCACCGAGTAATTCCCTCGTCACTCGCAGCAGCTCCCCCGCCCTCGCCGGCTTGAGCAGCACGAGCCGGCATCCCGCCGCGTAGCACTGCGCGACGATCTCCGGTTCGTCGCGCCCCGTGAGCGCGATCGTCACGCGGGGCGTCGCTCCACGCGTGGCGAGCTGCGGCAGCACGTCGAGACCGTTCCCGTCGGCGAGGCCGAGGTCGAGCAGCAGCAGATCGACCGGGTCGCTCGTCGCTGCTCGTACCGCCGCGGCGATCGTCGGCACCGTCGTCACGCGATGGCCCGTCTCCTCGAACAGCACTCGCATCGCCCCGCACACCAGCTCGTTGTCTTCGGCGACGAGGACGTGTGGGCGCGTGGGCACGCGACGATCAACCTTCGGAATACGGGATGCTGAAGTAGAAGCGGCTTCCTGCGCCGAGCGCGCTCTCGAGCCAGATTCGCCCGCCGTGCAGCTCGACCAGCTTGCGCGCGATCGTGAGCCCGAGTCCCGTTCCGTGGTGCTGTCGCGACGCCGTCGAATCGACCTGCGCGAACTCGCGGAACACGAGCTCGTGATGCTCCGGGTCGATCCCGATCCCCGTGTCGCCAACCTCGACGACGCATTCCGCGCCGCTCGCCACGCGCACCTCGCGCGCCCGCACCCATACGCGTCCCCCGCGCGGTGTGAAGTCGATCGCGTTGCCCAGCAGGTTGCCGACGACGTGCGCGATCTTCTCGCGGTCCGCGTTGAGCGGCGTCAACTCGCGGGGCAGATCGGCCGCCAGCTCCAGCCCCTTCCGGCTCGCCAGCGACTCGTTGAGTGCCATCACCTGCGACACGACCGTCGAGAGCTCGAAGTGCGATGGGGTGATCGAGAGCTGGTTCGCGGCGCCGCGCGCGTAGGTGAGGATCTCGCCGACCTGATCGAGCAGCTGCCGGCCGCCGCTGATGATCCCGCCGATGCTCTCGAGCTGGCGTGGAGCGAGCTCACCGAGAATCCCGTCGCGCAGGATCTCGGCGTGGGTGATCACCGCGGTGAGCGGTGTACGCAGGTCATGGGAGATGTTCGCCAGGAACTGCGTCTTGAGGCTGTCGCGCGCTTCGAGCCCGGCGATGTGCTCGTGCGCTTGTTTGAGCTGCGCTTCGAGAGCCGCCAACCGTGCTTCGAGCGACGACGACTGCGTGAGAGCGGAGGGCGCAGACGCATCCAGACGAGGCATTGGGGGAAGGTACTCCGGCCAGCAGGGCGAGGAAAGGTTCGGCGGACCTGTATGGTAAACGGTGAACGCTGAACGGTCGTTGACCCGGAGATTGATCACTGGTACCGGGTCATGGTCAACAGGCGTTCACGCCTCACGCCCGACCGGCTCCTCCAGCTCTTCCTCGAGCTGCTGCCTCTGCAACAGCGCCGCGTACCGTCCGCGCGCTGCGATCAGGACGTCGTGCGTCCCCTGCTCGACCACTCGGCCCTGGTCGAGAACGATGATCCAGCTTGCGTCGCGCACCGCGCTGATGCGGTGTGACGCGATCACGGCCGTGCGCCCCGCGAGCGCGCCGCGCAGGCCGCGCAGGATCTCCGCTTCCGTGTGCGTGTCCACCGCCGAGAGCGCGTCGTCGAGCAGGACGACGCGCGGGCGGCGGGCCAGGGCCCGGGCGAGCGAGAGCCGCTGCTTCTGTCCGCCGCTCAGATTGATCCCGCGCTCGCCGAGGATCGTGCCGTACCCGTGCGGGAATGCCCGCACCGTCTCGTCGAGCTGTGCCACCTCGGCTGACCACACATTCCCCGCCGCGTCGCGTTCGCCCCGCTCGCGCGACTGCTCCGGTGCGCGTTCGTCGTGCGTCTCGTGATCGATCAGAGCGTGCGCCGCGTCACCATAGGCCAGGTTCGACGCGATCGTGTCGCTGAACAGGAAGCTCTCCTGCTGCACGTAGCCGATCTCGCTGCGCAGCACGTCGAGCGGCAGGTCGCGGATCGGCACGCCGTCGAGCAGAATCTCGCCCTCCTGCGGATCGGCGAGCCGCGGAATCAGATCGATCAGCGTGCTCTTCCCGCTCGCCGTCGCGCCCACCACCGCGAGCGTGCCGCCCGCCGGGACGGTGAACGACACGTGGCGCACCACCCAGCGCGGCGTTCCGGCCGGCGGCACCGGATAGTGGAATCCCACGTCGCGGAACTCGAGCGTGCGTCCGCCGCGGGCCGGCGGCAGCGCGCGCGGCGTTGCCGGCGCGGCGAGCTGCGAGTGCGCGTCGAGCACCTCGAGCAGGCGCGCCATCGACGCCGCGCCGCGCTGGAAGAGGTTGATCACCCAGCCCAGCGCGATCAGCGGCCAGGTGAGCAGGGCGAGATAGAAGCCGAACGCCACGAACGCGCCCACGCTGATCGTGCCGCGGATCACCAACTGCCCGCCGACACCGAGCACCACCACCATGCTCAGCCCCGCGAGCAGACCGAAGAGCGGATTCATCGCGCCGTAGAGCTGCGCGAGCCGCATGTTCTTGTCGGCATACTGCTCGTTGAGCGCGCGGAAGCGCGCGATCTCCGGCGCCTCCTGCCGGTATGCACGCACCACGCGCACGCCGGCGAGGTTCTCCTGCACCTGCGTCGTCAGCGTGCTGAAATGCGCCTGGACCGCCTCGAACCGCTCGTGGATCATCCCGCCGAGCTTGATCATCGCCACCGGCAGCAGCAGCATCGGCAGCAGTGCCAGCACGGTGAGGCGCACGTCGATGCGCAGCATGAACGCCAGCGCGAAGGCGCCGCCGAACACCGTGTTGGTCAGATACATGATCGCCGGGCCGGCGGCCATCCGAACGGCACTCAGATCGTTCGTCAGCCGCGCCATCAGGTCGCCCGTCCGCACGCGCGAGAAGTACGAGGCGTCCAGCGTCGTCAGATGCGTGTACAACGCCTGACGGAGATCGTACTCGATGTAGCGGCTCAGCCCGTTCAACACTTCGCGCATCCAGAAGCGCAACGCGCCGCCCACCAACGCCAGCCCAACGATTCCCGCCGCGACGAGTGTAACCTGTCGCACAGGTGCGTGTCGCTGGAGCGCGTCGATGGCCGTGCGCAGGAGCCACGGCTGCAGCGCGCCGAGCGCCGACGAGACGATGACGAGCAGCAGCCCGCCGACCAGCATCGGAACATATGGCCGGTAGTACGGTATCAGCCGCCGCAGTGCGGCGAGGGACGAAGCGCGTCGTGCCACCTGACTCGGCTATACGAAAGTGTTAACTTGCGACACCAGGGACTCACTCTTCGGGAGGCAGTTCATGACCAAGTATATTCGCCGAGCTCGAACACCGCTCGCACTCTGCGCGGCCGTTGCGCTCGCCGCATGCACGGTGAAGGAGGGCAGCAACACTCCGGACTCGTCGCTCGCGCGCGACACCGCGCTCAACCGCGATCTCGCCCTGGCCGGCCGCGACACGACGGCACAGCCGCAGCTCCGCGACGTACCGGCGACTCCCAACGTCACACCAGCCCCCGCGCCTGCCGCGGCGGCACCAGCGCCGCGCGCCACGACGCGGGCAACCCGGCCGACCACCAGTGCGCCGCGGACGACGGCCCGGGTCACGCGTCCCGCGCCGGAGCCCACGACCACCACCACTCCGTCGGGCAATACCGTCACGCGTAACACGCCCGGCACGTCGAATGGCGGCGGCTCGGTCGGCACCATCGCGTCTGGGACGTCGCTCAGCCTGCGCTCCAACGCCCGCGTGTGCACCAACACCTACACGCCGGGACAGACCTTCACTGCCACCGTCGCCAATCCCGTCACCGGCACGAACGGCGCCACCATTCCCGCCGGTGCGACGGTGAATCTCGAGGTCACCCAGGTTCACACCAGCGGGAACATGAATGACAAGATCCTCATGGAGTTCGCGGTGCGCTCCGTGAGCTTCGGCGGCCGCACCTATCCGGTGAGCGGCAGCGTGGCCGACGCGAACATCGAGCGCGTGCGCAGCACCAGCCGCGGCGACGACACCAAGAAAGTCGTCGGCGGCGCCGTGCTCGGCGCGATCGCCGGTCAGATCTTCGGCCGGAGCACCAAGTCCACCGTCGTCGGCGCGGCGGCGGGCGCGGCGGCGGGTGCCGGTGCCGCGGCTGTGACGGCCAGCTATGACGGCTGCCTCGCGGACGGCGGCGCGCTTACCGTGACGCTGAACTCGCCCCTGCAGGTTCGCATCACCGCCTGAAGCACACTCGAAGGTGACACGAAGCGGGACCGCCCA
>DASXHF010000240.1:0-50926 GCA_036488775.1 Gemmatimonadaceae bacterium | reverse complement strand
CGCGCCACGCGCGTCACTTCGGCCGCGAAGCTGTTCAGCTGATCCACCATGGTGTTCACGGTGTTCTTCAGCTCGAGCACCTCGCCTTTCGCTTCGACGGTGATCTTCTGCGACAGGTCGCCGTTGGCCACCGCCGTCGTCACGAGGGCGATGTTTCGCACCTGACTGGTCAGGTTGCCGGCCATGAAGTTCACCGAGTCGGTCAGGTCCTTCCATGTCCCGGCGACTCCCGGGACGTTCGCCTGACCGCCAAGGATCCCTTCCGTGCCGACCTCTCGAGCAACGCGGGTCACTTCGGCCGCGAATCCGTTGAGCTGGTCCACCATCGTGTTGACGGTGTTCTTCAGCTCGAGAATCTCGCCCTTCGCCTCGGCCGTGATCTTGCGCGACAGGTCGCCCTTGGCGACCGCCGTCGTGACGTCGGCGATGTTACGCACCTGCGACGTCAGGTTCGACGCCATGAAGTTCACCGAGTCGGTCAGGTCCTTCCACGTTCCTGCCACACCAGGCACGTTCGCCTGTCCGCCAAGGATCCCTTCCGTACCCACCTCTCGAGCGACGCGCGTCACTTCCGCTGCGAAGCTCGAGAGCTGATCCACCATCGTGTTGATCGTGTTCTTCAGCTCGAGAATCTCGCCCTTCGCCTCGGCCGTGATCTTGCGCGACAGATCGCCTTTCGCGACCGCGGTCGTGACGTCCGCGATGTTTCGCACCTGGTTGGTCAGGTTCGACGCCATGCCGTTCACCGAGTCCGTCAGATCCTTCCACGTCCCGGCGACGCCTGGCACGTTCGCCTGCCCGCCCAGCACGCCTTCCGTTCCTACTTCACGCGCCACGCGCGTGACTTCGTCCGCGAAGCTCGAGAGCTGATCGACCATCGTGTTGATCGTGTTCTTGAGCTCGAGGATCTCGCCTTTCGCCTCGGCCGTGATCTTCTTCGAGAGATCGCCCTTGGCGACCGCGGTGGTGACGTCGGCGATGTTTCGCACCTGGTTGGTCAGGTTGGTCGCCATGCCGTTCACGCTGTCCGTCAGGTCCCGCCAGGTCCCGCTCACCCCTTGCACGTTCGCCTGCCCGCCCAGCCGACCCTCGGTTCCCACCTCTCGTGCCACGCGCGTCACTTCGCTCGCGAACGCGTTGAGCTGATCGACCATTCGATTCACGGTCGACCCGATACGGAAGAACTCGCCCTGCACCGTCTTGCCCTCGATCTCGAGCTCCACCTTCTGGCTCAGATCCCCCTCGGCCACCGCCTTGATGACGCGTGCGACCTCGGACGTCGGCTGCACCAGGTCGGTGATGAGCGAGTTGAGCGCGTCCACCGAACCCGCCCAGAGACCCGCGGCAGGACCGATCGTGGCACGGTCCCGCATCTTCCCTTCGCGTCCGACCGAGAGCGCGACGCGGTTGAGCTCCTCCGCAAGACGCGCCTGCTTGTTCACCACGCTGTTGAACGTGTCGGCAATCTCCGCCATGAGCGGATCGCCGTTGGACTCGAGCCGCACGCTGAAGTCGCCGGCGTCGATCGCACGGAGGCCGGCGAGCAACCGGCGCAGCGCACGATTGCGCGAATCGCCGCCCCCACCGCTGCCGTTCGCCGTGCCGACGCCGCCGCGCGACGAGTCAGAATCGGCGTACGGGTCGCTCTCGCCGGTCACCGCGCTCGCCGCGGTGCGACGCGGACGACCGCGCTTGTTGCGCGCGCTTCCGTTGGATCGCGTAGCGCCGCGCTCGGAGGGCGACGCTTCCTGATCGGACATTTCGGGTCTCTCGCCGACGCTCACTGTCAGCTCCTAAGGAAGAGAGGATGCGAAAGGCCACCGGCGACACACGTGGTGGCTTGGCTGACGGTCGCGGTGGGTGCTTCGGCCACGCGCGCACGTTGGTTGATGCGTTCAATTGTTGTGCCGAGCTCAGCCATTGGAGGGCGCACGCAAAACGCGCGACTGGCCGCCTGCAAGGCGGACACTGCAAAAAGCAGACTCCAACACACCAATTGATATTGATGTACTACGTCCATCGCTCGAGGCACCGTATCTCTTTGAACCACGGACACTTGCGCTGGACCCGGCTCACGGGAGCAGCACCACCGGATCACCCACGGCCAGCGCTCCTTCGCTGAGCACCCGTACATACACCCGGCTCCATCCGGGGTTCACCTTCTGCCCAACTCGCGTGAATGCTGCATCGAGAAATGCCCCCGCGAGCTTCGAGCAGGGCGACGCGAATCCGGTCACCTCCACGTCGACTCCGCCCAACCGGAGCCGCACACCCGGACGCACCACGTCCCACGACAGCCCCGCGATCGTCACGTTCTCACCCAGCGCGCCCGGCGAGATGTCGTGACCCTCCGCGAAGAGCGCGTCGATCCGCTCCTGGGAGTACAAGCACAACGCACGGTCGGGCCCACCGTGAAAGCGCCGGTCCCGCTGCTCGTCTCCCTCCATGCCCGCCGGCCCCACCGCCGCCTGCTCTACCGGCAGCTTCGGCACGCCGCCCGCCGACCGTTGAAGTCCCGCGATTCTGCCCTGACCGGAGGTCATCGCCCGATTTCACCTACCATGAGCCGTACAGGAATTCCGCCGTTGCTCGTGTGCGCCACCGCGCGCAATGGAATGCACAACTGACGATCGAGCGCGGAATCTGGCGACAGAATCGCCACCCGCCACCCGCGCGCCCGCTCGCCCAGGACATGGCCCAGCTGTGCCCACAGATCGCGCACGCGACCGGCGTCGCCGACGCGTACGCCGTACGGCGGGTTGGTCACGATCCAGCCGTGCTCGCCAGGAAATTCAGCGGCCGAGAGCGCGCGCATCGACAGCGCGACGTCGCCCGCCACGCCGGCGCGCTCCGCATTCGCCACCGCCGCGGCGATCGCCCCCATATCCCGATCCGAGCCGATCATCGGTCCGGGCACCACCGGCGACCGCCCGTTCGCGAGCTCCATTCGGACACTTTCACCAAGCGTCCTTGGCACGCCGGGCCATCGCTCCACGGCGAACGAACGCTTCGCACCCGGCGCAATACCGCGCGCCATGAGCGCCGCCTCGATGGGAATGGTCCCCGAGCCGCACAACGGGTCCACCAGCGGCGACACGAGATCCCAGCCCGATGCAGCGATCAGCGCCGCGGCGAGCGTCTCACGCACCGGCGCCTTGGCCGTTTCCTGCCGATATCCGCGCCGGTGCAGCAGATCGCCCGAGCTGTCGGCGCTCACGGTGAAGTGATCTCGGTGAACGCGCACCACGAACAGCTGCGCATCCTCGGGCGCGTGGACCTCGTCGTCCCCCGCCGCCGTCGCTTCGTCGACCTGCACGCCGGTAACGGCACGGACCAGCCCATCGGCGAGCCGTTGCGCGATGGCGTCCGTGTGATACAGACGCGACTTCTTCGACGTCACTCGAAAGCGCGCCGACCCTCCGGGCGTGACGATTCGCGCCCACCCGATCTGCCGTGCGTGCCGCTCCAACTCCGCGAACGTCCGCGCCTGAAAGGACGCGAGCCGGACGAGCACGCGCGACGCGATGCGAAGACCCACGTTCGCGCGGAGCACGCTCTCCACATCACCTGCCCACGCGAGCCCGCCCCCTTTTTCCTCCAGCTCGGCGGAGATCCCCAGCGCGCGCGCTTCGGCGAGGGCGAGCTGCTCGAGACCCGGCGCCACGATGGCGAAGCATTGGAGCGACTGCCCTCCGGCGGCCGGCTCGAACTGGACGGCTTCCAGGCTTGGACGGCTGGCGTGGTGCAGTTTGGGAGGCACCCTTGAAGGGTAATCGCCCCTCGCATCCACAGGCGGACTCAGGCGAATTTGCCAGAGTGTCAGACTCGGCGGTTGGCGTCTGTCACTCCTGCCGACGTTCGGTATGCACGTCGGTCGCGGTGGCAGTTTGGAGTTGGTCCGCGCCGTGCTTTTTCGGCACGCACCGCCGCCATGGCGGACAGACATCAACGTCCTTCATGGAGTAACGAACATGGTCAACACTCGCTCTCTTGGTACCTCGCTCGACCGCATGCTCTCACTCAATCAGGCGTTCGATCAGGCGTTCGGCGCTCTCGGCAGCCGCGTCTGGGTTCCTGCGATGGACGTCGCGGAACGCGGTGACGCCTACCTCGTCCAGGCCGAGCTCCCGGGCGTGAGCCCCGATCAGGTTGACGTCTCGTTCGAGCAGAACGTGCTCACGATCCGCGGCACCAAACCGGCGAGCTTCGACGTCAACGCCGAAGGCGAGCTGCGTGTGTTCGCGGCCGAACGCGTGCATGGTGGCTTCGAGCGGTCGGTGCGTCTCCCGGAGTTCGTGGACGCCGACCGGATCGAGGCCAAGTTCGCGCACGGGCTGCTCACGATCACGGTGCCGAAGGCCGAGGCGGCGAAGCCGCGCAGGATCGCGATCGGGTGATCGGTAACTAGAGCTGCGAGTACAGGAGTACTGCCGGTAGCACTAGTACCAAGACCGACACCTGGGCCCCACGAATGCTTGGATGCCGGTGCGAGCCGGATGGTCTGGCCCGACCCTCCCGCGGACGCCGGTCCTGCAGGGACACCTCGTCCACGAGCAGCCCCGCATTCGTGGGGACTGGATGCCAGTCTCGGTACCAGTGCTACCCTGTACGCTTGTACTCGCAGTTCTAGTTGACCGCAGGCGGGCCCGCTTTCTGCCTCACAGCCTCACATGGCGACAGCGACAAAGGCCCGCGCGCTCGACGTGCTACGCGAGCGCTTCGGACATTCCGATTTCAGACGCGGACAGTGGGAGCCGGTCCGTGCGGTGCTCGCGGGGCGCGATGCGCTCGTCGTGATGCCGACCGGCAGCGGGAAATCCATCGTCTATCAATTGCCCGCGCTGCTCCTTCCCGGACTCACGGTGGTGGTGAGCCCTCTGATCGCGCTCATGAAGGACCAGCAGGACAAGCTGCACGCGCACGGTGTCGACGCGCTGGCGATGCACTCGCATCTCTCGGCGGGTGAGACGCGCGAGACGGCGCGGCAGGTGGCGGAAGGGGAGGGGGAGATCTTGTATCTCACCCCGGAGCGGTTCAAGGATCGCGACTTCTTCGACCATCTGCTCACGCGGACCGTGAGCCTGTTCGTGGTGGACGAGGCGCACTGCGTGAGCCAGTGGGGGCACGACTTCCGCCCCGACTATCTCACGCTCGGCTCGGTGGTGGCGCGGCTCGGCAAGCCGCCCATTCTCGCGCTCACGGCAACCGCCACGGCGGAGGTTCGCGCCGACATCGCGCGGCAACTCGGCATGCAGGATCCCGCGGTGACGATCACCGGATTCGCGCGACCGAACCTGCGCTTCGAAGTGCGGCGGACCGTCAACCAGGAGAGCAAGGATGCGGAAGTGGAGCGCGTCCTTCAGGAGAGCACGGGGAGCGGCATCATCTATTGCGCGACGATCAAGGAGGCGGAGCGGCTGCATGAATCGCTCGGGGAGCGATTCCCTGTTGGCCTCTATCACGGCAAGATGAATCCCGCTGATCGCAAGGCGTCGCAGAACGCTTTCATGGACGGCTCGCTCACCACGATGGTGGCGACGAATGCGTTCGGACTTGGCATCGACAAGCGTGACTTGCGGTTCGTGCTCCACTACCACTTTCCCGGCTCGGTGGAGTCATACTACCAGGAGGCGGGGCGTGCGGGGCGCGATGGGAAGCCGGCGACGTGTACGGTGCTCTATCGCGTCGAGGACTCGCGAGTGCAGTCCTACTTTCTCGGCGGCAAGTATCCCGACGTGGAAGAAGCGGCCAAGGTCGCGTTGCTGCTCGAGCAGTACCCGCTCGGCGAGCGCGTGGAGCTGGATACGCTGGCCGAACGGTCGGGCGTGGCGAGGCGAAAGGCCCGCATTGTGCTCGTGCTCCTCAAGCGCCACGGTCTCGTGCGCGAGCATCGGGGTGGCGGGTGGGAACGCCTGCGCAGCCAGCTGACCGCGGTGGATCTCAGCGCCGACCTCACCGACTATGAGGAGCGCCGGCTGCAGGATCGCGCGAAGCTGCGCTTGATGGTGGCGTATTGCCAGAGCGCTCGCTGCCGCACGCGCTTCATCCTGGAGTACTTCGGCGAAGAGGTCGATGAGGGGTGGGTGTGCGGGAACTGCGACGCCTGCGACGCACAGCGGGCGTTTGCCGAGCGAGGGCGCCGCGCGGCCGCATTGGCCTGACGTGCACGATCAATCCTCGTCGAGGGCGCGCAAACAGCGGGCGAGGGCCTCGGTGTCCGTCGAGAGGTCGACCACGGTGAGATCGAGCCGCTCGACGACGTCGCGCGTTTCGGACGACGCGTCGCGGGTCTGGATGACGAGCACGGCGGCGCCGGTCATCAGCGCAGGCCCGATGAAGGCGTCGCTGCACGCCTCGGGATGGTCGCACGAGACCAGGACCAGTCGGGGCCGCATGCGCCGGAGCGCGGCACGGGGCGCTTCACCCGGCTGCGGGAAATGCGGCACGCATCCCGCCTGCTCGACGGCGGCTCCCAGCAAGGCGGAGGCGAGCGGATCGCCTGCGACGATCAGAACGGCGTGATGTCTCACGTCGTCAGTTCCTTCAAGACTGCATTTCGGTCGAGGGTGGTGGGGTGAACCCGACGTGGCGCGCAAGAGGGGGACCAAAAAGCTTGTCGTGTGCAGGGTGTTCGCCCTTGACGTGGACCCTCCCCCGATAAACATTCGTCGCTCAGCGGCGTCACACCCTCCGTCGCCGCTACCCCGCCGCACAGCTTTCCCTTCGACGCCGCCGCAACGCATGATGATGGCCGCCGACTCGAGCCACACCCCGCCGAGTCGCCTCAGTGAGGACACCGTGGCCGCGGTGCGCGACGCGCTGCGTACCTATCTTTCGGAGCGAAGCGATCCGCGTCGTCTACAGGCGGCGCTGCTGCTGATGTCGAACGAGGCGCGCGACCGGAGCATCCTGCCCGAGCAGCTGCTCGTCGTGCTCAAAGATACGTGGGGGACGCTTCCCGAGGTGCGGGCGATGACCGACGCGGGAGAGCAGATTCGCCTCCTTCAGCGCATCGTGACGATGTGCATCAAGGAGTACTACAGCGCCTGATCCGCTCCACCGCTCATCGGCTGCGAGCGCGTGCCGCAGCCATTCCGCTGCCGCGGCTGCGGCGCATCCTCCTCGCGCTCTACCTGACCGTCGCGTTCGCCGACGCCGCGGCGAAGGCGCTGGCCGCGAACGCGTCGGTGAATCGCGCGTTGAGCCGGTTCGCCGGCAGCAGCGCGACGGTGGCCCAGCTCGAGAGTGCCAGAAAGCCGGGCGGTAACTTCGAGATCTTTCGGGCGGCTTCGCGCCATCTGTTCGCGGGCGAAGATCTCTACGCCGAGTGGCCCGCCGAGCACGTGGACCGCTTCAAGTACAGCCCGACTTTCGCGGTGCTCTTCGCTCCGTTCAGCTGGCTGTATTGGCCGCTTGCACTCTTTCTGTGGAGCGCCCTCAACGCGCTCGTGCTCTTCTTCGCGATCGAGCGGCTGCTGCCGCCGCGTGCGGCCCTCGTCGCGTCGGCGTTTCTGCTGCTCGAGATCCTGCGCGCGATGCAGAATGCGCAGAGCAACGCGCTCGTCGCCGGCCTGATCGTGCTCGCCTTCGTGGCATTGGAGCGCCGGAAGGCCTGGCGCGCGGCGGCGGCAATCGTCGCCGGTGCGAGCGTGAAGATCTTTCCGCTCGCCGCGCTGAGCTTCGCCATTCCGCGGCGGCGCGTGTGGCGCACCGGTGTCGCCGCCGTGGCGGCGGGCGTGGCGGCGCTGTTGGTGCCGCTGGCCGTCGTGTCTCCGGCAGCGCTGGCGGCGCAGTACCGATCGTGGCGCGCCGTGGAGTCGAGCGACGCGCAGCAGCGCTGGTTCTCGGTCATGGAGCTGCTGCATCGCTGGCTGGGGGCGAGCTGGCCCAACTGGCCGGTGCAGCTCGGCGGGACGCTGCTCCTGCTCGCGCCCCTGGCATTGCGGCGGGACCGATGGGAGGAGCATCGATTTCGCCTGCTCTATCTCTGCTCCGTGCTGATCTACGTGGTGCTGTTCAACCACCAGGCTGAACGGGCGAGCTACCTGATCGCTTTCACCGGCATCGCGATCTGGTTCGCCGCCGAACCGCGCGCCACCTGGCGCACCGCGCTGTTCGCCCTGGCGTTCGTCACGATCACCCTGATGTCGACGCTCATCCCGGGCTCGCCGAAGTCCCCGACGGCGATGCTGTATCGACTGGCCGGGCCGTCGCTGCTCGTGTGGATCGCGATACAAGTGGAGCTGTGGAAGACAGTCGACCTGTCCTCTGTCAACTCAAAGCTGCATTCAAATCGATCTGCACGTTGTTCTTGAGCGCCCCCGACACCGGGCAGCCCTCTTTCGTCGCCGCGGCGATCGACTGGAACTTGGCGTCGTCGATGTTCGGCACCGTGGCGCGCGAAGTGAGCTGCATGCGCGTGATCTTGAAACCTGCCCCGACCTTCTCGATCGTGGCTGCGGCGTCGGTCTCCACCTTCTGCGGCGCGAAGCCCGCCTGCTCGAGCCCGACCGCGAGCGCCATGCTGAAGCACGCCGCGTGAGCCGCCGCGAGCAGCTCCTCCGGGCTGGAGCCCGCGCCGTTCTCGAAGCGCGACGAGAAATTGTATTGCCCGGCAAGGCCGGTCTGCCCCCGAAACGTGCCGTTCCCCTTCTGCAAACCGCCTTGCCATACCGCATTCGCTTTTCTCGTCGGCATCGTGCGCTCCGGCTCGTGAGGTGATCGTGCGGAGGCACGGCGCTTGACGCGTCGTCCCCCTCTCGGTTTATCTCCTGCTATGACCGACCAGGCAGCCGAACAGGCGCTCCCGCCGAGTATCGCGCGGGTGTTGAGCACGTTCCGCGCCCTCGGGCGCGACGAGAAGATGCAGACGCTGCTTCACTTCGCGAAGAAGTTGGAGCCGCTTCCCGAGCGCTTCCGCCGCCTCGATCGCGCCCAGTACAACGTTCCTGAATGCCAGACCCAGGTCGATTTGTTCCCGGAGCTGCGCGACGGAAAGCTTTATTTCTACGCCGACCTCAACACTCGGCAGTCTCCCACCATCGCGGCCTTTCTCGCGATCCTGTTCAACGCCGTGAACGGGCATCCGCCCGAGACGACGCTCGCGATCCCGAACGACTTCGTGCGGCAGATGATGGACGGGATCGGGCTCGCCGGCCGAGAAGTGGGATTGAACGCCATGCTCGCGCGCGTGAAGCGACACGCGCAGCGCGCCGTCGACGGCTGACGACACCCGCCCACGCCGCCCATGTCTCCGACCGGTTCCCCTCCGCCGCAGAGCTACAAGAACCACCGCCGCTACTTCCCGCTGTTTCACTATGTCGCCTTGCCGATCCTGTTGGCGAACGTCGTGGTGGCCGTGATGCACGCCGTCCAGCGCCCGTCCGCGTGGAACGCATGGATCGTCGTCGTGTCGCTCGCACTCGTCTCGGGCCTCGTCGCCTGCCGAGCGTCCACGCTTTACGTGCAGAACCGCGTCATCGGGTTGGAGATGCGGCTCAGACTCGCCGCCACACTTCCGCCGGAGTTGCGCACACGCATCCCCGACCTCCGCCTGCGTCAGCTCATCGGCCTCCGCTTCGCCGGGGACGTCGAGCTTCCCTCGCTCGTCGAGCGGTGTCTGCGCGGGGAGCTCGCGACGGCAGATGCCGTCAAGCGCGAGATCCGCGAGTGGCGCGCCGACTACGTACGCGCGTGATGGCGATGCAGCGTCTTCTCAGCGCATGGGCATGGATCGCGGCGGTCTCGGTCGTGATCTTCGGCTTTCTCTACGTCGGCGCCATCTGGCTCGTGACGGCGCCATTCGATCGTGGGCGCTACCATGCCGGCCGCGCCTTCCGGCAGCTCGCCGTGACGGCGGTGAAGCTCAACCCGCTGTGGCACTTCGAGACGGATGGCGAACCACCGGCCGATCCGCGCCACCCCTACGTCGCCGTCTCGAACCACGAGTCGTACGCCGACATCTTCCTCATCAGCCACTTCCCATGGGAGATGAAGTGGCTGTCCAAGGACACGATCTTCAAGATCCCCGTCATGGGCTGGATGATGCGGATGGCGAAGGACATTCCTATCAAGCGCGGCAAGCGCGAGAGCGTGGTGAGCGCGCTGCAGGGCTGCCGCGACCGCCTCGGGCGACGTGTCAGCGTGATGATCTTCCCCGAAGGCACCCGCTCGCACAGTGAAGACATGCTCCCGTTCAAGGACGGCGCCTTCAAGATCGCGATCGAATCGGGCGTACCCATCCTGCCGATCGCCGTTGCCGGCACGCGCTACTGCATGGCGAAAGGCAGCTTCGCCTTCCGGCGTGCCCACGCAAAGGCGCGCGTCCTGCCGCCGATCCCGACGACGGGTCTCACGAGCGCCGACATCCCGGCGCTTCGCGATCGCACCCGCGACGTCATCGACGCTGCGCGTCACGCGCTCCAACGCGAGCTCGAGCGCGCCGGATGAAGCCGGCGGCGTCGGCGCCGCGCTCGGAGAGCGAGCTGGAAGACGTCCTCTCCCGCCCGACACCATCGCTCGCTGGCGTGCTCGCCGGTGTCCGCGGCGACCTGATCGTGCTCGGAGCGGGAGGAAAGATGGGACCGTCGCTTGCCCGCATGGCGAAGCGGGCGACTCCCGGACGGCGCGTGATCGCGGTGTCACGCTGGTCGAGCGCCGAGGCGCAACACGCCCTCGAGCACCACGGGGTCGAAACGGTGCGCGCGGACCTGCTCGACCCCGACGCGGTCGCCGCCCTCCCCGACGCGCCGAACGTCGTCTTCATGGCAGGCCAGAAGTTCGGCACCTCGGGCAATCCAGCGCTCACCTGGGCCATGAATGCCGGGGTGCCGGCCTTTGCGGCCGAGCGATTCGCCGGCGCACGCACCGTGGTGTTCTCGACCGGCAACGTCTACGCGCTTACGCCGGCCACGCAAGGCGGCGCACGCGAATCGGATCCGCCCGCGCCCCTCGGCGAATACGCGGCCTCGTGCCTCGCGCGTGAGCGACTGTTCGGCGCCGCGGCGCTGCGTCATGGCACGCCCGTCTCCATCGTCCGGCTCAACTACGCGCACGACCTGCGCTACGGCGTGCTGACCGATCTCGCGCTGCGCGTCGCGCGTCGCCAGCCGATCGACCTCACGATGGGATTCGTGAACGTGATCTGGCAGGGCGACGCGAACGCCTTCGCGCTCGCCGCGCTCTCCCGCGCCAGCACACCCGAGCCGTTCGTCGTGAACGTCGCTGGTCCCACCGTGCTTCGCGTGCGCGACCTCGCGACCGCACTCGGTGAGCGGCTTGGCGCAGCACCGGTCTTCGAGGGACGCGAAGCGGCGGATGCGCTGCTCAGCAATGGCGCGCGGATGCGGGAGCTGCTCGACGACCCGCTGCTTCCGCTCGACACGCTGCTCGATTGGGTAGCCGGTTGGATCGCCGGCGGCGGCCGGCTGCTCGGCAAACCGACGGCGTTCGAACAGCGCGACGGCCGGTTCTGACGTGCGATCCGGCCCCCCGTCGGCTGAGGCCCTTCGCCGCCACCTGCACGACGGGCAGGTCATCCCTGCCCATCCGCTCGCGCTCACCGCACAGCACACGCTCGATGAGCGTCGCCAGCGCGCGCTGACTCGCTACTACGTCGACGCCGGCGCGGGCGGGATCGCCGTCGCCGTGCACACGACGCAGTTCGCGATCCGTGAGCCGCGTCATGGACTTCTTCGTCCCGTGTTGGAGCTTGCTGCCGAGACCGCGCGGTCCGCGCGGGCGACGCGGCCGCATGAAAGGAGGCCGTTCGCCCTCATCGCCGGCGCCATCGGCGACACCCGGCAGGCGGTCGCCGAGTCGGAGCTCGCGGCATCGCTCGGCTACGACATGGTGTTGCTGAGCCTCGGCGCCCTGCGCGACGCGAGCGAGCCGGAGCTCGTGCGCCACTGCCGCGCCGTCGCCGAGGTGCTGCCGCTGTTCGGCTTCTACCTGCAGCCCGCGGTGGGCGGCCGCGTGCTCGGCTACGACTTCTGGCGTGCCTTCGCCGAGATCGAACGGGCGTGGGCGATCAAGATCGCGCCGTTCGATCGCTATCGAACCGTCGACGTCGTCCGCGCGATCACCGACGCAGGCCGCGACGATATCGCCCTCTATACCGGCAACGATGACGCGATCGTTCAGGATCTGCTGACGCCATTCCCGACCTCGGGTGAAGAATCGACCGCGACTCGTCGGATCGTCGGCGGGCTGCTCGGTCAGTGGGCGATGTGGACGCGCAACGCGGTTCGGCTCCTCGAGCGCGTGCGCGCACAGAGCCACCGTGCCGTGGACGGCGCGCTCCTCGGCGAGGGTGCGGCGCTCACCGACGCCAACGGCGCCATCTTCGACGCGGCACATCGGTTTGCCGGCTGCATTCCCGGCATCCACGAAGTGCTGCGACGGCAGGGACTCCTCGCCGGCACGTGGTGCCTCGATCCGGCCGAGGTGCTCTCACCTGGACAGGCCGCGGAAATCGACCGCGTCGGCCGGGCATACCCCTGGCTCGCGGACGACGACTTCGTCCGCGAGCATCTCGATCGGTGGCTCGCTTAGGCGGGAAGCCCCAGCAGATCTTTGGCCCAGCTCTCCTTCGCCCGCTTCTCGAAGCCGGTGCGGAACGCGCCGAGATCCGTGATGGTCGTGTCGAACACCACCGAGTCCCGTGTGATCGCGCCGGACGCCGTGAGACCGGGCAGCTCGTCGCGCGACGCGCTCTGCACCATTCCCTGGAGATCGCGGTAAAAGACGCGGCCCCCGCCGACGAGGGTCGCTCCGATCCGAGACTCCAGCCCGCGCAGCAGGCGAAACAGCCCATCGATCGAACATCCCGACGCCCCCGCGGTGGTCTGATCGACCGCCACGACCAGAAACCGGTCGTCGAGCAGCTGGCTGGCGACCGTGAGCGGCATCCCGTGCGCCTTCCAGTCGGGCAGATACTCCTCGACCGCCTTCATCAGCGTCGACATGCCCTCTCCGGACAGCGGCCGGTCGCTGGCGAAGACCCAGACCCGCGAGGCATCGGGAAGGCTGTCGAATGGGACGACCGGCATAGGGCGCGACGTGGAAGGCAGGTGTAAGGCAGCAGACGGTGCGAAACGAATCGGTCGCAAGATAGTCGATCTTCTGCCTCCGCTACCAGCCATGACGCTCTCCCTCCATCCCGACACTCGCCCGGACCCGAACGCCGGCACCGATGACCGTGCCCGCTCGGACGAGCGATACCGCCCGCTGTTCGCGCTCTCGCCGCAACCGGCGTGGGTCTACGACTGCGAGACGCTCCGTTTCCTCGAAGTGAACGAGGCAGCGGTGGCCCAATACGGCTGGAGCCGCGAGGAATTCCTCACGATGACGCTCGGCGACGTCCGTCCGCCGGAGGAGCACGCGCATCTGCGCGCGATGGTCGCGCAGAGCGAGGGCCGCGAGCGGTTCTCCACGGCCGCCGTGCACCACACGCGTTCCGGCGACCGCCGGCGCGTCGAGGTGTGCACGTATCCGGTGATGTTCGACGGCCGGAGTGCGCGAATGGTGCTCGTGCTCGACGTCACGCATCACTACGAGACGCAGGAAGCGCTCGTGCGGAGCGAACAGAAATACCGCTCCGTCATCGAGCAGTTTCGCGACGTGTTCTTTCGCACCGACCAGCTCGGCCTGTGGACCTTTCTCAACTCGGCCTGGACCACGCTCACTGGCTATTCGGTGGACGACTCGCTCGGCATGCATTGCCTCACGCACGTGCACCCGGCCGACCGCGCCGTGCTGCTCGACGCGCTTCGTCCTCTCGCCGAAGGCGCGCTGCCGTCCACGCACGTCGAGGTGCGCTTCTTCCACCGCTCAGGCGGCTGCCGCTGGGTCGAGGTGAGCACCCATGCGGCCCGCGACGGCGGCGGGCGCATCGACGGCACGATGGGGACGCTGCGTGACGTCACCGAGCGGCGCACCGCGGAGGAGGAGCGCCATCGCCTGGCGACCGACATCCGCCAGCTCCTCGATGCCTCGGGCGAGGGCATCTACGGCATCGATACGCAGGGCGTCATCAACTTCGTCAACAAGCGCGGCGCCGAGATGATCGGCTACCACCCGTCGGAGCTGGTCGGACGCCGCATGCACGAGCTGGCGCACTACGCGCGGCCGGACGGCACGCCGTACCCGGAGTCCGAGTGCCCGATCTGCCGCGCCGCCATGCACGGCGTCGCCTGCTCCGTGGACGACGAGGTCCTGTGGCGCAAGGATGGCGTTCCACTTCAGGTGGAATACACGGCGTCTCCGGTGCGATCGATCGGCGAGATCTCCGGCGCCGTCGTGAACTTTCGCGACACCACCGCGCGCAAGCGCGCGGAGATCGAGCTCGTGGTCGCGCGCGACGCGGCGGAAGCGGCGAACCGCGCCAAGAGCGATTTCCTCGCGCGGATGAGCCACGAGCTCCGTACCCCACTCAACTCCATCATCGGCTTCGCCAACGTCCTCCTCAAGAACCGCACGGGTTCGATGCGGCAGGACGATCTCACCTATCTCTCCCGCATCGCTGCCAACGGGCAGCACCTGCTCGGGCTCATCGACGACATTCTCGATCTCTCGAAGATCGAGGCGGGCCACATGTCGCTCGACCTCGGCGCCGTCGCCCTCGACGCGCTGGTGCGCGACACGGTCGATGAGCTGGAGGGCCAGACGCGAGACCGCTCGGTCGTGATGCGGACGGAGCTTCCCTCACGCGTCCGCCCCATCGAGACCGACGCCGGCCGCATCAAGCAGGTGTTGATCAATCTCATCGGCAACGCCATCAAGTTCACCGAGCGTGGCGAGATCGTGGTGCGTCTGGAAACCGACGCGTTGGAGACGCCGACGCTCATCGAGGTACGCGATTCGGGAATCGGGATCCCCAGTGCCCGATTCGATGCCATCTTCAACGCGTTCGAGCAGGCGGAGTCCATGATCACCCGCCGGTATGGTGGAACGGGGCTGGGCCTCGCCATCTCGCGCTCATTGTGCGACCTGATGGGACATCGTCTCGAGGTGCGGAGCATCGAGGGTGTCGGCACGACGATGGGCGTTCGGCTCGGCCACAGGAACGTGGCGTCGGGAACCCCGGCGTCCGGCGGTCGCGCAACTCATCCGCCGCTGGCGCTCCTGATCGACGACGACGCCGGAGCGCGCGCGACGTTGAGCACTCGGCTCGTGGAGCTTGGATGCCGCGCCGTCGGCGCTACCACCGGCGTGGAAGGACTGCGGCTGGCGCGCGAGCTCCGACCCGCGCTGATCTTCCTCGACCGGCGGCTGCCGCACATCACCGCCTTCGACGTCCTGCGGATTCTGCGTACCGACACCGCGCTGCGCGCCACGCCGGTCGTGGTGATGGGTGAAGCCGGCAGTCCGACCCTGGACGGCTTGATCGGCGCCGCCGAGCGGCTCGACAAGCCCGTCGATCGCGCACGATTGGCGGAGCTGCTGGGGCGTCTCATTCCCGACATGACACGCTGATCGCCGGGCACGCGCCCTGCACCGGCGGCCCGCGTGCCAATGCCCCGACAGATCGGAGTCGCCGCCGCCGCGACGACCGTCGCGCTCGCGCTGGCCACGCGCACGCGACGCGTCCAACGCTGGGACGACGCGATCGAGCGCCGCGCCGCGCGTACGAGGTCGCGCACGCAGCTCGTCGCGCGGCTCGCGACTCTTCCCGGCGCGCGGTTCGGACATCCGGCGATCGGCGCCGCGGTCGCGCTCTGGATTCTCGACGTGCGTGGTGGGCGCGCGCGCCGGATTCTCGTTCCACTTGCTGCTGCCTCCATCGGCGCCATCGCCGCGCACTACGGCGTGAAGCTGTTCTATCGGCGGCCGCGACCCCGCGTCGCGCTGCGACGCGGCAAGCGCGAGCCCGCGTTTCCGAGCGGACACACGGCCGACGCCACCGCGGTGCTCGCGACGAGCGCCTATCTCCTGCTCCGCGAAGACGTCGCGCCGCCGCTCGTGGTCGTTCCCGTGACCGCGTTGCTCGCCGTCGGCACCGGTTGGAGTCGTGTCGCCCTCGGCTGGCATTGGGCGTCGGACGTCGCCGGTGGATGGCTCGCCGGCATCGGCGTGGCGGCTGGATGCGCCGCGACCTACGAGTGGCTGCAAGGCGATCTACGCGGTAACGTTTGACGTCATCCTCCGAGACGTCCGCCGCACATTCACTCGCCCATGCCGATGCCGCTCTCCGCCGCCCACGACCGCCGCCGCTTTCTCGCCTACTTCTCGACCATCGGCCTCGGCACGACGTTGTTGCCCGGCGTCCTCTGGGCGAAGGTCGCCGAGGGCGCCGAGATCACCACGTCGACGATCGCATGCGCCGAGGAGATCGCCGGTCTGAAGTTCACCGACGAACAGCGGCAGCAGATGGTGGATGGTCTCAAGCAGCAGGAAACGCAGATCGAGCAGCTGCACGCCATCGCGCTCGACAATTCCGTCGCGCCGGCCATCGTCTTCGACCCAATCCCGCCCGGCGTCACACCGAGTCTGCCATCGAAGCACAAGTCGGTTCACAGCCGTGTCGCGATGCGCACGGTGCCGAATGATCTCGAGGACCTCGCCTTCCTTCCCGTGACCGAGCTCGCGGCCCTGGTCCGCCGCCGCAAAGTCACGTCGACCCAGCTCACCGAGATGTATCTCGGACGGCTGAAGAAATACGACCCCGTGCTCAAAGCGGTCATCACCCTCACCGAGGATCGTGCGCGCCAGCAGGCAAAGGCCGCCGACGAGGAGATCGCACGCGGACGATACCGCGGTCCGTTGCACGGAATTCCGTGGGGCGCGAAGGATCTGCTCGCGGTACGCGGCTACAAGACGACGTGGGGCGCCGGTCCATATCGCGATCAGACCATCGACGCCGACGCCACCGTCGTGAAGCGCCTCGACGACGCGGGAGCGGTGCTCGTCGCCAAGCTCACGCTGGGCGAGCTGGCACAGGGCGACGTGTGGTTCGGCGGCACCACGAAGAATCCGTGGAACGTCGCGCAGGGCGCGAGCGGATCCTCGGCTGGTCCGGGTTCTTCCGTCTCCGCGGGGCTCGTCGGATTCGCGCTCGGTACGGAGACGCTCGGGTCCATCTCCTCGCCGTCGACGCGTAACGGCGTCACCGGTCTGCGCCCCACCTTCGGCCGCGTGCCGCGCACCGGCGCCATGGCGCTCTCGTGGTCGATGGACAAGATCGGACCCATGGCGCGCTCGGTCGAAGACTGCGCGCTCGTCCTCGAGGTCGTCCATGGCCCCGACAACGTCGACCGCGCGGTCAAGGACATCCCGTTCAACTGGGACGCCACGCTCGATCCGCGGCGGCTCCGCGTCGGCTACGTGAAGAGCGCATTCGATCTCGCCGAGCGAAACGACAAGGGTCAGCTGCAGCACGGCACCAGGCGGTTCGACGACGCCGCGCTCGACGTGCTGCGCCGGCTGGGCGTCTCGCTCGTTCCCATCGAGATTCCCGACCTGTCGTACGGCGCCATGCGGCTCATCCTCACGGCCGAGGCAGCGGCCGCCTTCGACGATCTCACGCGCTCCGGCCGCGACAAAGAGCTGGTGCAGCAGGCGACCGGCGACTGGGCCAACACCTTCCGCAAGGCGCGCTTCATCCCCGCGGTCGACTACGTCAACGCCAATCGCGCGCGGACCCTCGCGATGCGGCAGTGGCACGACCTGTTCGAGAAGGTCGACGTCATCGTCGCGCCGACGAACTCGACGCAGCTCGTCGCGACGAACCTCACCGGCCATCCGGCGGTGATCCTACCGAGCGGCTTTCGCGACACCTCCGACACCGACAAGACACAGGTCCCGGTGTCGATCACCTTCCTCGGCGGGCTCTATCAGGAGGCGCGAGTGCTGGCGGTTGCGAAGGCGTGGCAGGACGCGACCGAATGGCATCTGAAGCACCCCGTCGTGAAGGTGTGAACGATCCGACGGAAAGCGACCGGGTCAGCGATGCAGCATGGCTCGAAGCGCGCCTTCGAGCCTTGGTTCCTCGAACTTGAATCCCGACGCGGACAGGGCGACCGGCATCGCGCGCTGGCTCGCGAGCAGCGTCTCGCGCGCCATCTCGCCATAGAGAAGCTCGAGCGCAACCGCCGGCACCCGCAAGACGGCGGGACGCGACAGCACCCGGCCGAGCGTGTCGGCGAACTCCGCGTTCGTCACCGGGTTGGGCGCCACGAGGTTCGCGGGACCGCGAAACGACTCGGTGACGAGCGCATGCTCGGTGGCGCGGACGTGATCCTCGAGGGAGATTTAGCTTATCCACTGGCGTCCGCTGCCGAGCGGACCGCCCCCGCCGAGGCGGAAGATGGGCAGCAGCTTCGCGAGCGCGCCGCCATGCGGGGCGAGCACCACACCGGTGCGGAGCGTCACGACGCGGATGCCGGCGCTCACTGCCGGCCCGGTCGCCGCCTCCCAGTCGGCGGTGACACGCGCCAGAAATTCAGCTCCCGCTCCGCTGGCTTCGTCGAGCACCTCGTCGCCGCAATCACCGTAGAAGCCGACAGCTGACCCGCTGAGAAAGACCCGCGGCTTTCGCTGCAGACCGGCGATGGCTCGTGCGAGCAGCTCCGTGCTGCGGACGCGGCTCTCGTGGATCGCCCGCTTCCGGGCGGCCGTCCAACGACGGGTGATCGGCGCCCCGGCGAGATTCACCACCGCATCCACGCCGCCCAACGCCTGGGCGTCGAGCTCTCCGCGGTCTGGATTCCACAGCACGTCGGATGGTCCGGCGCCCCGTGACGAGCGGACGACGCGGCGCACCGTGTGTCCGCGCGACCGGAGCCGCGCGACGAGCGCCGACCCGATCAGTCCCGTGGCGCCCGTGACGGCGACGGTGAGCGGCAGGCGAGCACCTGCGGCGTCTGAGCGCATGGGACCAACCTACATTCGGTGCCGACCAGCCGTGAGCCGACCGGTCAAGATCGGACCGCCGAAGCGCTCAGAGATCGCCGCGCTGCAAGATCCGGCGCGCGACCTGGTCCATCACGCCCCGGTTGTCGTAGCTGCCGTCGCGAACCCGGCGCTGAAGATCGGCGAGGCGCCTGTCGTGGGAACCCCCCGCGGCCGCACGGCGCTCCGTCTCGAGATCGGACACTTTCATCACGGATACCCGCGGTCGTTGGGCCACCGGTGCGCCTCGTGTCGGTCGACACTCGGCCGCGTCACATCGAATCGTCATTCGTCCTCCCCTCCGCCTCTCCGGTTGAGTATCGGTCGCCGGCTACGGCGCGTTAGCGTCGTCGCGACCCAATCGGGCCCGATTCCCATTACAATCTCGTCATGAGTCGCGCCGGCACGAGTGATCGGCGCTGCCCTCGCCGGTTCGCTCCTGCACGCACGCTCGGTAGACTGTAGGAGCGGAAGACCCGTCGGCGGTCTCACCCGCGGTGACACACGCCTCATCCTGCATGGCGACCATACTCTACCTGGACGACGAGCCCGCCATCGGGCTGATCCTCGAGGACACCCTGGAGCGGGCAGGCCACACACCGATCGGCGTCCGCTCGGTGCCCGAGGCGCTCCAGGCGCTCGCCAAAGAGAGTATCGACCTCATCATCTCGGACTACCGGATGCCGGGACTGTCGGGGCTCGAGTTTCTCGAGCTCCTGCAGCAGGAGGGCTACGACATCCCCTTGATCATGCTCACCGGGTTCGCGACGATCGAGCACGCGGTCGCATCCATCAAGGCGGGCGCCATCGACTACATCACCAAGCCGGTCCGCCCTGAACAACTCGAGCTCTCCGTCGCCAAAGGATTGGAGGTCGCCCGGTTGCGGCGCGAGAACGACGCCCTGCGCCGCGAGGTCACCGAGTTCCGCGCCGAGCGCACGATCGTCGGCGACAGCGCCGTCATCCGGCGGCTGTTGCAGACGGCGACGACCGCAGCACCGACGCGCGCGTCGGTGCTGCTGCAGGGGGAATCGGGCACCGGGAAGGAGCTGTTCGCCCGCGCGATCCACGACGCGAGCGATCGTCGCGACAAGCCGTTCATCAAGCTGAATTGCGCCGCACTCCCCGAGGGGCTCGTGGAGAGCGCGCTGTTCGGTCACGAGAAGGGCGCCTTTACCGGGGCGATCAGGCTGGTGCATGGCGCGTTCGAGCGAGCGCACCATGGCACGCTGCTGCTCGACGAGATCGGCGAGATGCGCCTCGACCTCCAGTCCAAGCTGCTGCGCGTGCTCCAGGAGCAGGAGTTCGAGCGGGTCGGCGGAACGCACCCGATCAAGGTCGACGTCCGCATCATCGCGACGACGAATCGCGACCTCGGCACCCTCGCGGCGTCCGGTCAGTTCCGCCAGGACCTCTTCTTCCGCCTCAGCGTCATGCCGATCCACCTGCCGCCGCTACGAGAGCGGGTGGAGGACATTCCGCTGCTCACGCAGCGTTTCGTGACCCGCACGGCGGCGGAGCTGAACAAGGAGGTGCACGGCATCGCGCCGGAGACGGTCGCGATGCTTCAGCGGTACAGCTGGCCCGGCAACGTGCGCGAGCTGCAGCATGCCGTGGAGCGTGCCGTAATCCTGTCGCGGGATCCCATCCTGCAGCCGCAGGCGTTCGACGGGCAACGCTTCGGCCTCGCGAAGCAGAGTGGCCCCACGCTGCCGGCGCCGGACTCGCCAGCCACCGGCACTGCGAGCGTACCGGAGGGCGTCGTGCTCACCACCCTCGACGTCGCCGAAGCCGAGCGCCGCCTGATCGCGCGTGCACTGCAGGTGAGCGGCGGCAATCGGACCCGCGCTGCGGAGCTCCTTGGTATGAGCATCCGCACGCTTCGGAACAAGCTCAATACCCAGCCGACTGCGGACGCCTAGCACTGTCGTCTTTCTGTCCGCGGCCGACCCCATCGGCCAAGACGACTCGGCAGATATTGCCGCTCGGCAAGATCTGCCTTGGTCCGCCCTCCCGGAACGGCGGCCCTGACCCCGCCCGACACACGGATGACGGAATGAGTCAAGTGCCTTCACGCAATTGACTTAGCTTGCCACGACCCGCGGGAATCCGGGGCAGTTCCCGGCCCGGAGCTGGCGACATTTTCGTGGCCCTCCGCCTGCTCTAGACGTGCTCGCTTGAACGGTGCGGCGTTCCCCTCCCCTCCTGGCCGCCACCGCCAAATCGCCGCGCAGCCGCATCGCGCGCGCCCCTCCGATGCTGGAGAGATTCGCATGGATTCCCGGAACCTCTGGGCAGCTCACGCCGCCGGTGACGTCGACGCGCGGGATACGCTCCTGCAGGAGAATCTCAGCCTGGTCCACCACGTCGCGCGTCAGCTTGCCCGCGGGCTCGCCGGAGAGGCGGACCTCGACGAGCTGGTCAGCGCGGGAACCATGGGACTCATGGGCGCCGTGGCCGCGTTCGACGCCGCGCGCGGGCTGGCGTTCAGCACCTTCGCCGTTCCGCGCATCCGCGGTGCGATCCTGGACGAGCTTCGCCGCCAGGATCACGTCCCGCGGTCCGTGCGCCGCAAGACGCGCAGCATCGCCTCGGCGCGCGAGTCGCTCACCCGCAGCCTCGGCCGCGCGCCGCAGACACCGGAGGTCGCGGCCGAGCTCGGGGTCGACGCGCCCACGCTGTGGCGCTGGATAGCCGACGTCGAAGGCGCCATGCACGTGCCGCTCGATCGCGGCCCCGACCGCGAGGGCGGGGCCCCCGCGCCGGAGGAGTTCCTCGGCTGCGATGACGAGTCGGCCGACGAACGGATCTCGCGCGAGGAAGAGATCGCGATGCTGCGGAACGCGCTGCTCGAGCTGAAGGATCAGGAGCGCACCGTGCTGTCGCTGTACTACTTCGAGGACCTCAAAGCCCGGGAGATCGCCGAAGTGATGGGCGTGAGCGAATCGCGCATCTCGCAGATCCGCTCGCGTGCGCTCTCCCAGCTGCGCGAGCTGCTCGCACCGCTCCAGATCTCGGCCTGAGTCAGACGCCGCCGTCGCGAGCCCGCCGCTCGCGACGGCGGGTCTCCTGGAGCGACGGCAGGGTCAGGACGAGCCGATCCCCTTCGCTCACGAGCGTCGCGCCGCAGAGCCCCGCGACGTGCGCGGCGTAGGTCAGGCCGGCCCGCCGCGCGCGGCACCAGACCCGCACCGTGTCGTCGCCACCGGATACCGTGAGCTCGAACCGGTCGGCGCGCGCGTCCTGCGCCGTCGTCTTCGCGGCGTCCACGAGGAGCACCAGGAGCCGCACCAACGCCCAACGCGGTGCGCGCACCGCATAGACCATCCCCTCACGCTCGAGCACTCCCTCGATCACCGGCATCCGCGGATGGTGGGCGTGCAGGAGCATCGCGTCTTCCAGGACCGGTGCGAGATCCAGCGCCTCGGCGGGGCGATCGCGCGCGGGGAGCAGTGCGAACAACGCACTGGCGCGCTGCAGGCGCTCGACCTCCGTCGCCAGCATGCCGTCCTGCAGCATCTGCGAGTCACCGAGCGCGGCCAGCTCGCTGCACGCGCTGAGCGCCGCGACGCGATTGTTGAGCGCGTGGACCAATCCCGCCAACAGTTCGTCGGACAGCGCGAGCCACTCTTCGGCACCGGCGCCGGCCGGAGCGTCCACGATCCCATCAAGCGACATACACCCCTCCCAGCACGTCCCGCACCTTTGCGACCAGCTCGGCGGGAGTGAACGGTTTGTCCAGCAGCATCACGCCCGGCGTGAGCGCGTCCTGTCCGGCGAGCACGTTATACGTGTAGCCCGAGGCGAAGAGCACGCGGATGTTCGTCCGCCGGCGGCTCAGCGTCTGCGCGAGCTCGCGGCCATTCATGCCCGGCATGATGACGTCAGTGACCAGCAGGTCGATGGGATCATCGTACGACTCGGCGACCGCCAGCGCATCGGCGCCGTGCCGCGCCGGCAGGACGCGGTATCCGGCGCGCTCGAGCGTCTCGCACGCGATCGCGCGCACCGCGTCGTCATCCTCCGTGAGCAGGATCGTGCCTTGCCCGCGGATGTCGCCGCCATGGCGGTCGTCCACCTCGTCGTGAGACTCGCCGTCCGGATCAGCCATCGGAAAGTAGAGGATGAACGTCGTTCCGGCCCCGACCGCGCTCGTGACCTGCACGGCTCCGCCGCTCTGCTGCATGATGCCGTAGACGGTGGCGAGCCCGAGGCCCGTTCCCTGTCCGCGCGCCTTCGTGGTGAAGAACGGCTCGAAGAGCCGGTCGCGGATCTCCGGCGGTATGCCCGTTCCGGTATCGGTGACGGTGAGCAGCGCGTACCGGCCGGGCGCGATGATCGATCCCGCCGCAGCGACGGGCGAGTCCAGCTCGATCGCACCGGTGGCGAGGCGAAGCGTCCCGCCGCGCGGCATGGCATCGCGTGCATTCACGGCGAGATTGAGGATCACCTGCTCCAGCTGCGTGCGGTCGACGCACACGAGGGTCTCGTTCCCTTCGACCGAGAGCTCGAGCGCGATGTTCTCGCTGATGAGGCGCCGCAGGATCTTCTCGGTTTCGCGCACCGCCTCCGCGAGCGCGAACACGCGCGGTTTGAGCATCTGGCGGCGGCTGAACGCCAGCAGTTGATGCGTGAGCTCGGCGGCGCGCTGCGCGGCGCGGCGGACCTCGAGCACGTCCTCGCTCGCCTTGCTGTCGGCGGGGATGGCATCGAGCGCGAGGTCGCAGTAGCCGAGAATGGCGGTGAGCAGATTGTTGAAGTCGTGCGCGATGCCCCCGGCGAGGCTGCCGATCGCCTCGAGCTTCTGCGACTGGCGCAGTTGCTCCTGTGACGTCCGCAGCGCCGCCTCCGTCCGCTCGCGCTCGGTGACGTCGTTCGCGACCACGAGCCGCGCGTGGCTCTCGCCGTAGGCCACGTCGTCGGCGCTGATCTCGACGTGGATCACCTCGCCGCTCCGGGTGACGTGACGCCAGCTCGCCTCGCGCACGGTGCGCTCGCGGCCGCGTTCGGCCAGCGACTCGACGACGCGCTGCCGGTCCTCCTCGGGCTGGAGATCGCCGACGGTCATGCCGAGGAACTCGTCGCGAGCATAGCCGTACCGCGCGATCGCGGCGGCGTTCACGGTGAGAAACCGCAGCGTCTCGCGGTCGAAGACCCACATTGGCAGGGGCATCGTGTCGAAGACGGTTCGGTACCGCATCTCGCTCTCGGAGAGCTGATCGGTGCGCCGCTGGAGCGCGTCGGCCATGCGATTGAACGTGGACGCCAGCACGCCGAGCTCGCCGTCGCCGTGCACCTGCACGCGACGCGAGAGGTCGCCGGCGGCGAAGGCGTCGGCATCGGCCGTGAGGGCGCGGACCGGTGCCGCGATGCCGTGCGCCATGAGCCCGGCGAGAAAGAGCGCGACGGCGAGCGACGCGAGACCGAGCAGGCTCGCGGTGCGCCCGCTCGCATGCACCCGAGCCAGGGCGATGGCGCTCGGAATGCCGACGTCGACGCGCCACGGGGCGCGTGTAGCCGACGCATAGGCGGCCAGCCTGGGCACGCCGTCCATGTCCCGTACTTCCTGCACCCCCTCCGTCGCCGCGGTGTCGGGCGGTGTCCAGCGAAGGCCGCTGACGTCGCGCCCGACCCAGTGCTCGGCGTCCATGGTGCGCGCGAGTACGGTACCGTGTGCATCCTGGAGCGTCACGACCGCTTCCGCCGGCAGATCTTTCGGGACCAGGAGGGCCTCGAGCTGCGCGAGCAGCGTGGAGGCCGCCACGACGCCGATCGGCTCGCCGTTCGGTCCGATGATGGCGCGCCCCAGGGCGATCGAGTACGCGTTGCTCACGCGGCCGATCATGAGGTCGCCGACTCCCAGGCCGCGGGAGGCCATCGCGTCGCGAAAGTAGCGGCGGTCGCTCACGCCGACATGGATCTGGCGCGTACCTCCTGGCGCCGAAATCCCGACGACGTGGCCCGTCCGATCGGCGACCGACAGGTGAAGGAAGCGGTCGCCCAGATCGCGGCTCACCGAGCGGAGAACCGAGTCGTTCCGTTGGCTGGCCGCCGTGTCGACGACGACGGTGCGGCTGAGCGCGACGAGGACCGCGTCGACGGTGTTGACGTGATCGTCGACGCGGGTCGCGATGCGTCGCGCGAGCTGAAGCGCGAGCTGTTCCGCGTTGTCACGCTCCACCGCGCTCGCGTTGCGGGCCTGCACCACGGAGAACAGCAGTGGGGGCAGTGCTGCGGCGACGACGAGCATGAGCAGCCGCTGCTGGATGCTCATCCCGCGGCGAGGCGCCGGCATCTCGTGCGTGTGTCGCCAACGACCGGGACCGGTCGATTCAGCCATGGGAGTGGGCAGGGGTGGGTCAGAACAGATTATCGGCACCAGCTGTCATTTCGTCGCGCTGGCCGACCGACCCGCCGCGCGGCACCGCCGGCAGTCGGCGGGACGGCATGCGTGTGATATGCTTAGGTCCGGTCCGGGCGACGCCCGGGCTGCGAGCCAGTCCCGTCCCGATTCATCCGTTCAATCATCCGCGCGACGTACCTCCAATGCTGATCGGCGTGGCCGGGATGGTGGGATCCGGGAAGAGCACGTTGACACGGGCGCTGGCCAGCCGCTTCGGACTGCAGCACGCGCTGGAGAGCGTGGACGAGGACAATCCATGGCTCGAACGCTTTTACGCGGGCGGCGTGGAGGCCATGCGCGACTACGCCCTGCCGCTCCAGCTCCACTTCCTCGCGACCCGTTTCGAGAGCATGCGGCGCATGCGTGGCACGGGGGGGAGCTGGGTGCTCGACCGCACCTGGTACGAGGACGCCGAGATCTTCGCTCGGGGCCACTACGAGGAGGGGTTGATGTCGGCGATGGAGTGGGAGCTGTATCGCCGTCTCTACGTCGAGCTGCTGCACTCTCCGGCCGCACGGCCTCCCGCCCTGCTCGTGTATCTGCATGCTCCATTGGACACGGTGGTGGAACGAATCCGCCTCCGCGGACGACCCAAAGAGCGGGAGACGCCCCACGCATACTGGGCGGCACTGCACGCACGCTACGAACGGTGGATCGCCGGATTTCGCGCCTGTCCGGTGCTCAGCCTGGACGTGCGGGACTACGACCTGGTGACAGATCCGATGGGCATCGAGCAGATTGCCTCACGGGTGCGGGCACGGCTGGAACCGGCTCTCCCCCAGACCGAGTTGTTCCCTGGCGCTCTCAGCACTCGCGCTTGACGCAGCCCGCGAACCTGACGGCTCGATGCGTGTACCAGGTCACGGAGCGCCCGTCCGGGCGCTTTCCGACGTGATGTCCCCCGGAGATTCTCATGCTCGACATCGCTCGCGCCGCCCGCCGCACCCTTCCGGCCATCGCTGGGCTCGCACTCGTGGCCAGCTGCCGGGAGAAGCCGCCCGCTCCCAAGACCGACTCCGCGCTCGCACAGGATCTCGCGTTGGCCCAGCGCGACGTCCCACCGCAGACGGTGTTCAACGACGCGCCGATTGGCGGTGCCGCTCCGGCAGCCCCCAGTCCGGCTGCACCGGCACCTCGTCCTCGGCCGCGCACGACCGCCCCACGCCCGACCCCGCGACGTGAGAATCCCGTCGCCGTCGCTCCGCGGACGACTCGCGAGCCGTCGCCCACCGTTGAGGCGCCCGCACCGACCCCGGCTCCCGCGCCAGCGGCGGGGGTGATCGGCGCCGGTTCCAAGGTCGGCATGACGACCAACGGCCGGGTCTGCGCCCGCAGTGCGCTCGTAGGCGACAAGTACACCGCCACCGTCAGCAGTGAGACGGTCGGCAGCAACGGCGCCATCATCCCTGCGGGCGCGACGGTCGTGCTCGAAGTCGCGTCGGTCGACCGCGCCGACCCGATCGAGAACAGCCAGATCCAGTTCCGCGTGCGCTCCATCGACGTCAACGGGTCGCCCCATCCGGCGGACGGCGACGTGGCCACACTGGGATCGCTGGAGAAGGTCCAGACCCACACGGGCAACGACCGGACGAAAGTGATCGGCGGGGCGGTGGCTGGAGCGGTGCTCGGCCGGATCTTCGGCGGAAGCACGAAGGCAACCGTGATTGGCGCAGCAGCGGGAGCGGTCGCCGGGACGGCAGCGGCCAGGACGTCCCAGACGACGGACGCCTGCCTCCCGGAGGGGAGCTCTCTTCGGCTGACGCTGTCTCGGGACGTCGTGATGCGGCGCGACGGAGCGCTCTGATGACCGGCCGGCGCTCCGGTGCGACATATGCCGCATGTGGTGGCAGGCAAGCGGAGTGTAGCCGGTCGCTCCCGTGACCTAGGTCACGCCCATTCAGTCGTTTATGGACCGCCGGCGGGCCACCCGATGTTTGCGCTCGCTACGGCGGACGATCGTCGTGTCGACGAGCCGCGCTTTTTTTGCGGACTCGGCGGCCTTATGCTTTCTTCGGTAACGTACGTACTCTAAAGACGATGGCTGCTGACACCCCTCACAACGCGGTGACACCCGCACCGTCTTCCGTTGCGCCAAAGACGCCGCCGGCGACGGAGGAGGCGGAGCAGGAGATGCGTCACGCCGAGGAGCTGGCGCTCGCCGCAAGCGGGTTGGGCTCCGGGCTTCTGGCGCGGCAGCCCGCGCCCGAGAGCGCCGAGACCCTCGCGGTGCTCAAGGTGTGCCCGCAGTGCGGGATGGAGTACGAGACGGCGGCGAGGTTCTGCCCGTCCGACGGCACTGCGCTCCGCCCGAAGGGGACGGATTCGCTGATCGGCCGTGTGCTCGCGGAGCGCTACCACATCCTCAAGCGCATCGGCGAGGGGGGAATGGGCCGCGTCTACCTCGGCGAGCACGTGAAGATGAATCGCCAGTGCGCGATCAAGGTGATGAGCCCCGCGCTGGTGAACGATCACGAGTCGGCGGCGCGGTTCGCGCGCGAAGCCTCGAGCGCGGCGCGCATCATCCACCCGAACGTCGCCGCCGTGTTCGACTACGGCGAGAGCGAGGGGCTCGTCTACCTCGTGATGGAGTTCGTCGAGGGGGAGCCGCTGTCGCGCATCCTCGCCCGCGAGGCACCCCTCTCGGTCGACCGTGCACTCGACCTTGGCCGGCAGATCGCCGACGGGCTCGGGGCGGCGCACGAGCTCGGGATCGTGCATCGCGATCTGAAGCCGGACAACATCCTCGTCTCGCGATCGCGGGCAGGAAAGGTCGCCGCGAAAGTCGTCGACTTCGGGATCGCCAAGGCGATCAAGGAAGGGGGTGGCGAGTCGCTCACCCGAACGGGCCTCGTCGTCGGCACGCCCGAATTCATGAGCCCCGAGCAGCTGCTCGGCGATCCGATCGACGCGCGCAGCGACCTGTATGCGCTCGGATGCATCCTGCACCTCATGCTCACCGCGTCGCCGCCCTTCGCGGCACCGACGCGCGAGCAGATGATCAAGCGCCGGCTCACTGAGGACGCGCCCCACGTGCAGAAGATGGACTCGGGGCTGCCGGACTCGCTCGACCGGATCGTCGCTCGTCTGCTGGCGCGCAATCCGAACGACCGCTATGGATCGGCGGCCGAGGTACGCGACGCCCTGACGGGGACGCATTCGCGCCGCCACGACGCGGCTGCCACCGCACAGTCGCTGCATCCGACGCCACGCAGCGCGCCGACGCTCGCGTTCGAGACGGCGGCGCTGGCTCCGACCGAGGTAACGGAGGTCGCGATTCGTCCTCGGCGGCGCACGGCGATATTCGCGCTGGGCAGCGTCGTGTTGGTCGCGGCCGCGTTCGCGGCGGTGCGTAGCGGCACGGGAACGAGCGTGACGCCCCCGCCCGCGACCGTCCATCGCGACACCGCGGCAGCAAAGCCCGTCGCGCCGGCCCCGCCGGTGGTCGCGCCAGCGCTGGTAATACCGAAGAAGATCGTCGACTCGGCCGCCGTGGCACGGCGCCGGGCGCGGCGCGACAGCATCAAGCTCGCGAACGCCACCGCCGCGGCAGCCGCAGCCGCGGCCAGCAAACCTGGCTCGGTGCAGTCAGCGATCTACGGTTATGCGCGCGCGATCGAGAGCCAGCGCGTGGATCGCCTGCGCGAAGCGTATCCGAATCTCCCACCCGAGCAGCAGGAATCGTGGGAGAAGAACTTCTTTGCCCGCGCCTCGAAGATCAACGCGAGCGTGCGCATGGGTGCCGTAGCGGAGAACGACGCGGGGAAGGACACGACGGCGGAAGCGGACTTCACGCTTCACCTCAAGTACGACGTCGAGTCGGGACAGCAGTCGGCGCCCCCGATGAAGTACCACGCCACCCTGGCCAAGAGAGCCAAAGGGTGGCAGATCATCGATCTCAAGCCGCGTTAGGGCTTCTTGCCGAAGCGGGCGCGTAGATCGCTCGCTACCGTGTCGAGCTGCGCCGAGTCGTAGCCGATGTCCCACTCATCGCCGCGCGCCCAGTTCGCCTCGCCGCGCAACTGCAGCCGATGCCAATCGTCGCCCTGGAATCTGGCGGTGATGCGTGTGCGGTAACGGAGGTCGGGAACACCGTCGCGCATCGCGCTCGACTGCCATGCGGTCATCACGAAGCCGGCGCGCGGATCCTGGACGTCGACGACGTAATGCTCCTCGAGCGCGTCGACGAGCGTTTTCATCGCCTGCGCCTTCGGCAGCACCGGATTCACTTCGACCATCCGCGTCGCGCGAAGCTCGGCGGTCGTCTTGACGAAGCTCGGAGGCGCCGCGTTGGTTTCCACGGGGTGCGCCGCCACGCTGCGACAAGCCGACGACGCGACGACGAGCGAGAGCGCGAGCAGAAGACGCATTCCGGGAATATAGGCCGGTGGCGAATCAATCGGCTCGGTCACTGGCTGCACGCGCCCTTGGGATCAGGCTTCGGTTTGTCGACGACGACGCGATGGTCGAGATCAGCGATCTTCCACGCCGCGTCGTACACCAGCGACGCAACCTGAGCCATCCGGTCGTAGTCGATGTACTGCGGCTCGTCGGTCACCTGGTGGTAGTCCGCGTGGCCGCCCGTGGTGAGGAACACGATCGGGATGCCATACCGCGCGTACTCGTAGTGATCGCTGCGGCAGTAGATGTTCTGCGGATGACCGTTCACGTCCATCGAGTAGTCGAAGGTGAAACCGTGGTGCTTCTCGCGGTTCACCTGTTCGATGAGATCGCCGAGCTCGGTGGAGAGCCGGCGCGATCCGACGAGCTGCAGGTATCCCGGGCCGCCATACACGAGCGTCCCGTCCTTGGTCTCGCCGGTCACGTCGCTCGCGGCGCCGCGCCCGACCATGTCCATGTTGAGCTGCGCGACGATGGAATCGCGTGGCACGGTGGGATGGTCGGTGAAGTGCTGGGACCCGTACAGCCCTGCCTCCTCACCGGTGTGCCAGACGAAGAGGATCGAGCGCTTGGGCCTGGCCCTCGATGTCGCGAACGCTTCGGCGATCTCGAGCAGGCTCACGGTACCCGAGCCGTCGTCGTCGGCGCCGTTGTTGATCGAGTCGCGCCGCACGCCGTGCAGCGCGTGCAGGCTGTCGGTCATCGTCTTGATGCGCGCCATCTGCGCCTCGGACAGCAAAGGCTGCGGGCTGTCGGCGCCCTGCGGCCGCGCAATGGTGTTGAAGGCGCGCACGGAGTCGTGGTCCACCGCCCCGCCTCGCCGAACGCCGATGTGATCGTTGTGCGCGCCGAGCGCGACGTATTCTCCCTTCAATCGGCTATCGGCGCCACGTAAGACCGCGACGACGTTGCGTCCGGGTGCCTGCGTCTCGTGCACGACGATGGCACCGGTGATTGCCTGGCCCACGGCGCCGCTCCTGAGATTGTCGGCGCCGCCGAAGAGGGTGGCGAGAACGCGGGGCGTGACGTACACGGACACGGGACCGATCGTCGGGCTGCCATCTGCCTTCATCGCGGTGTTCTGCGCCAGATAGGGGTGCAGGCCGGCCGGGATGCGATCGAGCGATGCGAGGAGTACCGCGACGGCACGACCGTATCGCGAGGTGGTGGAGAAGAGCGCGTTTCGGAATGGATGCAGCACGGTCGGTACTGACAGCACGACGACTTTGCCCGCTGCAGCGTCGGATGAGATCCAGGTGCCGGAGTCGGCGGCCGAGCCGCCGTAGACGACGGCGGCGCCGTCCAGCACGACGCGTTTCTCCGAGCGCGCGAGCGGGAGGAAATCCGCGCCGTACGCGAGCGACTGCGCACCGATGCGCATCGTCGAACCGCTGTCGGGGTGGTACGAGAAGAGGGGGATGTTCTGGAAATAGCCACCGTCCTCACCGGCGGGCACGAGCCCGAGGCGGCGCACCTCGCGCTCGATGTACGCGGTGCCCTTGAGATTGTACTCGGTGCCGACCTCGCGGCCCATCATTGAGTCGTCGGCGAAGATGTACAGCCGCGTCATCAGGTCGCGCGCGGTGATCTCCGGTGTCGTCGGACGCGGTGCCAGCTTGAGCGGCAGCTCCGGCGGCGACACCGGGTGCTCCGCCTGCGCGGCAAGACTGGCCGGCAGGGCGGTCGCGAGAGCGAGCAACGATCCGACGAGGACACGGGCGTACGACATGCGCGATCTCCGGTGATGGCGACGGAAAGGTAAGCGGCGGCAACTGCCGCCGGTGTTGGACATGGGCAACGAGTCAGGGGTTGTTGCGGACGGCCGACGACCATGTTTGCTTGGAGTCACTACCTCCTCTGACCGCTCAGCCGATGCGTCTTGTCCAGCGAGAGCTCCACGACCGCCTGCGGACGGAGGCGCGCGCGAATCACCAGCGCGTCGCCGATCTCGCGCGCGCGCTCGATCCCGAGCAACTGGTGCGCCGCCCCCAGCCGGCCAGTTGGAGCGTGGCCGAGGTCCTCGAGCACCTTTGCGTCGTCGACGAGCTGTCGCGCGAGTCGGTCATGACTCTCGTCGCCACGGCACCGCGCGACGCGGGCGCGCCGTTGCGCGAGTGGAAGTCCACGTTCATCGGCGGCTTGATCGCCGGTGGACTCGAGAAGCCGCGCCGCATGGGTGCGCCGAAGCCGTTCAGGATCGGCACGCCAAGGAACGGCGTGGTGGAGGACTTTCTGGCGCGCGACAGCCGGTTCCTCCAGGCGATGGATGACGCCGCGTCGCTCGACTGGCGCGCGCTGCGTCTGCGGTCGGCCGCGCTGCCTCGCTTCGCGCCGACGATAAATCTCGGCGACTCCTTCCGCATCAACGTCGTGCACGTGCGGCGACATCTGGGACAGATGGAGCGCGCGGTGCAGTCCGTCCGCGCATAGCGTCCCTCCTCGACAGGTGCACGCGCGATCCTCTAGCGCCGTCTCGTCTCCACGCTGAACTTTCCCGCATGCGAATTGCCGTACCACTCGAAAGCGCGGCGGGCGAACACCGGGTCGCCCTCACCCCGGATAGCGCCGCGCGGCTGGTGAAAGCAGGCCACGAGGTCCGAATTCAAGCCGGCGCCGGCACTCGCGCCGGCTTTCCCGATTCCGCCTACGAAGCCGTCGGCGCGTCGATCGCTGATTCGGGCAGTCTGTACACCGACGTCACGCTCGTGTGTCGCGTGCAGCCGCCGTCGCCGGCGGAGGTTGCGAAGCTGCCGAGCGGCGTCACCTTGCTGTCGCTGCTCACACCGGGACGAAATACGCATCTCCTGCCGCTCCTCGCGGCCCGCAACGTGACCGCGCTGGCGCTCGAGCTCGTGCCGCGCATCACGCGCGCGCAGTCGATGGACGTGCTGTCGTCGCAGAGCACGGTGGCGGGATACAAAGCGGTGCTCGTCGGCGCCTCCGCGCTGCCGAAGTTTCTGCCGATGCTCACCACCGCGGCGGGCAACGTGTCACCGGCGCGCGTCTTCGTGATCGGCGCCGGCGTGGCGGGGCTGCAGGCGATCGCCACGGCGCGCCGATTGGGCGGCGTCGTGTCCGCGTTCGACGTCCGTCCGGCGGCGCGGGAACAGGTGCAGTCGCTCGGCGCCACTTTCATCGCGGCGGAGCTCGCCGCCGCCGGCGCGGAGACGAGCGGCGGATACGCGCGGGCGCAGAGCGAGGACGAGGCGCAACGCACGCGCGCGGCTCTGGCGGCCCATCTCCGCGAGGTGGATCTGGTGATCGCGACGGCGCAGATCCCCGGCCGACCGGCCCCACGGCTCATCACCGCCGACATGGTGACGTCGATGCGCTCCGGCGCCGTGATCGTGGATCTCGCGGCCGAGTCCGGGGGCAACTGCGAGTTGACGCGGGCAGGTGAGAACGTTCGCTCCGGCACGGTCACCATCCTCGGTCCGGTGGATCTGCCGGCGACGGTGCCGTATCACGCCAGCCAGATGTTCGGCAAGAACGTCCTCGCACTCGTGACGCACATGTCGCGCGACGGCGCGCTCTCGCTCGACCCCGCCGACGAGATCACCGGCGTGATGACCGTCGTTCGTGACGGCAACGTCGTCGTCCCTTCTTCCACGTGACGCGCCAACGATGCTGATCCTCGAGCTTTACATCTTCGTCCTGGCCGGCTTTGTCGGCTACATGGTGATCACCCGCGTGCCGCCGCTCCTGCACACGCCGTTGATGTCGGCGACGAACGCCATCTCCGGGATCTCGCTAGTGGGATCGATGGTCGCCGCGGGATCGGGCCGCGGCCCCGTCGCCACCGTGCTGGGATTCATCGCCGTCGTGTGCGCGACGACCAACATCGTCGGCGGGTTCCTGATCACCGACCGCATGTTGAAGATGTTCCGGCGCGCGCCGCACGAGCCGAAGTCGACGGCCGTCCTACCCGCGGCGAAGGAATAGGGCGCGCGTCATGCGAGATCTCGTCACGCAGCTCAGCTACCTCGCCGCCTCCGCCCTCTTCATCCTCGGACTCCGGAGTCTGACGCGGCCGGACGAAGCGCGGCGCGGCATGCGGCTCGCCGCGGTCGGGATGTTGTTCGCGATCTGCGGAACGCTGATCCACCACGCGATCATCGACTACCGCTGGATCGCGGCCGGTCTCGTGCTCGGCACGCTGATCGGTTATCCGCTCGGCATGTGGGTGCCAACGACCGCGCTGCCCCAGCGAATCGCCATCTCGCTGAGCTTCGGCGCCCTCGCCGCGACGCTCGTCGGGGTGTCGGAGTATCACACGGCGTCACACAGCGGCGAGGTGATCGGCTCGGCCAAGATGGCGGCGCTCGGGTTCGAGGTGCTGCTCGGATCGCTCACCGTCACCGGGGCGCTCATCGCGTTCGGCAAGCTGCAGGAGCTGCTGCCGGGACGGCCGCTGACGTATCGGGGGCAGAATCTCGTGAACGTCGCACTGTTCGCGGGGGCGGTCGTGCTGCTCGGCACGGTGATCGTCCAGCCCGCGAACGCGACGGTGTTCTACACGATGATCGCGCTCGCCGCGCTGCTGGGGGTTCTGTTGGTGCTGCCGATCGGCGGCGCGGACATGCCCGTGGTCGTGGCGTTGCTCAACTCGTACTGCGGCCTCGCTGCATCGGCGACCGGGTTCGCCCTGGGGAACAGCATCCTGATCATCTGCGGCGCGCTCGACGGCGTGTCCGGGTTCCTCTTGTCGGTGCTGATGTCGAAGGCGATGAATCGTTCGTTCGCCAACGTGCTGTTCGGCGCGTTCGGCAGCGACGGGACAGCCGTTGCAGCTGGAGCGGGCTCCGCGCTGCCGGTGCGTTCGGTGTCGGCGGAAGACGCCGCGATCCAGCTGGCATACGCGCAACGCGTCATCATCGTGCCGGGCTACGGCATGGCGGTGGCGCAGGCGCAGCATCAGGTCCGCGAGCTGGCGGAGCTGATCGAGAAGCGCGGCGGCGAAGTGAAGTACGCGGTGCATCCGGTGGCGGGCCGGATGCCGGGTCATATGAACGTGCTGCTGGCGGAAGCGAACGTGCCGTACGACCGGCTGTACGACATGGACGAGATCAACGGCGAGTTCCCCCAGACGGACGTCGCGCTGGTGATCGGCGCGAACGACGTCGTGAATCCCGCGGCGCGCGAGGATCCATCGTCGCCGATCTACGGGATGCCGATTCTCGACGTCGACCGGGCCAAGAGCGTGATCGTGCTCAAGCGCGGCATGGCCGCCGGCTTCGCGGGCATCGAGAACGCGCTTTTCCACGCGCCGGCGACGAGCATGTTGTTCGGCGACGCGAAGACGTCGCTGACGAAGCTCGTGGCGGAGGTGAAAGCAGCCTGATGCCCGAGTGACGTGAGGCGCGAATCGTGACGGCCACCGCCGTCACCATTCCATGGCTCACGTTTCACCGCTCACGGGCTTTTCGCCACGCCGAGCAACAATCGGATAGCTTGCTCGGACGGGTCCTCCGTACACTTGGTTCATCATCAGGAGGAACCGAATGTCGACCATGACGCAGCCCCGCCCCCGCACCCGCCCCCGTCCCCGCGCGGACGCTCACCTGGCCCTCGCCGAGCGAGTGCGGCGTTATATCGACGGGCATGCCGATGAGCCGCTGCCGCTCGCGCGGCTGGCAGGCGACGCCGGAGTGAGCCCGGCCCACTTGCAGCGGACGTTCACGCGTGTCGTCGGGCTCTCGCCCAAGCAATACCAGGAACAGCGGCGTGTCGGAGCGCTCAAGAATGCGTTGCGGGACGGACGCACCGTGAGCAGCGCGACGTACGAAGCGGGATTTGCCTCCGGCCGGCGTGTGTACGAGGCCGCCGACGAGGCGCTCGGCATGACGCCGGGTGCATATCGTCGTCGCGGGACTGGTATCGCGATCCACTACACCGCGGTCCCGACGTCGCTGGGGCTGCTGCTCGTGGCGGTCACGGAGCGCGGAGTGTGCAGCGTGTCGCTGGGTGACGACGAGGCGTCGCTGGTGGCCGCACTGCGCAGCGAGTTTCCCGCGGCTGAGCTGGTACGTGCGACCGACGCACAGGACCGGTTGGTGGACGCCGTCGTCGCGCACGTCGAGGGGAAGGCGAGTGCCGCCGAGCTGCCGCTCGACGTGAAGGCGACCGCGTTCCAGTGGCAGGTGTGGCGCGCGCTGCAACGGATCCCCGAGGGTGCGACGCGGTCCTATCAGGCCATCGCTCAAGAGCTTGGCCGGCCGACCGCGGCACGTGCCGTGGCGCGTGCCTGCGCGAGCAACCGCATCGCCGTCCTCATCCCCTGCCACCGCGTCGTGCGCGGCGACGGAGGGCTGGGTGGTTATCGGTGGGGCATCGCTCGCAAAGCGGCCCTGCTGGCGCGTGAGGGGACGCGCGACGGCGTGCGCGAGGCCATGTAACTTCTCGCGCCGGCGACCCGTACTGCCTACATTGGCGCGGCAGGGCGCGGGCCGACATCACGAGAGGCAGAGGGATGACCGTCTTCGGAAGCACGATGATCGCACGCGTTCAGACGGCGGCACCCGCCGCGCCGAGCCCGCCGAGCGCCCAGGACCTCGGCTCGCAGATTCGCCAGTCCGTTCTGGAGGCCACGCAGCAGGCGCGCGACATGGCCCAGGCGGTACGCGACGGCCAGCAGCGCGTGCGTGATGCAGAGCGGCAGGTTCGCGATGCACAGCGGCAGGTCAGCGCCGCGCATTCCCCCGACGCGACCCGCGAGGCCCAATCCGCGCTTCGTGACGCGCAGTCGGCGCTTCGCGAAGCGCAGTCGGAGATGGGAAACGTCGGCGGAGGGCCGTACATGGTGCACACGACTCAGATGCCTGGCGACATGCGGGACGTCATTCCACCACAGGCGGTGGACATCTCGATCGCGTTCTTCGTGATGTGTGCCGTGATCATCATCGGCTGGCCGCTCGCTCGCGCGTTTGGCAAGCGGATCGAGCGTCGGAGCGAGGGCATTGCGGCGATCGAGCCAGGGCTGTCGAGCCAGCTCCAGCGGATCGAGCAGGCGGTCGACGCGATGTCCATCGAGATCGAGCGGATCTCGGAGTCGCAGCGATTCATGGCCAAGCTGCAGAGCGACACCGCGCAGCGTGCCGTGATGCCGACCGCGGAACGGCGCTGACGGGAGTCGGCGAGCCGGTTGCCAAGCTGCGGCGAACGTTGCGAGTGGTGGCGAGGTGAGCGGACGAACGACGAGAGGGACGGCCAGCTGGCCGTCCCTCTCGTCGTTTCAGATCTTACGCTCTCCGCTCAGGGGAAGCGGATGGAGCCGGGAGCCCGCTGGCCCTGCTGACGATAGTCGCAGACGCCGTCGCGATTCGCGTCGATGCAGCTGCCCGAGGTGGTGCCACGGTTGCTGTAGGTGCCGTCGCCGCGATGGTCATTCCTCTCGTCGTAGTTGCCATGGTCGTCGCGATTATTCCCGTTCCACCCCTGCTTGCGCGCCGCCTTCTCGCGCTCCTTCTCCTGTTTGCGCGCTGCCTTCTCACGCTCTTTCTGCGCCTTCCAGTCGGCGTTGCCGCGTCCGCGCTGGCCGGGATACTGCTGTGCGCCGTATTGGCCAGGCTGCCCGTACTGCCCGTACCGCGGATCGTACTGCGCGCTGCGGGGATCACGACGCGGATCGTAGGTACCGGTCGTATTCGAGCCATAGATGATCCGCGAGTTGGCCGGCGCATTGGCGCGCGCCGTGGCGCAATCCGTCGGCCCGGGCTGCTGGTTGGCCGGCAGGCCGTTGATCCATACCCGACACATTCCGGCCGGTGTGCCCGAGTTGCCCGGGTACGTGCCGTAGGTGCCGGTGTTGGTGGAGCGGCGCAGCTGCGCCTGGGCCGACGGGGCGACGGCGACGACGGCAGCGCTCAGTGCAATTGCGAGACGAATCGATTTCATCAGTACCTCCTCATTGTGCCGCGACGTACGCGACGGTGGGGCTGTTTACCGCTACACTTGCAACTCGTACACCCTCCGAGCGGACTCGGCATCACGGCGGTGGCGCGTGATCCGGGGGATCGAACGGCAGCGTTCCCTTGGTCAACAGCTCGAGAGACTGCACCAGACTGTGTCCATCCACCGCGAGCCGCCTCGCGGCGACCATGTGACTCGTGAACCACTGCCCTCGACGAGTGCCGAGGTCGTCGTATCGCACTCCGCCACCGCTGGAAGAGGAGTGGATGATGCGGCCGCTCCCGGCGTAGATCGCAACGTGCGAGATGGATTGCCGGGATTCGGCAAACAGCATGAGATCACCCTGGCGCAGCGACGAGACCCGCGCTGTCACGTGCTCCCCCGCAGCAGCCTGCTCGCGTGATGTCCGAGGGAGCCGCACGCCCTGCCGTGCATAGACGAAGCGCACGTACCCCGAGCAGTCGAACCCCTCGGTCGGAGACGAACCGCCCCACTTGTATGGCACGCCGATGTACTGCTCAGCGGTGCCGATGACGCGGGAGGCGACTGGCGCTGGCGAGGGTGTCGACGGCCGCGATCCCCTGGGCCCTCCGGCAAGGATCACGCTGGACAGGACGTCCGTTGTCGACCGGGTAAGCGTTGCCTGGGTACATCCCGTCAACGCGAAGAGATAGACGGGGGCGAGGGGTGCCGCGGCGGTCATGCCGAGTGAACGCATGCCTCTCTGGGAAGCAGCTTCAGCGCCAGCGCGGCGTTCGGCTGCAAGTCGTTGTTTGACAATTACTTGTGGATCGCAACCCCTCGCGGATTACCGGCGGACGCGTCCTTGTTTGGCTACAAACTCGTGGTCCCGGGAGGGACACCCTGGCGCCGCGGAATCGCCTTGGAGGGGGTCACACCAGCTCGAGCTCCACGGCGTTCGCGGCGACGTCCGGCGCGAGGTAGCAATGCACCCCGCACGCGACGAGACCGGCGTCGCCGAAGATGCGGCGATACTGCGACTTGCTTCGTGGGTGCCAATCGTCCAGATCCCCCTCCATCTCGTCGTTCGTCGTATAGGCTTCGAGGAACGCGAGGCCGGTCAACAGCGACGCGAGATGCCGCACGCCGCGTTTCAGCGGGGCGTCAGCCACGTACTGCAGCATGTCGGCGCATACGATGAGATCGTAGCTGCGTCCGATCTGGATCTGCGGAAGCTCCTCGAAGCTGCCGAGGCGAATGTTCCTGCGTCGGCCGTGGCGCTTGACGACATACTCGCTGGGATCGAGGCCAAGGTAGCGGATCCCGGGCCGGAGGCGGCGCAGCTCGACGCCCCACGCACCCTCGCCCGCCCCGACGTCCAAAACGGACCGGAGCTTGCGCCCGAGGAAATACTCGGCGAGCGTCACGACCATGCGAATCTTTCGCCGAACGGCGTCGCGGGTATGGACCCGGGTCCGAGGGTCGCGGTACCATTTCGTGAAGTACGCTTCGTCGTAGTTCTTACGTCCGGCACGAGCCGGCATCGCTGGAGGGGGAGAAGCCATGCGGATCGAAAGTGAAGGACGAAGGACGATGATGCCGGAACTCGCGCGCCGTGTCCGACGCGCGATGCTGTTGTCGACGGCTGCCGGCTACCTGATGGTCGCCGCCGCGTGCAGCGCGAACCAGCAGCCGGATCCAATGGCCGAGCCGGTGCCGCCGACACGACTCCGGGTCGAGAATCAGGCCTTCCTCGACATGACGGTCTACGTCTACCGAAGCTCGCAGCGCATTCGGCTCGGTGTCGCAAACGGCAACAGCACGACCCGGTTCACGATCCCGTCGAACCTGATCTTCGGAGCGACGCCGCTGAGGTTCCAGGCGGACCCGATCGGGAGCAATCGGACGTCGGTGTCGCAGGAGATCACCGTGACGCCGGGCGACGAAGTGACCCTCACGATCCCGCCGTCCTAACGTAATCGCGCCGTAGATCGGACACCCACTTCCTCCGAGGGCGGAGTTGATTCGTATCGCTGCCCTCGCCAGCGCGCTCCTACTCCTCACTGCCGCGTCGATACTCGGCTACCTCGCCGCCGTGGCGGCGCGGCGTAGCGAGGGGGTGTTCGTGCCGGCGGGTTATGCGGCGCTCATCTGCCTCGTGGGTGCTGTCATGCTGATCCGCGTGGCATCCCGGCATTGAGGCGGCACTTCAAACTCTAGCGGGGTGGCGGGCTGTCCAAGGGACGTCGGCGGTTATCCCTCTCCCAGGAGCCTCATGTCGTTCGTGCGATGGATCGTCGGACCAGCGGTGGTAGCGTTGCTCCTACCAGCGGTCGCGACCGGACAGACGCTGGTCGGCCGGGCGGATTCGATCTATACGTGGCGCGGCGCGATGCGTTCGGGCGCGACGCTCACCGTGCGCAACTTCAACGGGCCGATCGACGTGCGGCCAGCGGAAGGGAACGCGGCCGAAGTGCGTGCGGAGAAGCGAACCCGTGGCGGGAATATCCAGGACGTCGCGTTCGACGTGGAGACGTCCAGCAACGGTGACGTGACGCTGTGCTCTACCTATCGCGACCGGGATTCGTGCGACAACGATCGGCGCCACCGGAGCGATTGGGACGACGACGACCGCCATGAGGTCTCGGTGACGATGACCGTGCTCGTCCCCCGCGGGACCGAGGTGAGGGTGGCCACCGGGAATGGCGCGGTGTCGGTGCAACGGGTGGGCGGGGTGGTTCAGGCGTCCACGGGAAATGGGCGGGTGGAGGTGACGGGTACGGAGGGGGCGGTCCGGGTATCGACGGGCAATGGTGACGTCACGGTCCGGGACGCAAAGGCCGCCGTGCACGTGACGACGGGCAATGGCCGGGTGACGGTGGCGACGACGGAAGGGCCGGTGGATGCGCGCACCGGGAATGGCGACATCGACGTCCGGATGACGGCGCTGCGTGCCAGCGACGACATGCAGTTCCACACCGGCAGCGGCGAGGTTCGGGTGACACTGCCCGCGTCGTACAACGGCGAGCTCGATGCCTCGACTGGTAACGGCGACGTTCAGTCCGACTTCGACCTGAAAGTTCGCGGCCGCTTGAGCCCGCATCGCGTGCGGGCAACCATCGGCAATGGAGGACCGTTGCTCCGGCTGACCTCGGGGAACGGGCGCCTGGAGTTGAGAAAAGAACCTTGAGCCCTGAAGTCGACGGCTGACAGTTAGACCGTCAGCTCACAGTCGACAGCTCACAGTCGACAGCGTGAGAGTGAGTCGACAGTGGGAGCTATGAGTCGTCCGTCAAAGCCGGAAGGGCGCACCAACCCATGGGTCGGTGCGCCCTTCGTCATTACTGCGCGTTCGTGGGTTCTATTGTCGACCATGGGCTGAAACGGTCAACCGAGCTATGCCGCCATTCGTCCTTCGGGGACCCAGATCGGACTGCCGTTTTTCACGGCGCCGAGGCAGTGGTAGCGGGCTGGGGGGAAACCTGCGACGCCGATCTCGAGCGAATCGCCAACCTGCACGGGGATCTTCTGACCAAGCAGGACGACCGCATCGTCGAAGGAGTCGCTCTCAACGATCCCGGCCTGACGGATGGATTCCGGGCCGGAGCTGATGGCGAACTGATATTTGGACAATGGAGCCTCCGGTTGTCTCACTGGAAGTAATACCCGCGAGCCGTGAAAGGTGCGGTGGCTGGGCGGTGCCGTGTCGACTCGGACGGCGCGTGGTCGGTCGCGCGCACGATTCGCGGGCTCGACCCTCTATATTCGTCGCATGACCGGTCCAACGCTCCGTCCCGATCTCGCCGCGCTGGCCGCGGCGCCTTCCGCGACTACCGTGCGCAAACTCTGGAAGGCGCTCACGCCTGAGGAGCGCGCGCTCGGCATCACCGCGTCGATGGCCGACGACCAGAACGGCTGGGTCAAGGCGACGACGCGAAACGCGGTGGCCGGCAAGCTGAAGTTCCGGCCGCAGACCGTGGCCACCTGGCCACGGGCGAAGCTCGTGAGCGAGGCGGCTCGTCTTCCGCTCGACGATCTGCAGCTGCTCAGCGCCTACCTGATCGACCTGCATCTCGGTCACCGGCGGCCGATGATGGCAGCGTTCCTGGATACGCTGGGGATTGCGAATGACGACGGGCGCATCGACAGCGAGGAGACTGCGGTGCCTCCACAGGACGCGGGCCGTCTGTCGGCGGCGGCGGACGAGCTTGCGGCGCGGTTCCCGGCCGACGACGTGGCGGTCTACTTTCTCACGCTGCTGCTGCAGGACAGCGCGACCTGGGGAGGGCTATCGACCTGGCTGGAGAGCCGGAGCGGCTGATTCCCCAGATGGGAGAGATCAGGGGTTTCTGACGAGGGGCGAGTACGCGATGCCGTCCGGGCCGGCACCGACGCCGCCGGCCGCCACGATTCTGCGCTGCGTGAGGTCCACCGCAGCAACTTGATTGGTGCCGTGGAGGGTGACGTACGCGAAGTCGGCGATCGGATCAAAGGCGATCCCCTCCGGCCCCGCGCCTTCGCCGCCGGGCGTGCCGCCCGTCGACGGTGTGACACCGGGAGCGCCCTTCAGGTCCAGCTCGGCGATCCGTCGCCGCGATGGGGCGTCGAACAGCCAGATGCGGTTCGTCATCGGGTCGTTGACCACGGCGATTCGTCCGTTGCGCGAGATGCCGATCCGGTAGGGAGAGCCGAACCCGTCGAGTGTCTGGATCGGCTCTCCGCGGCCGGCGTCGATCACGGTGACCGTCTTGCGCTCGTTGCTACCGACCCAGAGGTCGCTGCCGTTCGGCGTCACGGCGATCCCTTCGTCCATCGGTGCGGCGGCGAAGGTGCGCAGGGTGCGGCGAGCGTCGAGATCGAACTCGGTGACGTTGCCGTCCTGAATGTTCGCCGTCCATGCTCGGCGCCCGTCGCGACGGATGGCGACCATGTGCGAGCCGCGCGCGTTGGTGGCGAGCGCGGTGTCCACGCGCCCGCTCGGGAAGTCCACGATCACCAGCCGCTGCGCGGCCTCGCTCGTCACGGCCAACTTTCCCGAGCGCCCGAAGAAGGCTGCGCCGTGAGGGCGGTGGTACTCACCGAGATCGATCGTGCGGGTGACGACCGGCGTCGGTGCGGCGAGGTCGATCACGCTCAGTGTGTTCCCCTGTGCGTCGCGGGTGCCGTAGTTGGTTACCACGGCCCAGCGCCCATCGGGCGACACCGCCGCCTCGTGCGGTCCCACGCCGACCGGAACGGTGGCGATCGTGCGCAGCGTCGCGGCGTCGAGGATCGTCGCGCTGGCTCCCTGCTGATTCGCGACGACGAGCAGGCCCGCTCGCGCCGGCGCGTCCGGCCGGGCGTTCTCGATGACCGTGTTGCGGCGCAGGGAGTCGAGCTGCGCGGTGCGCGGGTCGCGCGGATACGGCGCTCCGCCCGCTGGCTGACTTGGGCTGCAGGCGGCGGACGAGGCGAGCGTGAGCGCGGTGAGAATGACGCGGGAGCGCATCGTGATGAGCAGGGCTGAACGGTGGAGGGACGCTGGAAATCTGCGACGCGGGGAGGCGACCGCGCCAGCGTACCGGCCCCTTTCAGACAGCCGTCGCGCGGGGCACCCTACGTGTTCACGCGCTCGCCTTGCGCTGGACGGCGGTGCGCTCATCCCGCGCGAGGTGGAGCGTGAAGATCGTCCCATTGCCGATCTCGCTCGTCACCTCGACTCGTGCTCCGACCAGCTCGGCAAAGGTCTTCACGATCGCCAGCCCCAGCCCCGTGCCGCCGAACTCGCGGCGCGTGGAGCTGTCGCCCTGCTCGAACGGATCGAAGATCTTGTCCTGCCGCTCACGCGGAATGCCGATGCCGGTGTCCTGCACCTGGATCGCGACCGGCTTCGCCGTGACTGGGTCGGTCTGCACGCGGACGCACACCTCACCCTGCTTGGTGAACTTCACCGCGTTTCCGACCAGGTTGATGAGGATCTGTCGCAGCTTGCCGGGATCGGTCACGTACGGCGCGACGCGCGCCGGCAGCTCGCCGCGGAGGAGGAGTCCCTTGGATTCCGCCGTCGCCTCGAGCATGGCGAGCGTCTCGCGTACGAGCGTGTCGACCTGCACGGACTCGAACTCCAGCTCCATGCGTCCCGCCTCGACCTTGGCGACGTCGAGGATCTGGTTGATGAGCGAGAGCAGGTGCATCCCGTTCACGCGAATGCGTTCGACGTAGTTCTTCGCGCCGGACGTGAGCGCCCCTTCCTTGCCCTGGATCAGCACGCGCGAGAACCCGATGATCGCGGTGAGCGGCGTCCGCAGCTCGTGGTTCATCCGCGTCATGAACTCGCTCTTCGTACGGTTCGCCGACTCCGCCGCGTCCTTGGCCGCGCGCAACGCCTCCTCCACCTTCTTCTGCTCGCTGATGTCGTGCCATACGGCGAGGATCACCTCCCGGCCATGCAGCCGCACTGGGGTGAGCGTCACCTCGACCGGGAAGAGGGTGTTGTCACCGCGCTGATGCACCCACTCGAACCGGTAATACCCGCGCAGCCGAGCGAGCTGTCGCATCTGCTGGTCGACGATGAGCGAGAGCCGCCCGTCGGGCTGACGGCGCGGTGAGAGATCGGTCGATCGGCGCCCGATGACGGAGTCCTTGCTCGAGTAGCGCAGCAGACGGAGCGTGGCGTCGTTGCAGTCGACGATGCCCGTGTCGTCGTACAGCAGGTGCGCGTCGGAGGAGCGCTCGAACAGCACGCGGAAGCGTTCGTCGGACGCGTCGCGCTCCGTGATGTCCAGACCCACGGCGATCACGCCGTGGACGGGCATGGTCGGGCCGGCGCGCAGCGGGGCCATGTTCCACAGCACGGCCCGCCGCTGGCCGCCGCGGGTGCGCAGCGGCGCGACGACGTTGCGGATGGTCTTGCCGGCGAGGAGCGCCGTCATGCCGTCGCTCATTCGCGCCCGGTACCGCGGCGTGATGAATTCGGACAGATAGGATCGGCCGATGGCCTCGGCGCGCGGGACGCCGTACAGACTCTCCGCCTCCCGGTTCCACTCGAACACCATGCCGTCGCGGTCGACCCCGACGATCGCGCTGCCGGCGGTATCGACGAGCGAGCGGTAGAGTGCCTGCCCGCGCTCGAGGGCCTCCTTCTGCTGCATGAGCTCGCGATTCTGCAGCTCGAGCGCCTGGGCCTGGACGGCGCGCTCCTCGTCGGTGCGCCGCTGGGCGGTAATGTCACGGAAGATCGAGACGGCGGCGTGTGGCTGGTGCTCGCCCTGGCCCCGGAAGATCGGGTGCGTGTTCACGGAGAACCACCGCACCTCGCCCCCCTCGGAGCGCACGCCTATGATCACGTCCGAGAGTGATTCCCCCGATCGTATCGCGAGTTGGCTCGGCAGCTCGTCCGTCGGCTTCGGGCCGCCGCGCTCGTCGAGCAGCTCGCCCGGTAAGCTGGACAGGCTCGCGTCGGCTTGGCCAGCGGTGCCGAGCCCGAGGGCGCGCTGAGCGCTGCGGTTCCAGGCCAGGAGGCGTCCGTCCGCATCGATGAGCAGCATTCCCTCGTCCATCGCGTCGAGCACCGCGCGCATGCGCGACTCGTTCTCCTCGAGCGCGTCGACGGTCCGCTGCAGTCGCTGATATGCCGGCGTCACGGCGTGGCGCATGCCGAGCCCCAGCGCGGTGAGCAGCAGGATCACGCACGACGCTTCCACCAGCACGAGGCGCTCGATGCGTTCAGCCGCATCGGGGTGCGACACGTGGTCGAGGAGCTGCGACGTCTGAGTGACGAGCACTCCGAGGATCGCGACCGCGGCCGCGATCACGATCAGCACGGCGACGCTCGAGCGTCGCCCGAGTTGTCTCGGGGTGGTCACTTGGGCAGGGCGGGCAAGAGGGCGGACACCCAAAGACAGCCGAGCGAGGCCCGGCGTCACAGCACTAGAGCTTCACCTTCACCCTCTGCCGCTGCCCGGCGTCGAGCCTGCCCGCATGGGCGCCCAGCAGGTCCGAGCGCGAGATCATGCCGACGACGTGCCGAGCCATGCCGCGCTCCAGGACCGGCAGGCGGCCGACGCCGGCGCGAACCATCTGATCGGCGGCATCACGCAGGGTGTTGTCGCTGAACACGACCACGGGCACGCGACGTATCAGGCTGGCCAGGAGAGCCGCCTCGTCGCGGTCGCTCCCGATAAGATCCCGGCGCGTGAGCACACCGGCGAGCAACCCCGCATCGTCGAGCACGGGGAATCCTTGATGGGTGCTTCCCTTGGCCCCCGAGGTGAGCCAGCGGCGCACTTCACCCAGAGTCTGACTCGTACGTAGCGACACGACGTCGGGCAGCGCGACGTCGCGAACGAGACACTGCGCGAGATAGTCGGCCGTGTACTCCACACGCACGGTCGCGCCTCGACGCGCGAGCTTCTCGGTCATGATGGAGTTCCGACTGATGAGCAGCGACGCGAAGTAGCCGGCCGTGCCTCCGGCGAGCAAGGGGAGCAGGCCGAATGGCTGGCGGGTGATCTCGAAGGTGAAAACGATCGCGGCGAGCAAGGCGTGCGACGCGCCGGCGAACATCGCCGTCATGCCCACCAGGCCGGCGATGCGCGGATCGATGTGCGCCGCCGGAGCGAGCGTGGCAGCCGCGGTGCCGAGAAGCGCGCCGGTCCCTCCCCCGATGGTGAAAAGAGGGGCCAGCGTTCCGCCGGAGGTGCCGCTGCCAAGGTACACCGACCATGCGATCAGCTTGGCCACGACGAAGACGGCGAGCGCGACGCCGACGAGCTGGAGATTGATGATGGCGCTGATGTTCTCATAGCCGATACCGAGCACGCGCGGCTCGACGAATCCGATGAGACCGAGCACGAGCGCGCCGATGGCGGGCCACCATGACCAGTGCAGCGGGATGCGCTCGAACAGGTCCTCGATCGCGTACGTCATGCGGGTGATGTACGCGGCGGCGACGCCGACGCAGGCGCCAATGAGGGTGTAGAAGACGAGCGCCTCACCGTGCGACGGCGCGAGGGCACCAATGGCGAAGTCGGTACCGCCGCCGCGGAAGGCGATGCGTACCGCCATGGCGGTAGCCGACGCGAGCGCCACGGGAATGAGCGAGCGCGCGCGGTACTCGAACAGCAGCAGCTCGACGGCGAGCAGCACGGCCGAGATGGGGCTTCCGAAGGTGGCCGACATGCCCGCCGCCGCGCCGGCTGCGAGGAGGGTCTTTCGCTCGTCCGGGCTGGTGTGCACGAGCTGGCCGACAAGCGAGCCCAACGCGCCGCCGGTGGCTATGATCGGCCCCTCGGCGCCGAATGGTCCACCTGTGCCGATCGCGACGGCGGCGGAGAGGGGCTTCAGCACCATCACGCGAGCGGGAATGCGGCTCTCGCCGTAGAGCACCCGCTCCATCACCTCGGGGATGCCGTGGCCGCGAATCGCCGCCGAGCCGTAGCGCGCCATCACGCCGATGACAAGCGCGCCGACTATCGGGATGACGACCACCCACGCGCCCACATGCGCCCCGGCTGGCGAGCGCGGGGCGAGCGAAATGGTATGATAGAAGGCGAGGTTGGTGATGAGCGCGATCAGCGCGGTCAGTAGCTGTGCGACCAGACCAGCGCCGATGGCGATCGCGATGGCGAGTCCGGCGAGGACCGCGGTGCGCCGATCAACCGGAAATACGTCAGGCGGGGCGTGGATGTCGAGGACTTCTTCTTCCTCGGCGAGTCCTGGCGAAGGAGGGAGCGCGCCGTCACGCGATGTATGGGTATCCATACGTCGAAGGTAAACGGTCGGTCCGCGCTAGCGCGGACCGACCGTTGCGACAGCGGCTGGGACGCTCAGTAGGAGCGTTCGGGCGCCAGCAGCTTCTTCGCGACCCACCACAATGCGGCGATGGGCAACAGCACCATCAGCGCGACCTTGAGCACGGCGAGGACGAGCCCGACGATCGCGGATCCGATCCCGATGGCAACGCCGAGGAACGCCATGGCCACGACGAACAGCAGGAAGGCCGCGGGCGCGACCACGAAACAGATCAGAAAGGCAACGAAGAGGAACTTGAGCAGTTTGCGCATGAGGGGCTCCGGTTGGACGGCCGAGGCTCACTACGATCCATGTGCGCGGGTAGTTTCCCGGTCGAAAAACCGGAGGGAGGCGAGAGGGGCGGGAGAGGCAGAAAACTCTGAACGGCCGGATCGGCTCCGATCGAGATCTTCGTGCCGCTCCTCCCACTTTTTCGGAGGGAGAAACGACGTCGCTATTCCGCGACGCCGAGCCGAAGCAGAGCGTCGGCGTCGAGCATGCGCCAGGTTGTCGGAAATTTCCAGATGCGCCGCACGCACTCGCGTGAGTTGAGCACCAGGCAGCGCGCGCCGCGCGCCCAGGGCTGAGGGGTCTCTACCTCGCGAACCGACCACTCCACGCCGCTGCGGTCGATCACGACGTGGGGGTATGGCTCGTCGGCCGCCCCGCCTTTGGCGGGGAAGACATGACCCGCCGCATCTACGCTCCACGCCACAACGTCACCTTCTGCTTCACTGATCCGTCGGCCGATGCGCACTCGGCCGTTGCCGATTCGAGCTACGAGCGATTCATGATAGGAAGCTTCGTGCCGTGCGCCTTCCGTGCAGCCTGCTTCCCCGTTCAGATTCCGCCGAGCAGGTTGTCGATGCGCTTCTCGGCAGCGTCCATCGCGCGTCCCTCGAGGATGGAACGCATGAGATCGTCGACCTCGAGCTCGAAGTCACCGGGGAACTTCCGATTTTCCGGAAAACGGAGCACCGCTCCGATCACGAGCGGGAAATGGGGCTCGGCGTCTTCGTCGCCATCGTCGCCTTCTCCATCGTCGTCGTCATCGTCGCCGTCCTCGTCCTCATCATCGTCGCTACCGACGGCTTCTTCGTATGACGTCCCGCCCCGGTTGGCCGACGCGGCCCACGGCGCGTTCTCGTCATCGTCGTCGTCATCTTCGTCCTCGGGCGACACGCTCTCCTGAATGGCGCGCATCGTCCGCTCGGGAAGAAGCGTGGAGAGCTCGCCGCGCACGCCGCCGTCTTCTTCCCACGCTGCCCCGACGACGATGACCGGCTCCCCGAACGCATCGCTCGCGAAGAATGCGTCGACGAGCTGCTTCGGGTACGCGTTCACCGCGAGGAGGACGTCACGCGGGCCGGCGCGCGTGAAGGCGACCGGTTGTTCGTCGGGTGAGGCACCCGGACGATCGAGCCGTTCGATGCGGAGGAGGAGCGGCTCGGGGACGATGAACGTCAGCGGATTGTCCCGCGTGAATGGACCGCGCGGCTCGGGTGGCTGCTCCTCTGATCGGTTGTCGGGCCGCTCCTCCGGGCCGTCATCGGCGAAGTCGCTCATACCGAAATCTAGCCCTGCTCCCTCCGCGCGTGGGAGCGCGCCACGACTCATCCCGCAACGGCGGCCTCGATTGCCTCGCAGAGCGAGGCCACGGTATACGGCTTTGGCACGAACAGCGTTCGATCGTCGAGCGGCAGCTGGCGATTCTCGGCGGTGAAGCCGGAGACGAACACGACGGCGACGCTCGGGTCGCGACGGCGAAGCCGGGCCACGAGCTCGACGCCGCCCACGCCCGGCATCACGACGTCGGTGACGACGACGTCCACCTCGCCGCGGCGCGCCTCGAACTCCTGCTCCGCGTCGGCGCCGTCAGCCGCGTCGAACACGACGTACCCGGAGCGCTCGAGCAGACGCCGGGCCTGCACGCGCACTCGCGGCTCATCGTCAACCAGGAGCACACGTCGCGGCGTCACGCCGCTCGCCACGCCGGCGGGTCCGGCCTGGAGGGCCTGCTCCGGGAGGTAGATCGTGACGCAGGTGCCCTGACCGGGCGTGCTGGCGAGCGTCACGGCACCGGATGTCTCGCGGATGATTCCATAGACCGCCGCCAGCCCAAGCCCGGTCCCGTGCTGCGGCCCCTTCGTCGTGAAGAAGGGCTCGAAGGCGCGCGAGCGTGTTTCCTCGTCCATGCCGACGCCGGTGTCCGCCACCTCCAGCGTGACGTACCGTCCAGCCGCGACCCCGAGCTTCTCGGCGTCGCCGGCAGTCAGGTCTCGTTCGCCGGTGGTGAGGACGACGGTGCCGCCATCGGGCATCGCGTCGCGCGCGTTGATGGCGAGATTCATCAACACCTGCTCCAGCTGATTCGCGTCGGCCACGGTGCGCAGCGCGCGATCCCCGCGATGCACGACCAGCGTGACGCCGCTGCCGAGTGCGCGCGCGAACAGCCGCTCGACGTTGGCGATGACGTCGTTCAGATCGAGCAGCGCGGGCGCGCGCGTCTCCTTGCGACCGAAGGCGAGCAGCTGCCGCGTGAGCACGGCACCGCGTTCGGCGGCATCGCGGATGTCGCGCACCTCCTCGCGCAGCGGACTCTCCGCGGGGAGCGTTTCGTCGAGCGCGGCGGCGGCGGTGAGCGTCACGCTCAGCAGGTTGTTGAAGTCGTGCGCCACTCCACCGGCCAGGCGACCCACGGCTTCCATCTTCTGCGCCTGGAGAAGCTGGGCGCCGATCTCGCGCTCCATCGCGCGCATCTGCAGCTGCTCGGTGACGTCGCGGACCAGCACGAGGCGAGCGTGCCGCCCTTCGTACTCGAGCGGGTGCGAGGTGATCTCGACGTCGATCGGCGTGCCGTCCTTCTTGACGTGGTGCGACAGCCGGGGCGTGGACGGCACCGGCTCGGCGTCGCCCCGAGCCAGGATCATCTCCCGCACGGCCTCGCGTCCGTCGGGGTGCTGCACGTCGAGAATTGACATGGAAAGGAGCTCGTCCTGCGAGTACCCGTAGTGCTTCACGGCGGCGGGGTTCACGGCGAGGAACCGGAACGTGTCGGTGTCGTAGACGCATGCCGGAAGCGGAATGACCTCGAACAACGTGCGGTACCGGTACTCGCGCTCCGCCAGGTCGCGCTCCCACTCCTGGCGCGCGGTCACGTCGATCACCACGGCGACGGTGCCGATGATGCGCCCTTCCCCGTCCTGCAGCGGCGAGGCGGAGATCTCGGCCATGAACGAGCTTCCATCCTTGCGTCGGTGCTCCGCCTCGTAGACTTCGCGTCGGCCGGAGAGCCGCTGTTGGAGTCGAAGCGCGTTCAACGCGGACTCGCGGGGTGAGAGGAGTACGACGGTGAGATCGCGCCCGATGAGCTCCTCGGCCGGGTAGCCCGTGTGGCGGCAGAAATAGCCGTTCACGTACACCGCACGGTTTTCCAGATCGGTAATGACGAGGCCTGCGTTGACGTTTTCCGCCACGGTGCGGAAGCGCGCTTCGGAGTCGCGGAGCTCCTCGTCCACGGCGCGCGGCGCGGTGGCGCGAACGGCGCAGAGCACGCTTCCGTCGGGCAGTTGGGTGGACCTGACCTCCGCCTCGACG
>DASXHF010000236.1:0-15961 GCA_036488775.1 Gemmatimonadaceae bacterium | reverse complement strand
GCCGAGCCGAGCGGAAGCTCATCGACGACGTGGCGCGGCGCGTGGCGGATCGGCGATAGAAAGAGCAGTCGCATGGGCGGGAGTTCCATGCGCGGGGGGAGTCCGTTAGACTGATGGACTGGGTCGTGAAAACGGTTTGGCGGCGCGGGCGACTGCGCCGGGGCCAGGTAGCTCAGTTGGTAGAGCAGCGGACTGAAAATCCGCGTGTCGGCGGTTCGATTCCGTCCCTGGCCACTCGCGCACACCGCAGAGCGAAGACAACATCTATAAGAGAAACGGCGGCCGTCCCAAGATGGCCGCCGTTTCTGTCTCCATCCAGACGGTCGCCTGCACGGCCTTCGCCCCCATCGACCAGACACCGGACCACGCCGTAGGCCGTCGCGCCGTTACCCGTCTAGGCGAGAACTCCGTGGTGCCGCGGTCGGGTCGCCGGTGATCGACGAATCGGTCTGGTCGGAGTCCGGCGTATGGCGAGACACGGCCGCCATCCCATCTTGCTCGAGGCGGATCGCCGTTTCATGGAGATCGGCCACGAACTCCGCGACCTGCGCCGCCTCCTGTTCGGGGAGCTCTGGATGGTCGCTTCTCAGGCGCTGGCGGAAATGCGCGATGAGCTCATGGCGGGCGTGCACCGCGTGGTGGGGGTGAGGGCGTCCGACATCGATGTTGCCGCCGCCGAGGGGCCCATCGTGATCCGACTCCATCCGTTCCAGTCGTAAGAGGCAACGTACAGGTGCCAGCCGTGGCGCGTGATCCTGCAGCATCGCCGTCCGCGATGCAGTGACGCTGATCACCAGGTGCGCGGGCCGGCTCTCCTCAATCGTAATCGGCGGTCACATGTCGACGGCGGATCAGCGGGATGCCCGCTCGAGAAGCAGGGCTCGCTCGCGCGCGTTCCGTGTGAGCGATGCGGCGCGTTGGAACTCGAGTCGCGCTTCGTCATGCCGACTCAACTTCGCCAGCAGATCGCCGCGCACGCTGGGCAGGAGATGATACTCTTTGAGCGACGGTTCCGAGGCGAGCGCGTCGACGAGCTCCAATCCCACCGCTGCCCCGAAAGCCATGGAATGCGCGACGGCGCGATTCAGCTCCACGACGGGGGAGGGAGCGAGTCGAGCGAGTGCATCGTACAGCGAGGCGATGCGGATCCAGTCGGTGTCCTCGGCGGTTTGCGCCCGCGCGTGGCAGGCTGCGATGGCAGCCTGCAACGCATACCGACCATGCGTTCGGCTCGCGGCTTCGGCGCGCGCGTACGCCGCAAGCCCGCGACGAATGAGCAGCTGATCCCACCGTCCGCGATCCTGATCGAGCAGTAGCACCGGCTCGCCGGCGGGCCCGACACGCGCCCGAAGGCGGGATGCCTGGATCTCCATCAATGCCACAAGACCCTGGACCTCGGGCTCGCCCGGCATCAACTCGGCGAGAATGCGGCCGAGCCGCAACGCATCTTCACACAGGGCCGGGCGGACCCAATCCTCACCGGCGGTAGCGGAATACCCTTCGTTGAAGATCAGATAGATCACTTCGAGCACGGACGCCAATCGCAGGTCGAGCTCGCGGCCACGAGGAACGTCGAACGCAATCCGTGCGTCGGTGAGCGTTCGCTTGGCGCGCACGATTCGCTGCGCGATGGTCGGTTCGGGAACGAGGAACGCGCGTGCGATCTCCTCAGTCGTCAGTCCGCCCAGCAGACGCAGAGTCAACGCGACGCGGGCGTCCGTGGAAAGCAAGGAATGACATGCCATGAACATCAGCCGCAGAAGATCATCGCCGAGGTGATCGTCGATCGCCGCGTCAAGATCCGGGATGGTCGTGTCCTGTCGCGCATCCAGCTCGTACCCGAGCTCTCCGTGCTTGCGCTCCATCATCTTGTGGCGACGGAGCGTGTCGAGCGCGCGATGCTTCGCCGTCGCCATGAGCCACGCACCCGGATTGTCCGGGATCCCCGATTCCGGCCAACGTTCGAGCGCGGCCACCAAAGCGTCCTGCGCGAGATCTTCCGCCACGCCGACGTCACCGACCATTCGCGTCAGGCCGGCGATCAGCTTTGCCGATTCGATTCTCCAGACGGCGTCGATGGTCCGATGGGTATCAGATATTGTCACGGCACCCACTCACATCGGCTTGGCGCGTTGCGGAAGGCGGGGACGCCTAACGCAGGGTCGCAAGCGCACGGTCCAGATCGGCAAGAAGATCCTCCGTTCGCTCCAGGCCGATATTGAGACGAACGAGCGAATTCGGTCGCACTGTCGGCTTGTTTCGCGGCGGAGCGAAGTGTGGCATCGCGAGACTCGTCACACCGCCCCAGCTGTAGCCGATCTCGAAGAGCTCCAGCTCGTCGACGAAGCGCAGGATCTGCTCCTTCGAGTACACCTCGTGAAACACGATCGAGAAGATGCTCGTTGAACCGGTGAAATCGCGGCGCCACAAGTCGTGCCCTGGGCACGAGGGGAGGGCGGGGTGCAGTACGCGCTCGATCTCGGGTCGAGCGGCTAGCCAGCGCGCCACGGCGAGGGTGGATTGTTGGAGGGCGTCGAGCCGCACGGCGAGAGTCTGCATGCCGCGCAATGCTAGCGAGCAGTCGTCCGGCGAGACGCCCATACCGAGGAGCTGCAGCACACTGCCAATACGCTCGTATCCCGCGTCATCACGCACTGTCACCGAACCGAGCAGCAGGTCGCTGTGGCCACCAATGTATTTCGTGAGGGCTTGCATCGTCACGTCGACGCCGTGCGCAAAGGCGTCGAAGTACACGCCGGCAGAGTAGGTATTGTCGAGGGCGACGAGGGCACCGCAACGGTGGGCAACCTCTACGATGGCGGGGACATCCTGTACCTCCATCGTCACCGAGCCCGGGCTCTCGCACCAGACCAGGCGGGTCGCGGGCTGCATGAAAGACTCGATGTCCGCCCCGATGGTTGGCGGATAGAAATCCACCGTCACGCCGAATCGGGCGAGCACCTTCCTCGCGAAGCCGCGGTTGGGACCGTAGGCGCTATCGGGTACAAGGACGTGATCGCCGGCGCTCACGTGGGCGAAGTAGATCAGCGCGATGGCAGCCTGTCCGCCGGGCGTGAGAAATGTCTGATGGCCGTGCTCGAGCTCCGCGACGCGCGCCGCGAGCTCCAACGTGGTCGGCGTGCCATAGAGCCCGTACGTGTATCCCATACGGTCCTGACGCCAATCGTCATCGGCGTTGGCGGCGTGCGTGAAAAGGGTCGTGGAACCACGATAGACCGGCGTGATAAGCGAGCGATAGCCGGATGGAACGCTGGCTCCGGTGTGAATGAGCTTCGTTTGCCAGCTGTGGTTGCTCATGAATGAATGGGTCAGGGGAGCACGGACGAGTCCGGGCGCGCTCGGGGGCGCGATTAATTACAGAGGGATCGATGCCGAGCGGGCAGAGCGTGAATTCTACCGTCCTATCCGGCCGAACGACGGTATGGTGCATCGTCGAGCTTGCCGACCGAAAGGGGGCTCAGCGTACGTATCAGCGAATGCATTCATCGCAGCCTGGACTCTGCGGCAGGGCGATAACGGCATCTTGTTTTCGGTGTTTATTCGGTATATAGTGAGGTACGAATAGGGGCATCAGCCTCTCCTTCATGCAGGAGCGTGTATGTCTCCGTCCTCTGCTGTCGTGGCTGTTCCGCTGTTTCGGATGACGGCCCATGGGTCTCGACCCCTGCGTCGCGCCGTTGCGCAACGCGTCTGGGAACGCTCGCAGGAATACGAGGACGAGGGCAGCGAACGCCGATCGCTCGGTGCGATCTCGGTCGGGGTTTCCGCCTGGTGGTCCGCGTCGCTTACCGTACCGGAGAGCGAATCCGGAGCCGATCGAGATGTCGTGTTTCTCCATTTCGAGCGTCATGGCGCCCGGCCGCACGAATCTCGGACCAGCACGGAGGCGGACTTTTCGCTGCCGCGCTCAGAAGTGGATGCGTTCGTGAGGCTGTTCGCGGGCCTCGTCGAGCAAGCACGTCGGGACAACGTGCTTGCTCCGCGCGCGACTTGAGCACTGATCTACCGCCGCGGGCCCATCGTGTTGCACGGCATTGGCCCGTGGCTGAGCGGCTATCGAAGCTGGTCCGCTTCAGTGAATAATCGAGCGACCGACACCTTCAGTGCGCGCGCGATCCGTTCGAGATTGTCGAGCGAAATGTTGGTTTCACCACGCTCGACCGAGCCGATATACGTACGATGGAAGTGACAGACATCGGCGAAGCTCTCCTGGGAGAAGCCCGCCTCCGTGCGGAGGCGGCGTACGGTCTTGCCCAACTTCTCGCGTAGCGTCGGCATTCGTCAACGCTGGCGAGCCGACCTGTTTGCATCTACAGCGTATGGATAGTCACCGTATAAGTAGACACTCTTTACATAGCGTACGAAACACGCTATGCTCTGCGGCGACCGGACATCGGGGCCGCACTTGCGCTCAGCGCTCGCGCTCCGCCTCCGCCAGCAATTGGCTCGCGGTGATCCCGAGGGCGGCGGAGATTTTTTGGATGGTGATGATGGTTGCCGCGACTCGGCCTCGCTCCACCAGTCCCATGTAGGTGCGGTGCACGCCTGCGGCGGCGGCGAAGGATTCCTGCGAATAGTCGGCCTCGGCGCGAAGGCGCCGGATGGCCCGCCCGAGCTTTTCCTGGATCGTGATCATCGCCGGCGAACGGTGGCCCACCGTCGCGTTCGGCTCTACAGCATATATGCTGGATGTGTATATCAAGCCACCATTTAGAGTGTGCTACCCATACGTGACAGTACGGGGGCGCCACGACACCAGTGAGTGACACGCCAGGCGACGACTCGTTGACTTTCCGGCACCTCTTCGAGATGCACGCTGAGGCGTTGCGGCGGTACGCGCAACGGATCGTGCGGTCTCGACAGACGGCTGAGGATCTCGTCCAAGACGTCTTTCTTCGACTCTGGCGCGCATGGGGCCGCGTCGAGATCGGGCCCGACACACGCGCGTATCTCTACGTCGCGACGCGTTCCCGCGCGTTGAATCATCTGAAACGCGAGCGTCACGACGATCGCCGTCACGCGAGCCTGCCGTGCGGCGTGACGAGTGACGAGCCTGCACTGCCGCCGGACGCCGAATCGCGTCTCGATGCGGACGAGATCACCCGCGCCATTGAACGAGTCCTCCGTACGATGCCAGCGAGACAGCGCCAAGTGGCGGCGTTGCGGCTGCGCGAGCAACTAACGACGGCGGAGATCGCGCGGCGGCTCGGCATCTCGCCGCGCACCGTCGAGGTGCACATCGCGCGCGCAACCAAGGCGCTACGTGAACAACTGCCCGCGCTACTGCGCGGGTATAGAGGGACGCCAGGGTCTCGATAGATCGACTACGTAGTCCGGCCGCCGGCCGCTGTTACATGCGAGAAGGAGGCGCTGCCGACTGCCGGTTCCGGCAGACAATCCGGCCTCTTGTCCCGCAACTGTAGCGCAATGACTGACGTGGATTGGGAGTTGCTCTTCCGATACCTAGGACGCGAATGCACGCACGATGAGCGAGCGCAGGTAGAGCGATGGCTCGCTGCGGATCCCATGCATCGTACGATTGTCGAGTCGGCGATGATGGCAGCCGGCCGAGCGTTGGAGGAGACGCCGGCTCGTGTGTCTGCGCCCTGGGTGATTGTTGCCCGGTCGGCACCACGTCGGAGCCCGTGGCCGCGTGCTGCTGCCGCTTCGCTTGTAATTGCACTTGGCGGCACGCTGATCTGGCAAGCACTCGGACCACTGCACACGGCGACCCGCAACCCGGTCGTGATGCGCACAGCAGCGACCGGTCGCGGGCAGCGTGACACGTTGCGATTCGACGACGGCACACGGGTCGTGCTCGGGGCAGTGAGCACGCTTCGCTATCCCGTGCCGTTCGGCGCTCGTGCACGCGACGTGTATCTGGTTGGAGAAGGTTACTTCGAAGTATCTCACGATGGACGGCGGCCCTTCCGCGTACACGCCGGCGACGCGACGGCGGAGGATCTGGGGACCGCGTTCGGCGTACGCGCATACGCTGAGGATTCGACCGTCCGCGTCGTCGTCGCGGAAGGGAAAGTGGCCCTCGGCGCGGCCACGACGGGGGGAGTAGCCGCGCCGAGGGCCATCCTGTCTCCTGGAGAGCTTGGGCGTCTTGCGAGAGGAACGGCAGTGCCGTCGGTGCAGCACGTCGATGTCGCGACGTATCTCGGGTGGACACGAGGACGGCTGGCTTTTGACGATGCACCGCTCGCGGACGTGGTGGCCGAGCTGGCGCGCTGGTATCACGCCGACTTCCGGATCACCGATGCGTCGGTCGAAACGCGCCGATTAACTGGTTCGTTCACCAATACATCGTTGTCGGACATGCTCGCCGCGCTGGCGCCAGTGCTCGACGTCCGGTTCGAGCGGATTGGCGACACGGTGATCGTCCACCGAGCCGCGCGCTCTCCGTAGACCACGCCGCCGCAACGCGGCGCGTTGCGCACAATCCGCCGCGACACCGCGCTGGCGGATACACCTGACCGAGACCGGAGACCATCTGCGATGCGAAATGCGTCGGGAGTGAGTTGGACGTGGGCGGTGGGCGCGTTGGTCTTGCTGCTCGTCGCGCCAGCCTGGGCGCAGGATCCGCGGGCGAATCTCGGAACGCCGAATCAGCGTGGTGCCGCGGTTCCGTGGCGGGTGACGCTCGATCTGGACGACGTACCACTGGGCGACGCGCTCAAAGCGGTGGCGGCACAGGGTCGCGTGTCACTCGTGTACTCGAGCAGCACACTGCCGCTCAACAAACGAGTGTCGGCGCATCCCCGCGGAGCCACGGTACGCGAAGCGCTCAATGAGCTCCTTCATGGAACCAACGTCGAGGCACGCGAGACAGCATCGGGACAGGTGATCCTCGTGCGTCGCGCGACTCGCGAGATGCCGCTGGTGCCTGAGCCGCCGACACTGGCGTCGATCAACGGTCGGGTGATCGATTCGACCACCCATGCACCCGTTCCTTCGGCGCTCGTGACCCTGGACGAGGGGATACGGCGAGCGACGTCGAACGATGCGGGACAATTTCTCTTTGCCGATGTGGTGGTCGGCACGCATACCGTCCATGTGCGGCGGATCGGATACGCGCCGGCGATGCGGACGGTCGACGTGCCGGCGAGCGGCAGCATGGCGGTCGACCTCGCGCTCGTGCCAGTGGCGTCGCAGCTCGACGAGGTGGTGACGACGGTGACCGGACCGCAGCGACGGCTCGAGGTTGGCAACGTGATCGGGGTGATCAACGCGGACAGTCTGGTGAAGGAGGCGCCGGTCGCGACGCTCACGGACGTGCTCAACGCGCGAGTGGCGGGTGTGCAGGTGGTGCAGAACAGTGGATTGAGTGGACAGTCGCCTCGCGTGCGCATCCGTGGGCTGAACAGCGCGGCGTTGAGCAACGATCCATTGCTCATCGTCGATGGGGCTCGCGCGGAGAACAGCACGGGGAGCGTCGTGAGTGGATACGGCCAGCGCGGCGGACGGCTCAACGATCTGAATCCGGACGAGATCGAATCGATCGAGGTGGTAAAAGGTCCCTCGGCGGCAACGCTCTACGGAACCGATGCGGCGAACGGTGTGATCGTCGTGCGAACGAAGCGCGGGCGACCAGGTCCGGCGACGTGGAGTGCGCACATGGAAGGGGGGATCAGTCAACAGCCGCGGGCGCTGGATAGCTACTACAGTTGGGGGCGTAGCGCGGCAACCGGTGCGATCCAGCAATGCCTCCTGCTGCAGGTCGCAGCGGGGCAGTGTGTGATCGACAGCCTCACGACGTTCAATCCACTCAATGATGCGGCGACGACACCGCTTGGAAGGGGGACACAGCAGGAGTACGGGCTGCAGGTTGCGGGCGGGGCGGACCGGTTCACGTACTTTCTTTCGGGCGGCTATCAGCAGGAGGTTGGCTTTCTCCGCATGCCGGATGCGGAGCAGGATCGCATCAAGACGGAGCGGGGTGTCGCGTCGCTGCCGGACGAGCAGATTCGGCCGAACGGTCTGCAGAAGATCAATCTTCGGGCGAATGCGATGGCTTCGAACGGCGGAACGAGCGACGCCAGTCTCGCCATTGGGTACGTCGCGAGCGACGCTCGCATCCCGGGTACCGACATCTTTCAGGCAGGATACTGGGGGCGTGGTTATCGCGATGCGACCGACGGGTGGTCCGGATTCGTCGGGAGACCCGGTGAGTTGTTCGCCGTGCGGAGCAGGGAGAATACGACACGCTATACGGCGAGCTTGAACTCCAATTGGCGGCCACGCGACTGGCTGTCGACGCGAGCGACCGTCGGCACCGACTTCTCCAGCAACTTCTTTGACGCGCTGCAGCGCCGGAATGAAGGCCCTCTCGGTACGAACCGGAATGGCCGGCGGCTGAATAGTCGCGCCGACATCATGCTGTACAGCGCGGATCTGGGGGGGTCGGCACTCTATGCTCCCTACGAAGGGTCGAGCCTGCGCACGTCCGTAGGTGCGCAGCTCAACCGGCGCAAACTGGCGGGGACGACTGCCTCGGCGACCACGCTGCCTCCAGGATCGGAAACCGTCACAGGCGCGGCGACGCTGAGTAGCGCGGAACAGAACGTCGAGTCAGTCGTTGCGGGCGCGTATGTCGAAGAGACGCTGAATTGGCGGGACCGTCTCTTCATCACGGGCGCAATGCGCGCCGACGGCGGCAGCGCCTTCGGTCAGGACTTCCGTACCGCGTTCTATCCCAAGGCAAGCGTGTCGTGGCTCGTCAGCGACCGATCGACCGGCCTCGTGCAGAGCGCGCGGCTCCGAGCGGCGTACGGCGCATCGGGGGTGCAACCAGGCCCCACGGCCGCTCTCCCGTTGGTGACGCTGGCGGGGGCGTTGGTCAACGGGACGAGCACGACCGGGGCAGTGCTGTCAGCGATCGGTAATCCGCACCTGAAGCCAGAACGGCAGGCGGAGTTCGAGGTTGGGATCGACGCGGAGCTGCTCGGGCGCCTGCGGATGGAGGCAACGTTCTACGACCGCTTGAGCAACGACGCGCTCGTGAACCAACCGCTGCCGGCGTCGGTGGGAGTGCCGAGCCGACAGGAGAACGTCGGGTCGGTCCGGAATCGCGGTGTGGAGACGCTCCTCAACGTGCGGCTCGTCGACCGGAGTCGCACCAGTTGGGACGTGAACCTGAACGGCTCGTGGAATCGCAACCGCGTGGAGCGATTGACGACGACCGGTCTTCCGCGCCCGCTCACTCCGTCACCGACCGGCATTGCGCAGGACTATCCGCTCTTCGGGCGGTTCGATCGTCCGATCCTCGGGTTCTCGGACACCAACGGCAACGGCGTGATCGAGTCGAGCGAAGTGCAGGTCGGCGACAGCATCGTCTACCTCGGCTCATCGATTCCGACGCGGCAGATCACGTTCGGCAGCACGTTGTCGTTCCTGGACGGGCGACTGCGGATTTCGACGCAGTTCGACTACCGCGGAGGATTCACGGGAAGTCGTATCGGCGAGGTCAATCGCTGCACCTTTTTCAACAACTGCCGGGCCGTGAACGATCCATCGACGCCACTAGGCGATCAGGCCCGAGCTGTTGCCGCAAGCTTCCGCAATACACTCGCCGGCTATCTCGACGAGGACGCCTCGTTCACGCGGTGGCGCGAGCTCTCGGTGACGTATGTGGCGCCCGCGGTGATCGCACAAGCGGTACGTGCCAAGAGCGCAAGCGTCACGCTCGCCGGTCGCAACATCGGCCTCTTCACACGCTACCAAGGCGTGGATCCGGAAGTGAACTCGGCGGCAGGCGGCTTGGAGGGTTATGGCGAGAACGCCACTGCGCCACAGAGCCGCTACTGGACGGTCCGCTTCAACCTCGGCCTCTGATATCGAACAAATGCCTCTCTATCTTCGGGCGTGTTACAAGCCCTCACGGATTGCCAGGTGGACCGCTCTCCTGCTCATCGTCTCCACGGCGAGTTGTTCGAGCATCACCGACGTGCGTGCGCCCGACGTGGTGCAGCCGTCGGCGCTCGACAATCGCGCCGGGGCCGAAACGCGCCGTGCCGGTGCGATCACTGCGTTCACCAACGCCTTGGTGGTCCGGATCTCGGTTACGGCGCCGTTGACCGACGAGCTGTTCTCCACGGTTTCAACCGGGTTCCCGGCGGATCGGCGGGTACTACCTGATCCGGATGGGATCTATCCGTACGCGGCGCTGCAGCAGACGCTCGTCAACCTGCGACAGGCGATCAGCGCGCTTCAGCGCTTTGCGCCAACGCCGGCAGCCAACATCGGGCAGGCATACGCTCTGGCCGGCTATACGGAGCTCTTCCTCGCCGAGGATCTCTGCTCCGGCGTGCCGCTGGGCTCGATCGTCGACGGCGATCCTGTTTTCGCAGAACCATCGAGCACGGAACAGATCTACGCGAGAGCGATCGCGGACTTCGACACGGCAATCGTGAACGCTGCTGATAGCGTGCGCATTCTAAATCTGGCGCGCGTTGGACGGGCACGCGCGCTCGCGGATATCGGCCAGCTCCCGACTGCCGCGGCGGCCGTCGCTGCTGTGCCGACGTCGTTCACGTTTTCGACCGAACATTCGGCCGCGGTGCAGCCAAACCTGCTGGGGAATCCGATCACGCCGGTCGCCTCGAACATCCAAACCACCGTCGCTGACCGCGAGGGCGGCAACGGCTTGGACTTCCGCTCCGCGAACGATCCACGTGTGACGACGCGACTGTTGGGTAAAGGGCCAGATGGTGTGACGGACGTATACATGCAGACGAAGTACACGAGCATGACGTCGCCGATCGTGGTGGCGAGTGGCATCGAAGCACGGCTCATCGAGGCGGAGGCGCTTCTGGCGAGCGGCGACGCTCCCGGTGCGCTGGCGAAGCTCAACGCGCTGCGAGCGACGATGCCAGGGTTGGCGCCCCTGGCGCTCGAGGCCAGCGACGCTGCGCGGATCGACCAACTCTTTCGCGAGCGTGCGTTCTGGATGTTCCTCACCGGTCATCGGAACGGCGACATGCGGCGGCTCATCCGCCAGTACTCGCGGCCTGGCGAGAGCGTGTTTCCCACCGGTCCCTACAAGGGCGGGCAACTCTACGGAATACAGGTGACGTTTACACCGAGTGCGAGTGAGTTCAACAACCCCAACTATCACGGGTGCCTGAATCGTGATGCATAACTTCTCGAGCTCCATCCAACGGGCCGTGGGAACCGCTGCGTCGTGGCGAATCCGCCGCATGGCTCTCACGCTCGCGTGGGCGGCGGCATCGATGGGATTCGTCACGTCGACGTCGCTGGCGCAGGGAAGCGCCAAGCCGCGACCGATGGAGGTCGAAGATCTCTTTCGATCGGAACGGGTGGTCGACGTCGTGTCGTCGCCGGATGGTTCTCTGGTCGCGATCGTAGTGCGTCGCGCTGCCACGTCGCAGGAGCACTATCAACAAGGCGTTCTCACGGAAGGACACGCGGATATCTGGCTGGTGCGCACCGATGGCACGGGGCGACGCAATCTTACCAACGGGGCACGAGATGCGACCGGTTACTGGATGCCGTCGTGGTCACCGGATGGCGAGCATCTCGCCATGCTCTCCACAAAGGGCGGTGGTGGGGTGCGCGCCTACGTTTGGAGTCGACGGAATGATGCGCTCAAACGCGTGGCCGAGGCCAACGTCGATCTTACAGCGAGCGCTGATCCGAGCGGGACCAATTGGAACAATCATCCGTTCGCCTGGGTGAGTCAGAGGGAGCTCGCGGTGATGTTCGTGCCTTCAGGAACACGCTCCTGGGTGGACGAGATGCTCGTTGCCGGCACGCACGCCGCGATGGCGGCATGGCCAAAGGCCGAGCGAGGCGTCGAGCCGACGGTGAGTGTTCTGGAAACAGGACCAGGGCTCAAACAGACCCTCCGTTCGGGTACACTGACGCTGGTGGATGTCGTTTCCGATCGATCGAGAACGGTGGCCGAGATTCCGATGGAGCAGAACAGTTCGGGACTCCGCTACTTCGTGCTGAGCCCTTCGCGCCGGTACGCGATGGTGCTTACCTCCGAGCGCCGTGAGATTGATCCGACACAGCGGCGGCTCACCCGATCGCAGTCGAGATTCCGCATCGGGATCGTGGATCTCGACCCGTCCCGCCCCGGCGTCCGTTGGGTCGACAGCGTGTCCGCGGTTGTTACCCAAACGCTCGAGCATGTGATCCGCTGGTCGCCGCACGACTCCACGGTCGCGGTGCTGGCGAGACGAACGTCCGACTTGGATGGTCCGCCTCGCCTGTACGCCATCGCTGCCGGCAGCGCTTTGGTAAGCCGGTTATTGCCGGACGATTGGGATACCTCCAATCTCGAGATTACCGCGTTCGGGACGCCTCTCGAGCAGGCTGGCATAACATGGAGATCGGATGACCGGCCCGTCGTCTACGCGCGCCCGTCGAGGTCGAGCGCGCACGACAGCGCGGCAATGCGCTTAGACTGGTGGCTGATCGATGGGGCGAGAGGACTGCGCAACGTCACGGCCGCGATGCCGGTCGTTCCGACGAGCTTGAGCCGAACCGCGGATCCGCGCCTTCTCGTGGGTTTGGCAGATGGCAGGGTATGGACGCTCGACGTCGAGCTGGCCAAGGCTCGGAGCATTGCGCCCGGCCTCTCACGGGTGCGACGCATCGTCTGGCCGGCGCGCCGGGACCTGCCGGTCGCGACGCCAGGTCGCCTCATCGTCGACGTGGGTGTCGGTCACAACCCGGAGCTCCACGAAGTCGATCTCGGGACAGGAGATGGTGTCCGGCGCGTTGCCGTTCCGCCGCAAGCTGGCGGGTTGGTCGACTACGTGTCCTCGCGGTCGCTCGCGGTGTTCACGGACTCGACGTCTCGGGTCATCGCCACGCAGGCGGGCAGCGCGAGCACTCTGCTCTCGATCAACGCGAACTTGCCGCCGATCGAGCGCCCCGTGCAGCGGCTCATCACCTATCGAGGGATCGATGGTGACACGCTGAGTGGCGTGCTGGTGCTGCCGAACGAATACGTCTCCGGGAAGCGCTATCCGTTGATCACCCGTGTTTACGCCGGCTTGGTGTTTCACGACACGCTGTCGCTGACCGATGCGCTGAATACCGATCTGATGCTGTACGCGGCTCATGGATATGCGGTGCTGGTACCGAGCATGCCGCTGAAGCCGACGAACTTGGCGAGCGACCCGTACAACGACATCCCGAAAGGAGTCATTCCAGCCGTCGATCGCGTGATCGAACTCGGCATCGCCGATCCGGCACGGCTCGGCGTCACCGGTCTAAGCTATGGCGGATATAGCACTTACGCACTGATCACGTCGACGACGCGTTTCCGCGCGGCGATTGCGGAGGTAGGTCCTGCTGATCTGATCAGCTTCTATGGGGTCTTTCGCGTCACCGACCGATATCGTGATGACCCATATGTGACTCTCTCGAACGCGAAGATGCTGGAGGGCGGGCAGTTCCGCATGGGAGTGCCACCCTGGAGCGACCTCTGGCGATATCTCAAAAATAGCCCGTTCTACTACCTCGACCGAGTCGAGACACCACTTCTGATAATTCAGGGCGATCAGGACATCACGGGAACGGACCAGATAGAAGGAATCTTCACGGCCCTTCATCGATTCGGCAAACGCGCGCAGCTCGCTCGGTATTGGGGGGAATGGCACGGGCTCGACTCGCCCGCGAACATTCGGGACGCGTGGCAGCGGAAGTTCGCGTGGTTTGACCGGTATCTTAGCGGACCAATCCCGCCAACACCCAACCCGCAATGACAAGCGGCGGAGCATAGCCGCTCAGGGCTATGCTCCGCTCCATTCAGGTGAATGGCGATGCGTCAGCTGCGCTCAGGCCATCGCGTAGCTCAGATCGTCCTCGCGTGGAGGATTGATCAGATGCGCTTCGGTACGTGCGATGATCTTGCCGTGCTCGCTGAGCGTCGGCGAGACATAGACCTTTCGGTTTGCGGGCGTTTCCATAGCTACCTCCAAGATTGATGGTGACATGCATGCGACTCGAGTACTCCTGCGCGAGGTCGGTGATCCCCGGGAATTGGCGAGACTAGCTCACCTGGGTCCCCGTACCATCCTCTTCCTTCGGGGGGAAGCGAAGTCCGTCCTCCGTCTTGGCGATCACACTGCCGTGAGCAGCGAGCGACGGTGTCGCGTACGTCTTCTTCGTCATGTTGATGTCCATAACTACCTCCGCTGTGAAACTGCAGTTGGTGGTCGTACAACGGTCGTGCGTGGTGTGCTACTGTGGTCATGGCTCATTCCCAGGGACCATTGACCGGTTCGTACGTGGAGCCAGCTCTCCAACGAGAGCAACGGAACGACCGCGCCGAGTGCCGGCGAGTCGCCGCCGCGCGCGGCTTCCAACGCGCGGCGGACTTTCATGACGTCGATACAGCCGAGCTCCGCGAGTAGGGAGCGTTCGAACAGCCTGTCGATACGCTGGCGCTCTCGGGCGAGTGACCACTCGAGCCGTCCATCGATCGCCCCCTTGGTATGTCGCATCCGAATGGGCTCGGGCAGTATGTCGCGCAGCGCCTCCCGTTGAATCCACTTCGTCGTGCGCGGCCTGATGCGCAAAGAAGGCGGCAGCCGGAGACCAAACTCGACGAGCGGACGGTGAAGGAAGGGATGGCGAGCTTCCACGAGGTCGTTGGTGACACCGCCGGCGGGCCCAGACGATGAATGCGCCAGCGCCTCGATCGATGGTCCGTCGAACTTCCGCCCGCCCGCGACGGCGAACTGTCGAACCAGCGGCAACCGATCGCGCAGATTGAAACGCTTCGCGAACGAAGGAGCGATCCAATCCGGAATTGCGCCGCCCTTTGCAAATCGGCGCTGCAGGCGCATGGGAAGGTGCGGCACCACGGCGAACTGGAAGCCAGTACGCCACACCGACCGGCGCTCGGCAACCGACCAGCCGATCGTCTCCCGCACCAGCTGTCGCAACCGGCCCTCCGCGAGATAGTCGGCGAGGAAGTACCGATTGCCGGTGAGATACTGATCCGACCCATGACCCGTGAGCAGCACGCGACCCCCACCCTCGCGCACGATCGACACACTGCGCCGGTCACGGGCATACATGGGAAAGGCCGGATACGGCAGATCGGTCAACGGCGGGGGCGATTCGTCGTCTTGCAACATCCAGTATCCGCTCAACACCTCGTTGCGAACCAGATATCGCTCGACGACGGCGTGGCTGTACTCGCGCTCGTCGCCACCCATCCCCGGCACATGCGTCACTGTTCCGGCGACGCCGTGTGGGACCACCCCCGCCTGGGCGAGCCACTGCGCCATGCTGACGATCGACGACGAGTCGAGCCCACCGGAAAGCTGCGACCACACATCGCCACGACCGTCGAGGCGCGTTCGCACCGACTCGGCGAAGAGCGTACGAAACGCCTCACTCTGCTCCGCAGGCCGAGCCGCCATCCGCTCGTCGACCTCGAACTCCTCGGCCGACCAATACCGCTCGAGGGACGACGATTCGCAGCGCCACCGCACGATGCTTCCCGGCGGCACGCTACCAATACCGGCATAGATGGTCCGCCCTGGCGGTTGGTTGCCCACCAGATAGTCCGCAATGAACTCGAGGTCGAACCGCTCGTTCTCAGGGACGAGCAAAGCCGCGCGTGTCGAGAGCAGCACTCGTCCTGTCTCCTCGCGCTTGAACAGAGGTCTGACGCCAAGTGCGTCGCGCGCAGCAATCAATGCCTGCTCGTGCGCATCCCAGATGACGAAGGCGAAGTCGCCAAGCAGATGCGGGATGCAGCGCGTCCCGCGCGCGTCGACGGCATGCAGCACGAGATCTAGATCGCTCGCCGTCGACCACCATCGTTCCGGTGCCGCGCTCCAACGTCCCACTTCATCGCGATTGTCCAATCGCGCGCAGCCAATGGCAACCAGACTACTCCGCCGCGAGCTCCGGCATTGCACGATCCAGCCACTGGTGCCGTGCG